>JAVCCM010000102.1 GCA_030765455.1 Candidatus Electryonea clarkiae | reverse complement strand
TACTTTATACGCAGCAACTGAAAAATCGACTCAAATAAGAGACAAGAAAGCAAAATTGTAGATAATGACATCAGTAAAAACAACCTATTGAATAATTGAGCAGGGTTTGGGCAACAGCCCCTGAAAGAGTGGATATTGGAATACCAATACTATAAGTCCCGTAGGGACGACTGATGTTAGGCATTTTTTCATGTACTGACTCAGCCGTCCCTACGGGACTAAAAATTCGACTGTACTCTAATCCCACTTGAAAGTATGGGCTAAGATCGTGTCATCCTTACAGGATTCAACAGAAAAAACTATACACGTACAATATTTGCTCTGATCTGAGTTGACAATCTGTAATATATGAGTTTATATTAAAATAAATTCATTTTCTCATAAACCTTTTTTGCTCGTTTTTAACCGGAAATACTCACTTTTACCATTTTGATTTGTAGTTCGTTCTCAGATTCAGACTTTTTGTTTTGCTTTTCCGGAGCCTTTGTGAGACACTTTTTACAGATTATCTTGCCAATCATCCTCTTTTCCTGTTTGGGAGTTCTCCACGCCCAGGACAGCCTGAACATATCTCTGATCAGCAGCCTTTCAGATAGCTGGCCTCGTTTCAATGATATCGCAATTTCAGGAGATTACGCTTATATCTCGACCCCTTATAACGGTATTTATATCTACGATATTAGTGATCCTACTGAACCCGAGAAAATAGGATCTTATCCAATTTCAGTCTATTGTAACGAGTTGGAAATAGTCGATTCTCTTCTTTATTTAGTCAGTTCACCACATGATGATGGACAAACTTTAGCGGGATTATACATATTTGATATTTCAAATACTCCCGAACTTGAGTTGATATCCCGTTCATCTGCCTATGGACTATTCGTAAGTGTCGATGGAAACTTGTTAGCATCCGGATCATGGAACAGCTATCAGGTGCATGATATCAGTGATCCGGAAAATCCTCTGGGGTTGGGTACTTTTAGTTCAAACAATGTTCAGTTCGGAGGTGTTTATCTCCTTGACACTCTGTTATACCTGCCAGCCAGATCAGATATGAGAATAGTTAATGTAGCCAACCCTGAGGAGCCATTGGAAATTGGAATCTTAGACATTGACGGTGGCGCATACGACCTTGCAATAAAAGATGATTTAGCGTTTGTTGCGAATGGTGATTCCGGACTTGCTATAATTGACATTTCCGATCCATCAAATCCTTCCTTATCAAGCCAAACAGGATTTGGCTGGAAAATTACTGCTATCGATGTCTTTGGAGATTACGCATATCTCACTGCGATAGATGATAATGACGATCTTAACACTACCTATAGTATTGGAATTATAATAGTTGATATCTCAGATGTTAACTCACCTTCTTATGTTGGCTTGATTCCGTCAGGCACTGCGCAGGTAAAAAAACATCATATGATAATACAAGGCGATACTATTTACTTTACAGAAAGGTATAGTGGGTTGAGAATTTATAATATTTCTGATCCAACATCACCTGAAGAAATCGGTTACAATGCTTCACCAAATAGTGGCAAGCAAATTGAAGTATCGGATGATATTCTTTATACGTTAATTAGCAATACACTTTGGACAATAGATTATTCTGATCCGTCACAGCCGGAAGTGCTGAATTATTTACGTTTTCATTATCACTATTATGTTTACCAAATGGAGCTGATCAACGATAAACTCATATTTACAACTTCAAATAATGCATTGCTACAGGTTGATATTTCTGAACCATATACGCCTGTTATGCTTGACACAATACCTTTTCCAAGAAATAGATTAAGTAGAATGCATGCAATAGATGATAATACTCTGTTCATAACTGCGGATACAACAATTTACATAGTTAATATGCCTAATGAGGATAATGATAGTGTAATTGACAGTATCAATTATCCGGGAGGAAGGTTTTCTGACTTGACAAGTAGCGGAAACTATTTATATATATTTGCAATTTCTGATTCGACAAGTTTATATACATATGATGTTAGCAGTCCTGCTTCTCCTGAATTAATATTAGCTTTGACTTTACCGTATTACGGATATTCACCTGACTTGCAAATACTTCAAGATGATCTCTTTATTTTAGTGGCTCCAACAATTCTAAAAATTGATATTAGTAGCCATGAACTACCCCAATATGTTGGTAGATTTTATTTGCCTGACTATATGACCGATATCAGCGCTATAATGCCCTGGGGACCATATCTAGCATTTACACAAGACTATCCTTCCACAATACTATATATTTCGGATCTATCAGGAAATGAAGATAGTACAACTGCCCGGACTGTAGCCTATTACAGAGATGAATTTCATTATTTCTCACCTGATATGGCACAGATGGGTAGTTATTTGATAACTACCGGTGATGGAATACATACCTTTGAGCCATCGCAAGATCTTGGAATTTCATTGGACGGGATCACTTCATTCAAACCAGAAGAATTCTCAGTCGGACCCTTTTATCCCAATCCAACAAACAGCACAATTTCTTTTAATCTTTCAATCGCTTCGCCGGGTATTACGCATTTCTCAATTACAAACATATTAGGGAAGAAGGTTACTAAATTCCAACGATGGTATCCTGTCGGCAAACACCATGTATCGATGAAATTTGATGATATTCAGTCAATTTCAAGTGGCAGGTATTTCATCACAACTCAGCATAAACAAAAAGTTTCTTCATACCCGATAATCTTATTGAAATAGTTTGACAAGGTATAACTTACGACGAGATAATCATGATTTGCTTAGTAGCTCACTTTCGGCGAAAGTGAGCTACTTTTACCACTCGATTCAAAAGCAACGCTCCATTGGTTCCTACTCATCCAATTCAGGAGTGAAGCCCTTGCCTTACCTTGACCAATGATGGCAATCGTTCTACCTTTGTTGTTTTCATTAAATATGAGGTACTTAATATGACAAACATAGAGAGCAGGCATTCAAACATTTTGGATCACCCATATTCCAGCGGTCCAGAACCATTCAAAATCAAGATGGTTGAATCTATCCAGTTGATCAACCGTGAGGAACGTGAAGCAGCATTAAAACGGGCAGGCTTAAATCTGTTCAATCTTCCGTCTGACCACGTTTTCATAGACCTCCTTACCGACAGCGGGACAGGCGCGATGAGTGATGAACAATGGTCGTCAATGATGAAAGGTGATGAGAGTTACGCCGGGAGTCCTTCGTTTTTCAGGCTGCAAAGCGCTATTCAAGACATAATGGGGTTTCCATTTATCCTGCCAACCCACCAGGGACGGGCAGCGGAAAATGTGCTTCACTCCACAATGATCAAAGAAGGGGACGTTATTCCGGGAAACAGTCACTTTGATACAACCAAAGCGCATATTGAACTACGACATGCCAAGGCGGTCGATTGCACTATCGATGAGTGTTTCGATCCCGTTCTCGATTATCCTTTCAAGGGTAATGTGGATATTGACAAGTTGAAGAAAGTTGTCGGCGAAACAGATAATAGCAAAATACCCTTTGTTTTGATTACTGTTACGAACAACTCCGGCGGGGGTCAGCCTGTGAGTCTCGCTAACATTCGTGAAGTGTCAGAATTCTGCAAATCAGAAGGATTGCAGCTATTTATCGATGCCGCCAGATTCGCCGAGAATGCATGGTTTATCAAACACAGGGAAGTAGGACAGGAAAACCGTGATATCCGTGAAATCATTCGTGAGGTTTTCAGTTATGCCGATGGTGCCACCATGTCTGCCAAAAAAGATGCAATTGTCAACATGGGTGGCTTTATAGCGCTCAGGGATGAAAAATTATATGAAGATTGCAGCTCATACAGCATACTCTTTGAGGGATACCTGACCTATGGCGGGATGACCGGAAGAGATGTAGAAGCGTTGGCAACGGGATTATATGAGGGGACAGAGGAAGACTATTTAACATCGAGAATTGGACGTGTAAGAGCCTTTGGGGACGCATTGCATGAGGCTGGTGTTCCAACTATTCGCCCGCCGGGTGGACACGCGATTTATGTGGATGCGAAAAGATTTCTTCCCCATATCGACCAAGAACAGTTCCCCGCCCAGGCATTGACTTGTGAACTATACCTTGAAGCCGGGGTACGCGGTGTTGAGATAGGAACAGTCTTGAATGACCGTGACCCGGAAACCGGCAAAAACCGTCCCCCGGCACTAGAGTTGATGCGTCTTGCTATCCCACGCCGTGTTTACACTGATAATCACCTGGCGTATGTTAAAGACGCTATTGTACGTCTATACGAACGGCGCGATTCAATCAAAGGCTTGAGATTCTCCTACGAACCCGGCGTACTAAGGCATTTCAGGGCAAGGTTTGAATGGGTTGAATAGTCAGGAAAGCGGTAAGAAATCAGTTAAATTGTTTTTCGATAGAGGTTTAACATTGATCCATTTGTAAAGTTATCCAAGCACATTAATTTATGTATTTATAACAAGTAACTCCCTTTCTGCGAAAGGGAGTTACTGTTTTAATGTCTTCAGGTTGCCTGATATTACCCAAATGATCTTTTATTCGGTTTTTTCCCGTTTTTCGACCTTAGCCGAAATGATTGACTGGGGTTCTAATGGGTTGTCGCCGCGGTCTCTTTCAGAGTTTACGATTTTATCGACAGCATCCATTCCTTCCAGGACATGACCATAAACCGTATATTTGTTATCCAATGCCGCAGCACGGGCGACACAGATGAAGAACTGGCTGTCTGCGGAATTGGGATCCTGGGAGCGAGCGGCTGACAGGGTACCCCTGATATGCGGACGAGGATTAAATTCTGCATCCAGGTTTTTGCCACTGCCACCGGTACCATGCAAATGCCTTGGTGTATCGGGATCTTTAGTCCCAGGATCGCCGCCCTGGATTACAAAACCGGGGATAACACGGTGGAATATAATTCCTTCATAGAACCCTTCCCTGGCGAGTTCCTTGAAACGGGCAACATGGCCCGGGGCGATATCAGGGAAGAAACCGATTACAATTTTTCCCTGGTTTGTTTCCATCACGACATATTCAGAGTCAACTTTTGTCTGTTCAATCGCTATTGTCTGTTCATCATTCATTGATGCTGATCCTTTTGTTTTCTTTTCAGTTTCTATTACTTGCGGGTCCTTTTCAGACACCTTTTTTGTGGCATCATCGCCAGCACAGCCCGCAAAAATCAACATAACTACAACTACTAACGAAATCAAAGCAGCCGGTTTCCTCATCGTTTTCTCCTGTGGTTAAAAATGTAGTTTCAACGTTTAACATCATAAAAAAATATTTATCAAGAATTTAACAACAATCCGGACTTTTACACATTATGAAATTTCAATCCATGGACCTGATACGGATTGAGATGCGATCTCTATTTGTGGATTCAATCCTTCCTCTTCAAAACAGTGTGCAAATGCATCATGAGCGATTTCACGCATATTGTTAGTCTGGCTTAGATGACTGAGTACGACATACTTAGCTCCGCTTCGCACAGCTTCTCGCGCTAATTTCGCACCATCCGCATTGCTTAAGTGTCCCCTGCCGGAGGCAACACGTTGTTTTAGAAAAGGCGGGTAGGGTCCGGTTGTGAGCATATAGGGATCGTGATTAGCTTCGCAGGCGATAATATCCACTTCCCGTACCGCTTCCGCTGTCATCGATTCCCATTGACCTAAATCAGTGATAATGGCGACGGAACCATTATCCGAATCAAAACGGAAGGCTAAAGGCTGCGCGGCGTCATGACTAATAGGTATTGCGCGAACTTTAAATGAGCCTACATTTTCAACTTTACCATCCATTTTCCGTACCGACGCACCGTCAGGAATCATTTTTCGCATACTTTTGAGGGTTCCACCCGAAGCCCAGAGTGTCGGTTTGAGTTTCTTCAGAATCTGCGGAATGGCTTTAACATGATCACCGTGTTCGTGCGTGATAAATACATGATCTACCTGATCGATATTGCGTCCTATCTGATCAGCCCGCAAACTAAGTTGACGGAATGATAGCCCTGCATCGACAAGGATTGTCGTTCCTGAACACTCAATCCACCATGAATTACCTTTACTGCCTGAACCGAGAGGACAAACAGCTAAAAAATCATTACTTTTTTGCATGTCCACTGCCGGGTTTTACAAGTTCGAGACCTTCACGACATAAGGGGCATGTATCAGATCCTGGCTGGAAAGTTTCAATTTCGAGTGTGATCATTGATTCAACCGGTTCCGGCGGATTAAAACGTCCCGAACTTCGATCCGCCAGGATTGCATAAGCGGCTACTTCACCACCACATTCCCGTACAGCATCAGCAGCTTTCAGGATACTTCCACCGGTAGTAACGATATCTTCAATTAATAAAACCCGTTTGCCACTCACATCGAAGCCTCTTCTGAGTTCCATACCGCCGTCCGGCGTTTTTTCTGTGAAATATGCCAGGGTTCCAAGTTGCCGTGCCATCTCGAAAGACAGAATCACTCCACCGGTAACAGGACCGACTATCACCTCAGGTTTATATTTCTTAATACGAACAGCAAGTGCGGAGAGCAACTTCCCCGTTGCCTCCGGCTGTTCAAGCAGACGAAATTTTTCTACATACTTTCCGGAATGTAAACCACTGGCAAGTAAAAAATGTCCTTCCAGTATTGCTCCGCTCTTTTGAAGAAGTTCAAGTACATCTTTTTCTAACATGATAACACAACTCGCTTTATACTATTCGGGATAAAAGCCCAATAATTGCGGGGCAGAAATTATCTGCCCCAGTAAACATTATTAATCTCAACATATCTAAAAAAAAGTTATCGCATCTTTTATTCTTTTTGATGTTTCCGGATCAATTTCATAAGAATTGCCCCCTGGTTTCCGGTAACCTTGTCAAAAGAGAGATGAATTTGAATATGCGTTTTTCTGCCGGGATCAAGGGATGTTCTTCGTATGCTTGCTTCAATATTGCTCAGTTGTTCACCGGTTGATAATGTAAGGTCAATTTTTATTTGCACCCCGACAAGACTTACTTTACCCCTCAGAAATCTAACCTGTGGCAGACTGCATAACACACCACCAGTAGATATATTAAGCAGAAAACCTCTTAATGGAGTCGATTCCTCTCCCGATTTTCTTACAACAACAGTTCCCTCCATATCAACACGTGCAGCTATTCTTCGTTGATAGCGTGTTATTTGAGCTGGAAAAGAAAGGCGGAACAAGAATTTTGAGCCTTTTTCCACGATGTCAAGTATTTTGGAAATGAATTGATATGCTGAATCAGGTCTGTAATAACGAACAAGGACAGATTGACCGATTTGGATACTTTTTTCGCCAACATCCGGCTCACCAATAAGAATGCCACCGGAATCCAAACCGATAATCTTTTCATCAAAAGTAAAGACTTTATCGTCCAGTTCCAGGCGACAGGTAAGTCTTTCATTTATATGTAATTTTTTGGGATTATCATATTTCGTCATTTTAGGACTTTCCGCCGATCACATTAGCAATAATAAAGGGCTTTGTTTTATTCCGACTTACTACAATATGTTTTCGTGCATTGATCATAATTTTTTGTTTCTAAAATAATAAACCCTCGAACAGATTTTTATTAGAAATAACCGCATTTATTCACTTACAGTCCGCTATATTATCCCTGAGCAGTTTAGCCTGTTCGCCTGCCTGTTCAGCGAAATCCTCACCTGATGATGCGTAAATAATACCTCTCGACGAGTTGATCACACCGGGTGGATTATCCGGGGATAGTCCGAGACTTACTGCTGTATCAAGGTCTCCCCCCTGCGCCCCGACTCCTGGTATTAAAAAGGGTAATGATGGTGACAATTCACGCACTCTGGCTATCCTGTCTGCTCGAGTCGCACCTACAACCAATCCAACATTGTTATCTTCATTCCAAAGAGTTTCTGCAAGACGCGCTACACGCAGATAAAGCGGATCGCCTTCACCTCCATGATCCTGCAACTCAACGGCGCTCGGATTGGTAGTCATGGCAAGCAGATATACGCCGCGGTCGGTTCTTTCAGTAAATGGCTTGATTCCATCAGAACCGAGATATGGATTGACTGTAACAGCATCGAATCCCCATCTGTCGAACATCGCAACTGCATAACGTTGCGCTGTGGAACCGATATCACTTCGTTTGCCATCTCCAATTATTATGGCTTGAGGTGCATTTTTGCGGACACTGTCTATCAGCCGTTCTAATGCATCATAACCATCCCTCCCCAGCGCCTCAAAAAAAGCGAGATTGGGTTTGTAGGCAGCAGTATATGGAGCAGTGGAAGATACGATAGACTCGCAGAAAATGTTTAGTCCATCAGCTCTTTCACGCAGATGCTCAGGCATACGGGAAATCACCGGATCTAAGCCGACACAGACATTGCCGGCTGCTGTTGCTTTGTTAAGCTTTTCGATATAAGTCATAGGCAATACATAGTCCTTGTTGTGCCGAAAGTTAGATTGCATTCATTCCCATCGCAAGAGGTATTACTTTTTTGTTCCTTCAAAAGAATGCCAGAACACAGAACCATCTTCAATGAATAATAAATAGATTTCTAACACTGCTTCACAACTTCACATATCAATCGAATCAACCGCTTTTTCTAACCGTTACCTGCGTGTAATTATTTTCTTGTCAAATGCAATCATTACTCCTATATTCGTTGTTTTAATCTAATATCTTTATAATGTTTTGAATTCTTAATCCTTAATTCTTAATTCTTAATTCCGAAGGCGCATCATGGCAGCAAAAAATAAAGAACGAAATCCGATGGAAGTAATCACAGCTCTCGCCAAACGGCGCGGGTTTGTCATGCCGACCTCTGAAATTTACGGTGGAATCGGTTCGAGTTATGATTACGGTCCGTTAGGGATCGAAATGAAAAGAAAAATAGCTGATCTCTGGTGGAAAGAGATGGTGCGAAAACATGAGAATATTGTAGGTATTGATTCATCAATTATATACCATCCCAGAACCTGGGAAGCGAGCGGACATGTTGACGGTTTCGTTGACTCCATGGTTGACTGTAAAAAATGCAAATCGCGCTTTAAGGCTGAGGACTTGGTGGAACATGTAAAAAAAGCTAAGGGATTGAATGAATTACCCCTGACACCAGATGGTGAGAACCTTGATCCGGATAATCCGGGATATGCACAACTGCCATGTCCGAAATGCGGTAACCGTGATACACTTACCGAGCCCAGGAACTTTAACCTGATGTTCAAAACACATGTTGGACCGCTTGAGGAAGCCGCAGACAAAGTTTTCCTTCGCCCGGAAACTGCCCAGGGGATTTATGTCGATTATCCACAGGTTCAGACTGTCAGCCGTCTAAGACCTCCTTTTGGTATTGCCCAGATCGGGAAAGCATTCCGTAACGAAATCACACCGGGGAATTTTATCTTCCGTACCCGTGAATTTGAGCAGATGGAAATGCAGTATTTTGTCAAACCCGGCGATGAAGATGAGGCAATGGAATATTGGAAAGAGGAACGGCTCGGATTCTGGAGGGATGTGATTGGAATTCAAGGAGATAACCTTAGACTCCGTGAACATGGTCCAACCGAATTAGCGCATTATGCAAAAGCAGCATGGGATATCGAATACAAATTCCACTTCGGTTTTTCCGAAATTGAAGGGGTTCATAACCGTACCGATTATGATCTTAAACGTCATGCCGAATTTAGCGGCAGGGAAAAAGACCTGCAATATTTTGATGACCAGACACGGGAAAGATACCTTCCCTATATTGTGGAAACATCTGCAGGACTGAACCGGGGTATGCTTGCAACTTTACTTGATGCTTATTGCGAAGATGAAGTTGATGGACAGACACGAGTCGTATTAAAACTGGACCCAAAAGTTGCGCCGACCACCGCCGCAATATTCCCGCTGACTAAAAAAGACGGTCTCCCTGAAATCGCCAGGAAAATCTATGACGACCTTAAACTCGACTTCAATGTTTTCTACGATCAACAGGGCAATATCGGACGCCGTTACCGAAGGCAGGATGAAGCCGGAACACCGTTCTGCTTTACAGTAGATCATCAAACACTCGAGGATAATACAGTAACCATCCGTGACCGAGACACCCTCGACCAACCCGAACGCCCGAAAATTGATGCATTGCCGGGGATATTGGCTGAAAAACTTAGGAATTAAATATTGTGAAGTACAGTCCAGAATCAGCGGATTCCGGGAATGGGTCAGAATCGAAGGATTTAGAGGATGGCATGCTTTTGTTTATTGATGGAATAAGTTAGAATATGTAATTATGTGTTGATCTTATAGTCATCAACAGTAAAACCGGCATCTTTTAATATTCTCACTGCCAATCCTCTCCCGATATCACTCCCAGTGTGAATTGGCACAGTCACTGAAATCCTTTTTTCTTCGTTCCAAAGCGTTAAATGGCTACCTGATTGACGATCTTCTATAAATCCCTTTTTCTTCAAAAATCTAATTAGATCTTTTGCTTTCACCTGAGGCATGCGGCTCATTCAGGCACTCCAACCGCCAGTTCTTCTACATGAATTCGTTCTTCAGGTTGTGGGATCAATTCGCCATGATCGATCAGTGATTCAACATGCTGTCTGATAGCTTCACGCATGTTGTGTCGTGCTGCTTCAATTGTTTTTCCATTACTGAAACAGCCAGGCAAGGAGGGGCTATAAGCAAGATATCCATCATCCTCAGCCTCTTTTTCTACTACAATCTGAAAGGAATAGTATTTCATTTGTGGTTCTCCTGTGTTGCGCATTAAAATATAGTAAAAAAAACTGATATTGAGAAGTGTAAAGATATTATTAAGACAGTGGTTTTTCAAAAAGCTATTGGCCTGCTGTTTCCCTCTTTATTTACCTTTTAGCTTGACATCTTTGTGTCAATGCAGAATATTCATTTCAATAGACGATGCAAATACTTATTTTCGTGCAAAGCCGCCAAGTCGCTAAGAAAAGATATGAATTTTAGTTCTATTCAATATGCAGACTTAATCAAGTATTACTTATAAATGAAAGAATCTTGAAAAATGAAAAAAAGAAGAAAATCAACACATCCTCACCAGAAAAGTGGAAAACAATCTAAACGTATTCCATCCAATCTAACTCGTGCTGCTGAAACGGCTGTTATCGGTTTGTACCAGGAAGAGAAACAGGTACGACTCCGGGTTCAGGATATAATTGAACAGACACGATGGGCTAAGCTCCGTGATACCGAGATGCGGCGAGCGATTGAGTCACTGATCTCAAAAGGAATATTGAGGTATGTCAAGGGCAAGCGGCTCGAATATGTCGAAAATAATAATTGGATCGTCCAGGGGAAAATATCATTAGCGGCGGACGGCTATGGTTTCTTAGATGTTAAAGATTGGTCCGAAGATGTTTTCCTTGGTCCGCGCAGTCTTCTTGGTGCACGTCATGGCGATATCGCAGAAGTTGAAATAATCGAGCATGGGCAATTTGGGCGGAAAAGAGGCAGGGTCAGGAAAATCCTCGAACGAAATGAAACACCAGTTACCGGTCGATTCTTTGCGAACTTTAATCATGGCGGGATTGTTTATCCCGATGATCCTCGTTTTCCCGGCAAAGTACTTATTAGTGAATCTAAGATAAAAAACGCAATAGATGGCGACAGGGTGCAGGTTCAATTATCTGATGCAGGAGCTATAAGAGGTGATTTTCGAGGTCGCATAGTACAGGTATTCGGATCAGTGGAAGATCCAGACGCATGTTACAGGTCATTGATTGCAAGGTACGGGTTCCACGAAAAATTTCCACAGGGAGTTGTCAAAGAAACCGCCGAATTACCAGATGATATACCCTCCGCTGAAATCGCCGAACGTGAAGATTTGCGTCAGAATACTGTTATTACTATTGATCCTGAATCAGCAAGAGACTTTGATGATGCAATCAGCCTGAAAAAACTGCCGGATGGAAACTACGAGTTAGGCGTACACATTGCGGATGTAAGCTGGTATGTAAAACCCGGTGGCAAAATAGATATTGAAGCCCGGCAAAGAGGCACTTCGGTTTACACCTCTCATGGCACGCTTCCCATGATTCCAGAGCGTCTCAGTTCCGAGCTATGCAGCCTGAAAGAGGGAGTAGATCGGTTGACTTTCAGCGTTTTTATGATTTTGAAACCATCCGGAGAAGTTGTCAAATCACGTATTGCAAGATGCGTAATCAAGAGCAGTAAGAGATTTACCTATGAAGAGGTTCAAAATCAGCTTGACCGCGACAAATTAAAATACAAAGGAGATATTCCCGCCTGGAATAAAGACGATCTGGATATTCTTCTCTTGCATCTGAATAAGCTGACACAAAAAATGCGAAAAACACGTTTTGAGAATGGCGGACTAAATCTTGAAGTTCCTGAATACGAAGTGGAACTTGACGAAAATAAAAAGCCCGTAGCATTACGAAAACATGTGATATTTGAATCCAATCAGCTCGTTGAAGAGTGCATGCTCGCAGCTAACAAAGCTGTGACTGAGTATGCAGTCCGGAAACGTGGCGAGGGAATAAAAGCATTTGTGTACAGGGTTCACGCCCGTCCTGATAAAGATAGATTAAAAGATTTCGCGGCGTTCGTTCAATCGCTTGATATCGAATGGCGCTTCGGATCACAAAACGAAAATCTGACTTCAAAGCGGTTGAATGAGTGGCTTTCTGACATGGCTGATCATCCGTTGCGCGATATACTCCGGATTCACACTTTAAGAGCTATGTCAAAAGCTGAGTACAACACTGAAAATATTGGGCATTATGGGCTCGAATTTGCCAATTATACTCATTTCACCAGCCCGATCAGACGGTATCCCGATCTTATGGTACACCGTCTCATTTTAGATTCCATCGAAGGCAGGGAGCTGCATGGCAAAGACGTTCAGGCTGATCTGGAACAAACCTGCAGTTTAGCAAACGAACGTGAAAAGGCTGCTTCAGAGATGGAACGGACTTCTATGAAAATTCGACAGTCAGAGTATTTCGCCGCACATATCGGTCATGAATTCGATGGATTGATTGTTAATATAATCCCAAAGGGCATCTTTGTTGAAATTATAGATACCGGGGCTAATGGAATGATTCGGGGGGAAGACCTGGGTACTGTCTCCTTCGACTACCAGGCTATGATGTTCATCGACGTTGTCAGCGGTGAATCCTGGCAGCCGGGAAAACGGTTAAGAGTAAAAGTCACAAAAGCTGACGTGGTCACGGGACTTATTGACCTGGAACCGGTATAGATAATCGCAGCGAATAACAACCTACTGAAAGCTGCCACTTTCACTTCATTATCATTATGAAACGAAAAGTCCGACTTCAAATCTCCGAGAGAATATCAGCAAAATTATTTTCAACTCAAAGCAATGTGATATAGCGCACAAGGTTGACAAAGCATATATTCACGGTTTGCCACTGAACACGTTACGACCGAACGAAAAAGTTATTTTCATATTATTAACAAACAGGGAGGTTCACTTTGTATTTAAAAAGAAAGTTGTTTGCAGTAGTTACCTTGCTGCTTTTCCTGGTAATGCTCCCGGGAATATCAGCGGCAGGCGGCTATAATCTTGCGGGTGTGGGCGCAAAGGCATTGTCTATGTCTGGCGCTTATCGAGCAATTGCTGATGATTATAGCGCAATGTTCTGGAACCCAGCCGGTCTTGCCGGTCAGGGTACGGCACTCAGTATTGAGGTAAAAAGTCTGTTCCCGATGGTCTGGGTGACGCCAAATATGCCAGAGGCTTATCCCGGTTACTCAGGCTATCGTAACGGAGTCGAGGAGACTACCCGCGCAAAGGCATTTCCGGCGGGAAGTTTTGGCATGACGTATATGATTAACGAAAAAATGACTGCCGGATTAAGCGTTTTTGCTCCGTCAGCGCTTGGCGCTGTCTGGGAAAACCTGCATACCGGTCCTCCGCATGGCTACAACAACAACGTCGCGTTCCCGGATGACGCCTGGTTCAGTGACCTGAAGGTGATCGACATTCATCCCAGTATTGGATACCAGGCGATGGATAACCTGAAACTCGGTCTTGGTCTGGGTATTATTCATGGAAGCGTGATTTTAGGAAGCCCGACATTGTTACCCAGCGGAACGATTTTCCCCGTAGAGCATTTCTATTCCGCTAACAGCCTTGAAGGTGATGGCTGGGGATTTGGGTTCAATCTCGGTGCGATATATGATGTCACAGAAACCATACATTTCGGTGTTACCTACAAGGGCGAAACTGTAATTCCATTAGAGGGTTCGGTGAAGCAGAATCTTATATTACCGAACAACCCTGGAATTGTGGCGATGGATCCAACCCAGGCTCTGATGTTCAGCGGTGGGAACCTGACTGCAGAACCGAAAGCGGAAGCTGATTTTACTTTACCGATGGAAGCTGGCTTCGGGTTGGCGTATGATGTAAACGACCGCCTGACTGTCGCTTTTGACGGTCACTGGACAAACTGGGGCGCTATCGAAGTTATTGATATTCTCATGGACGGTACCGGTCCTACAGGCGCACCCTCGGAAGATTCCGAACTGCTGTTAAATTACGAAGATACTTTCCGGATTAATGCTGGAATGAGTTACCTCTTATGCCCGGACAAGGGACACGAATTGTACCTTGGATTTTATTCCGATCCCACTCCGATTCCCGATGCAGGTCTTCGTCCTACAATCACAGATGTAGCCGATAAGTACAATATCAGCATTGGCGGCAAATATAATATTAACGAGAAGATGTTCCTCCAGGCATATTGGGAGCATTTGTTCTCAGGCGAACGGACTGTTGAACCCGACAACTTTACAGACGACGGAACAGTGGAAAACCTACCGGGAGTCTGGAAGATGCAGGTAGATACTTTCGGTCTAACATTCGGTTACATATTCTAAAAAGGAGGAAAGAAAAATGCGCAAGCTTTTAACACTAATTGCTCTGATAGCAATGGTAGCGGCTCTGCTCGTTGGATGCGCCTCCGAGAACGAGGCTCCGACCGCACCGTCCATAGATAAAGGTACGATTGTACCGGTTGCTGATGCATTTGCCACTGCCCTTAACGGTGGAGCTGCATCTAATTATTATGTTTATACACCACCCGGATACAGCGCTTCAGGAGATCCTTATCCGGTTCTTTACCTGCTTCATGGTTTCGGTGGGGACGAAAATTACTGGACAGCATTATTCAGCGCTACAGATGCCGCTGACTGGCTTATCGAAGAAGGCGAAATCGATCCCATGGTAATCGTGATGCCCAATGGCAAAAACCTTTTAGGCGGATCTTTTTACACGGATAATCTTGCTTCAGTACCTGTCAATGCATCAGAAACTCATATTCTTGGTATAATCGCTGAAGTCGAAGCTGCTTACAACGTGGAAACTACCCCGGTGGGTAAAGCCATCGGCGGTCATTCAATGGGCGGTTTTGGGGCGGTCAGTATTGCTCTGAACAATGCGGGTGTTTTTGGCGCTGTATCAGCACTTGCTGCTCCGATTTCATTCTGGGGAACACGTACAGCTCCACCTCATGATGATATGACATACAAAGGGATTGAAGAAGTTCTGCCCGCTGTGTTGCTTGAAACAGGATTCGATCCTGCTACCGAGGGCGCTGCTGAATATAAGGCGAAAATGTATCCCTCGCCTGATCGCAGGTTAACATCAATGATATTTGCAATGGCGGCTGCTTTCAGCCCGACGGAATTCGATCTGTCATCGGGATCTCCTATTCCTCAGTATGTTGAAACAACAATCGACTCCATTATCGTTGGAGTTGATGACAATGGTGTTCCAATCAAATCTCCAATGTGGGTTGATTTACCTATTGGATTAGATGGCGAAGCCTTCATGACAACCTGGACACGCTGGTTGGCATATGATCCTGTTTCCCGTTTCGCGGGTGGTCAGGCTGCAAACCTTGCAGGTGTGAAAGTTTATCTTGATGCCGGTCTTGACGACGACCTTGGATTATTTGGCGCACACCAGGTTTTCGCTGGAGCGCTTGCTGCTGCAGGGATGACTGTCGATACGGAATCATATTATGATGGTGTGATGGATTCCGAAGGAACGGATATAGCAGCGGATCATACAACACATACTTTCGAACGTGTAAAGAAGATGTTAAAGTGGCATAGCGATAATTTCTAACATCTTCTTAGTGGAACATTTACTCTATTTAAATTGCCCGGAATCTGATATTCCGGGCAATTTTTTGTGTACTGCATTGTGTGTGGACACCTTTAATTGATACAATCTGATAGGAGAAAATTAGTCCTCGTGGAAATACTGCTATTTAAACTGTTCTAAAATGTCATTATCGGACTTGACCCGTAAATCCACATGCGATGAACATGTTAAAATCTATGGATTCTTGTCTTCACAGGAATGACACAACTCGAATTCAGAGGATTAGTATATAGATTCCATTATGGATGGTATTGAATTTAGAGATTCATCTTGATAATAAGCATACTGTCTTGTGAATTCGTCCTGAATTCCGATCCAAAGCGGCTTCAATCTAGAAAAAAGCGTTCAAGAGATAATGAAGTGGTTAGTTATTCATTTTCCTAATGATTAGATAATTACCAACTTCAAGACAGTCCTCAACTGTATCAATATCATAGTCATCAGCATTAGTTACAAGTTTCTTTAATACCTCTCGACCTCTACGTTGTATCTTCCAATCAAGTATATATTCCATAGTAAAAGAATCAATCATGGGTATCTTGTTAGAAAGGTTTCCAATAACCATCATGCCGCCCTTATTCAACTGATTGAGTAATCTCGAAAGCAATTTCTTGAATAAGGAATCACGTAAGTAATCAAATAGACCTGCAGAATAGATGAAATCATATTTCTCGCCATTATTAGAAAACTTAAAAATGTTTGAGCAAAAGTATCTTAATTTATTATCAGAACTTATACTGATTAGTTGATCCTTTGAAAATTCAATTGCACTCAAATCATGGTCAACGCATGTGAAGGAGGGTAATTTTAGATTGTTGCTCTTTTTAAAATAATTTGCTAACTCAAAACAAGGGCCGCATCCCGCTATTAATACGTTCAGTTGTCTATCGTTAGCGATTTCCAAATCGCGTAGTGAGTTTGAAAATATATTCGAACGTTCCCTTACAGATTGGCAAGTTTTAGATTCTAAAAATACTCTATCGAAAAGCCCTCCTAAACCATTTCCTGACGGCCTATTGATATGGATCAGATACATACAGTAGTAATCTCCTGCGTACCCAAAAGGCTTGCTAAAAGCATGGTTCAAACAAGAACTTTCAAGGAAAAGTGGACGTAATTTGTTTACAATTTCAGAGAGCAACTCACTGTCACAATCTTTGGAATTTAATGGTAAATTCTTTGATAATTGCTCAAGCGCTTCTATCAAAGCTTGTTTACTTAAAGTTTTACTGTTGACGGCTTTTAAGAAACGAGAAATTTTATCCATATAAAAACTCCCAAGTTTATTTGTACTACGTTGCTGATTATCGTCAACATTGTCCCTCTAAGAATTATTTCCAGGTGGATATTATGAATTACCCTTTCAGGGACAAGCTAATTTACTCTGCTTTAGAGGAATTGTCAACAGACGAATATCTAGCCCGGATATTTCACGAGTACCTTTCTCGTCCAGTTTTTCAATGCGAATAGTCCATATTTTTTGGACAATTTGCATTCCTGCGGCAATAGCTCCAATTATCACTTTTGGCGTGCTATATTGAAG
>JAVCCM010000080.1 GCA_030765455.1 Candidatus Electryonea clarkiae | reverse complement strand
GCTCTGTTTGCAGTTCATCAATGTCGTATATTTCCATTACAGCCTCCTTGGTTGAACAAACATTGTATCAATAACATAATGTTTGACCTTGGAGGCTGGATTTTAAAGAGCTAAGGAGAGACAAAACCATTGTAAAGAAAGAAATTCAATATCAACTCATTTTAGCCAGATTCGATTTCATTATAAACTGTACATTCTTATTTTTCTCCAAAGAGTAGATCGGTGAACACCGAGTTCTTTTGCTGTCAGGTTGCGATTATTATGGTTACGATGTAACGTTTCGGCAATAACCTGCTTCTCATGAGACCTTACCGGTGTTACACCATTTGTAACAGTGACATTGTTAACAATGTTCAATGGAAGGTGCTCCGGCTTAATCTCAGTGCCATGACACATCACGAAAGCATGTTCTATAATATTTTCTAATTCTCGGACATTTCCCCGAAACTGAGATTTTCTCAATACTTTTAGAGTCTCAGGAGCAGCTCGAAATATAGATTTCCTTGTCTTTATTCGGTATTTCTTAATAAAATGGCTAACTAAAAGCGGGATGTCATCCGGTCGGTCGTGAAGTGGTGGAATCTCAAGACTCACGACATTTATTCGATAGTAAAGATCCTCTCTGAAGTGACCGGTTTCAATACACTTTTGAACATCTGCGTTAGTTGCGGCAATTATACGTGCATCAGTTCGCATGGTCTTAGTTGATCCAAGTGGTTGATATTCACCATTGTTCAGTACTCTTAGTAACTTCACCTGGAGAGAAATATCCATTTCACTTATTTCGTCGAGCAACAACGTGCCACCATTGGCAAGACAAAATTGACCCGGTTTATCACGTTTGGCATCTGTAAACGCACCCTTCTCATAGCCAAAGAGTTCTGATTCGAGCAGACTGGCCGGAAGGGCAGCGCAGTTAATTTTTATGTAAGGTCCATATTTTCTGGGACTGAGGTTGTGAATAACTTGCGCCACTAACTCTTTACCAGAACCACTTGGACCTTCAATTAATACATTACATTCCGATTCTGCTACATCCGGTAACAGTTGAATTAGATTCTGCATATCGGCGTTAACACTAACAATATCTTCCAGAACATGTCGTTCATCAAGACGTTTCTGAAGGTTTTCTATTTCTGAAATATCCCGGAAAAACTCAACAGCTCCAATTATTTTATTGCTCTTATTACGCAACAGAGTCGTTGTCACGCTGATAGGAATTTCACATCCTTCACGGGAGATGATGGTTACCCTGGCGTTCTGAACAGGATCATGGTTTTTGAGCGTATCTTTTAACGCACATCTTTTATGACATACTTCAGTTCGGAAGACTTCGAAACAGTGCTTTCCTATTGCCTCATCGGCTTTGAACCCAGTGATGCCTTCAGCTGCTTTGTTGAATGAGGTAACAATACATTTATCGTTTACAGTAAAAACACCGTCACTGATACTATCGAAAATTAATTCACTTAGATCGTTCATGTTCATCCCATGTCACTATATTAACTTCTCTAAGACTTATGCAACAATTATACCTGTGATATAATTATTGATTGAAATTAGAAAAGTAATGTCTAATGCCTGTAATATGTATTGCTTGACAAGCAATAGTATGTGATGATTGCATTTTGTCAGATAATGTCTAATTCTACAACGTTGCAATTCTACAACGTTGCAATCCCACAACGTTGCAATACTGCAACGTTGTCAAGCTGAGACGAGATCAATTTTTTGCCATTCATCTGCCGGTAAATAAAGTTGATCCGAAATTAGATGCGCTTGACTATTTAAGTGGATCTGATCGGCTCTATCAGGTCCCACTAAAATGACCGGACTTACAAAGCTATTTGCGAATTCTTCGATCGGCTTACCTGCAAAATATGTATCAGGACTAATATAACCCAGGACAAGAATCTGGAACTCCTGTATCAACAAACAGCGATGCAACTCTTTCCATTCATTATCCTCGCAAAGCCTGAATCCTACTTCCAGGTAGTCACCCGCAAGATTATCATAATACAACCGTAACTCTCGTTCCCTTTCGACAACCAACTTATATTGATCCTCTTTTGAAAGGTTTTGTGCTGAATTATCCATCGGATCAAAAGGATCTTCCAAAAAATGAAAGACATCCAGTTGAACTTCATGTTTACGGCATAACTTAAGAGCATAGTCAAATGCCCAATCACCCTGCTTTGAATAATGTGCGCAGAATCCAACTGCTTTTAAAGTAGGAATTGCCATGATTCTCTCCTTGATGTTTCAAAAAACGTTTAGTTTTTTTGAGTTAAAAAGCATTATATTTCATTCAGGTAGTAGTCCGAGTACACTGCTCCTATCGGATTATTAGCAAGTGACTTATCTTTTACGAAAATCGTAGTTACAGGCGCATGGCTGGCAGAAGTGAAAATACAATCCGTACCTACGCATAAACCCACTATGACATTAATATCTGTTTCAATTCGGTTGAGGATTTCTGCCTGCATTAATGGATTACAAGCGATATGATTTGTAGTGTTTTCGTTAACCTCAAATGAACTGCCAATGTGATCCTCTTCAATAGCAAGTCCACCGATCTTGCAACATACAGGAAACACTGTAAAAAACCTCCTTAGTACCTCTACAAGAATTTTTGATGGTTGAAGCAGGTCTTTGCAGAATGCAACTCCGATCCGCTTATAATTCATCCCCATACAATAATAGACCAGTTCGGCTAAACGGCATAACTTTCTTTCGTCTTCGAAAGCTACATCAAATGCTGACTCAAGCATCTCCCGAATAACGCCTGTAGCTGTTATTGAACTAAGATTCGATTCTGCAAGGCAGTTCATGCCTCTTAGACATACTCGATCTTTGCAATTCAAGCAATCGATCTTTTCCAACTCTTCTTTTACATTAGTTTCTTCCAGGGATACATTCGATTCGCGCTTAACCTGAGATGCATTTAACGCTGGTTCTTCTACAGTATCGAATCCAAATCCTGATTTAATCTTTTTTGATAGCAGCGCCTCTAATATCTCATAATAGGTTCCCGTAACATTTTCGATAATAACAACATTGCACAAACTGAGAGATTCCCTCGTTGATTGACTTATTCCACCGCAGATCAAAGTCTTTATGCCTTTTTCAATTAATATTTGCACTAAGTCAATGCTGGTACACCCTTCGAGTGGTATTGTGCTTTGATCAGCGACTCGACCATACCTTAAAGACACAATGAGGAGACTGTCTGCAAATGTACATCGTGGTGCTACTCGTTTTTTTAGCAGTGGTATTGCAATCAACACACTTCACCCAATGATTAGTTTATCTTTCTTCTCACGCCATAATGCAACTAACGTGCCGATAGCTGACTGACAAAATAATTGCAGGTCGTGAAAGCGTAAAAAAAAACACATCTTTCCGTGTTGATGCGCTGGATAGCTACTGATATCAGGTATTGAGATATGAATTACTGTCTCTGGATATCTACAAAATTTAGTACGGATTAACGATAACTGCATGATTCAGAGGCATAGAAACTCTAATAATCGGTTTTCGGATGTCTTATCAAATGTCTTGTTGCAACATTATGTTGCAACAATTGCGACATAATGCTATAGATTAAACCTTCCCACTTAGCAATCGAGATCAAATCTTATAAATGAAAATAATCCTGAAAAACTTATATAATTCCGATCTATCGCTATCGAAATACTGATACAATGAAATAATCATTAAAGCAGACTGTTGAAAGTAAAAGTGTATATCTACAATATGGCATATCCTTTGCTTGTAATCATGTAAAACCCAGATTTAATTGGGTTTCAAATCGCAGTTCAGTCGAATAGAACAGGATAAAATCCTGCTAACATATTTGGAGTAATGAACATGGATGAAGTTGTTGAAGTATTGAAGCCGATAGTTGATGAAGATAACGGCAATAAGACATATCCTTATTATATAGAGAATCCAGTTACTGAAAACAGGGTAGAGCGTTTTCTGGAAGCTTTTGCTGCAGTACTACATTTCACCGACTATAAACCACTTCTCGATTCCTATTGTACATCCAACGCTAAATGCAATCGATGTGCAGTTACTTGTCCAGTTTATCTGGCAACCGGCGATCCTAAAGATATTCCCTGCTATCGCACCAATCTATTATTAGATGTTTACAAACGTTACTTCACATTCAGTGGGTGGCTTAATTCCCGTTTTTCAAATGGAATAGATTTAACTGAAGAAATTATAGACGAAATGCTGAATCTTTTCTATCGGTGTACGGCATGCAGACGCTGTACCCAGGAATGTCCAATGGGTGTGGATCACGGATTAATGACTCGTTTGGGAAGATACGTCTTGAGTTTAATCGGTATTGTTCCCAAGGCTCTACAGGTCGCAACCCGGGAGCAACTCGAAGGCGAAACACGGAATACTTCCAAGATTCCCAAAATCGCCTTGATGAATACCCTGGAATTCCTCTCAGATGAAATCGAGGAATCATTTGGGATAAGAATGGACGTTCCTGTTGACGAATATGACCGTGAATATGTCTTTTTCTGTGCCGTAAGCGATTATCTAATGGAGCCTGAGACATTGATGGGCAACGCTGTAGTTCTCTATGCTGCCGGCGACTGGGACAAATGGACGATTGGAGGCAATGATTTCGATGGCATTAATTACGGTCTTTTTTACAGCGATTGGCATCTTGAAAATATCATCAAACAGCTTGTCCATGAAGTTACTCGCTTAGGCGGAAAGAAAATACTAATTGGAGAGTGCGGTCACGCTTCACGATCTGCACACGATTTCGTTCCGGTATTTGCAGGGAAGGAAACCTATCCGGTTCTAAATTTCATGGAATACACTCTCGATTGCATTGAAAAAGGCAAAATCAAACTTAATCCAAATATTATTACTGAACGAGTCACCTATCATGATCCGTGCAACATATCACGGTCAGGATGGATAGTAGAACAGCCCCGTAAAATTATCAGATCCTTCATCAAAGATTTCGTTGAGATGGAACCACACGGAAAAAACAACTACTGTTGCGGCGGTGGCGGCGGATTGGTTTCTGTAGATGAGATCTACGATTTCAGAATGAATATAGGCGGGAAAATGAAAGCTGATCAGATTCGTGAGACCGGCGCTCAAATCGTTATCTCGCCATGTGCAAACTGTAAAAAGCAACTTAAAGAATTAGTTGAATTCTACGAATTACCATGTAAAGTAATGGGATTGCATGACCTCATCCTCAAGGCAATCGAGATACCTGGAGCAAAAAGCGCTGAAGAACGCAAGGAAGAAGCTGCAATGTTTGAAATGTAGCTTTTACATTTATTTAGAGATTAGCAAACAACAAATATAACGGTTAAGTTCACTTTATAAGTTCTTGATAATTAGTCATTCTGAACGTAGTGAAGAATCTCAAGCGTTGAATTTACAATCAACTCAGATGGAAAGCGAGATTCTTCACTACGTTCAGAATGACACAAACTAAACAGTTACCAACAAAAGAGAAATAAGCATGGAACAGTGGTTAGACTTTGCGAAGGGTCCCTTATTCACGTTTGCGTTTTTATTCATGATTCTGGGTCTCTTTCGACATGTAGTTTTACAAATATATTACCTGATAGTCAGGAAAGGAAAGAGACTCAGGAATGCTCCCTGGAAAAAGATTATCCTTGATACGTTAAGCTGGGTTGTCCCGGTTAAACACTTCATTCCCGGTACAGCATTCTTTTCCTCAGCATCTTTCTTGTCACATATAGGAGTAATCCTCGTGCCGGTTTTTCTTGCAGATCATATTGTTTTGTGGGAAGGCTTCCTGGGATTGAATCTGCCATCTATCAGCAGTGGATTTGCAGATGTGTTGACTCTTTTCACAATTGTCTGCCTGATTATCCTGTTTTGTTGCAGGCTGTTTGTAGGTCGCCAACGGGCTATGAGCGGTACGATGGATTACCTGATACTCATCATGGTATTTTTGCCGTTTGCATCCGGGTTCCTGGCTTCTCATCCGAAGATGAATCCCTTTTCATGGGACATGATGATGTTAACTCATATTTTGAGCGCTGAAGTGCTTTTCATTATGATTCCGTTCACAAAACTCGCTCATATTGTACTGTTTTTCTTTGATCGTATCTCAGGATTACACTGGCAACTCAGACCCGGAGCGGGCGATAAAGTTGCTGATGCTTTATTTGGCAAGGAGGCGCGCGTCTAATGTTTTCAATTCTTGTTGATGTTACGCTTTGTACAGGATGTGAACAATGTGCGGCAGCGTGTGTTGAAGCGAACAACCTTGATCCTGTCGCCGCAGAAATCGATAGAAGCTCCACAAAAGACGGTCTGACCGGTAATCGATTATCGACAGTCCTGAAAGTGGGTGAAAAGAGCTTTGCTAAAAAGGCGTGTATGCACTGCGTTGAACCAAGCTGCGTAGCAGCCTGCCTGTGTGGTGGCATAACTAAAACACCCGAGGGACCGGTTATATATGATCCTGACAAATGTATTGGCTGTCGCTATTGTATGCTTGCCTGTCCGTTCCATATACCACGTTACGAGTGGGATGATCTGACACCTCATATCAAAAAATGTGATTTTTGTTTTGAGCGACTTCAAAATGGACAAATACCTGCCTGTGTTGAACAATGTCCAACAGGGGCTTTGACATTCGGTGAACGAAATGCATTGTTGCATGAAGCACATCAGAGGATAAAAAACAAACCCAATCTTTACATAAATCGTGTTTTTGGCGAAGAAGAATATGGCGGCACCTCGGTAATTTACATTTCAGATGTTGATCTTTGTGAATTGGGCTTTCCTGAACGCGATACTGCTCCTATAACAGATATCACCGAGCCACTGATTCATAAAACGCCATTAATCGGCATGACCGCTATGGGAAGTATGTTGGGTTTGAATTGGATAATCAAGCGTCGCATGGAACAATCCGGGAACAATGAAAATGAAGATATCTCTGTTGGTGATAAGAATATGGGCGGCAAAAAATGAGAACTAAAATATACCCAATTAAAGACATATTATGGTTTCTCGCCTTTCTCGGTTTGATGTCCGGTATATTTCGTATGTGGTTCGGGCTTGGCGTCACAACTAACATGGTGGATAGTATTCCCTGGGGATTATGGAAAATATTAAATATGGTAGCTGGCGCTGCGCTGGCAACCAGTGGTTTTACAATCGGGATGCTCTATTATGTTTTCAGAATAAAACTCTTCAAACCCCTGGTTGTGCCATCAGTTGTAATAGCGTTTCTCGGTTATGGCTCATCACTGTTTTCACTTCTTTTTGATATCGGTCTCCCCTGGCGATTCTGGATTCCTTTTGTATCCTGGAGTCCCCATTCCTTCCTGTATGAAGTCTTCTGGTGTGTATCCCTGTACTGGGCAGTCACTGCTTTCGAATTCACACCGTCGCTCTTCGACCGCTTCAAGAGCGAGAAAGCAGCGCGTATTCTTCACGGCATGGGATTTGGTGCGGCAGTGCTCGGTATAAGTCTATCGAGTTTGCACCATTCATCATTGGGATCATTATTCCTGGTGACACCCCAGCGGCTTTTTCCCTTATGGTATTCATCATTATTACCGCTGTTTTTCATTATATCCGCAATGGGTGCAGGTATGATGTTTATGCTGCTTCTAAGAATATTATACGCACATTTTTACGATCCTGAACCTGTCTTCGGACCTATGCCCAAGGAAGGAGCGATTACTTGTTCACTGGATGGTACTCCTGTCAAGGCTACCGGTTCGGGAAAAGACATGCCCATGCTTGAAACGCTGGCGATCATCGCTGTTTCAATCCTGGGTGTGTACCTGGCGCTGAAAATATCAGATTTGTTTATTAATGGAAGTTGGAAATATCTAACGGCTGGGACTTGGGAAAGCTGGCTATATATATTTGAATTATTGATTGGAACTGTTATACCCATCTTGCTTGTAGCATTGCCAAAATCCCGTCGTTCGCCAACCGGTTTGGGCATAGCTGCTTTATCAGCATCAGCAGGACTTGTCCTGAACCGTCTGGATGTAGGTATAATTGGTTATTTCAGAGATGCCGGATTTGTGTATTTCCCCTCTTTTTCAGAATGGACACTTTGTTTAGGTATTATCTCTGCAACGATATTAGTATTCCTGTTTTTTGTTGAAAATGTCTCCGTTTTTGATGAAAACTGGAAAACACGTCATGTAGCTAAAGGTATTTTTTCAGGTTCATTTGATAATCTAACGCACGTATTGAAAAGTGTTCTCAGCGAAACAGCTCAGAGGGTAACGCTCATTGCGGTTATTTCCATACCGTTTGCCTGGATAATTCAGTATCCTCCATATCACGAATCAAAAAACGATGCGACAATTGTACAGCCCTCGATTGGGTTAGATGCACTCAGAAAATCACTTCGCATTGATGGCAATCGTGATGGCGTATTTGCCGATTTCCCGCATTATGAGCATCAAAACCGATTAGGCGGGGAAGAATCCTGTAATAACTGTCATCATTTGTTTTTGCCGGGTGATAAATCCACACCTTGTTTTCGATGTCATCGAAATATGCTCCAGTCAACTCTTATTTTCGATCATACATTACATGTAAGTGCGGTCGCTGACAGCGAAGGATTCTCAGGATTACATCCAGAAAATTATACCTGTAAGGTGTGTCATACTGAGGGTTCGGTAAAAACAGCAAGTAATGCGAAGTCCTGTTTGGAATGTCACAATCGTGACATGGGATTAGCTGATGTAAAGGATTCAAGCCTTGATATTTCCTACGCGACAAGTTATCAGCGGGCAATGCATGGAACCTGTATTAAGTGTCATGATTTAAAAGCTGAAGAGTTGCATAAAGACCAACTAAATAAGTGTTTTATCTGTCATAAATCTTTAACTCCCAAGGATAATCTGATTGATAAAATGAGAGAACCGAAACTGCTGTTAGTTGAGAATGTTCGATCTGAAAGTGATTAGTACTGTGATTCTTAAGAAACGAGGGGCTGTCATTCCCGGATCAAGATCGAGAATGACAGAGCACCCCAAAGCATGGCATGTGAACCGATCCACTATATGAGAATTACCTGAAGTAATGCTCCATTCTGTCAAACGCTTTATTGATTTCTTCAAGTGGAACACAGAAGGATAGTCGCAGATGTCCCTGCCCGGTCGGACCAAATGCTATACCAGGCGTTGTTGAAACCTTACCCTCTTTTAATAGTCTGATGCAGAATGCTGTTGAATCCTGTCCTCCCTCAGCGAGTATCTTTGGAAACATCAGGTAGGATCCTCCAGGCTTCTTATATTCAAATATGGCGTTCATGTTATCAAGCCGTTCACACATAAGATCGCGAGCCAATAGATAATGATCCCTGAAATTTGAAATACAGTCCTGCGATCCTTGTAATGCTCCCAGGGCAGCATACTGAGATACGACAGGCGCACATATCGCAAATGGAATATGAGCTTTTGTTATGTGTGGTATCATTGCTTCATCCGCATGAAGATAGCCGATCCTCCATCCTGTCATAGCGTACGTTTTTGTGAAAGTATAGCAGCTAATCGCGTTCTTTCGCATTTCCGGGATAGAAGCAATACTGAAGTGTTTATTATCATCGAAGACGAAATACTCATAAGCCTCATCGGTAATGACCATCAGATTATGTTCCAGAGCAATTTTTGCCAATCCGCGAATTTGTTGTTCCGACAAAACCGTACCGGTTGGATTATTCGGCGAGCAGTAGAGTATTGCTTTAGTCTTAGGTGTTATTGCTTTTCGAATAGCTTCCAGGTCGAGGATGAAACCTTCTTCTTCGATAGTAGGAACCAGAACGGGCTTTCCGGATGCGATGACCACCTGACGGATATGTGTTGAGTATGTTGGTGAGGGCAGGATTACTTCATCACCCGGATCTATGATTGCCATTATTGCTGCTGATAGACCCTCAATTGCTCCGACTGTCAGGATTATTTGTGAGGGATTAGCTTCTATATAGTTGTCTCGTTTGAGCTTAATTGCTATCTCTTCGCGTAGTGATAGTAATCCGGCATTTTCCGAGTAACCCCCAACACGCCCATCTCTGATAGCTGCAATTGCGGCTTCCTTTATATGTTCCGGTGTGTCGGAAGTCGGTTTCGCCCAAGAGAGAAACGCAACATCTTCAACTTCCTTTGATAGCCTCGTCATTTCATGGATGGCTGACTTTTTGATTTGGGCTACTCTATCCGAAATGAATGCTTGTTCTTTCATTATAATTATTCTCCAAGTTTAGGTTTTTCGACGTTATCTCCATCCGACTATATCCATCGTCTGACTTTACTCTTATATTCTAACCATCTGTCGCCAAACGTTTCTTCCAGCATCCTTTCCTCGGTTCCAATATAAACAGTGTTCATAAGTGGAACATATAAAAACGGAATCAGAAATGGTGTAAGTTTTCCGAGAAGTATCGCCAATCTGAATAGAATCAGAACCATCCCTAAATACATGGGATGTCTGCTGATACAGAACACTCCCCCCGTTACCAGGGTGGTTGACTTCTCAAATGGTTTTACCGTTGTCTTATTTCTCGTAAACGTTTTATCAGCTAATAGGTTTAGCAGAATTCCCAATCCTAAAGGCACTATTCCAATAAGATTCCAGGAAAAAAAATTACCGTGTAGATTGGTAGAAAGAGAACCAGAAAGAGCATCCCAATTAATGTGATCAGTAAATACGTGGGTGGTAAAACTCTTTTGAGCATAATAGTAGAATCCTTTTAATTATAAGCTTCGCGGACTTTCTCGTCGGCTATTGTCGGTTGCAGTATCTCTTCCCATTCAGGATCCTTCCAGGTATTCAGTATGCTATGCATAGTGTAATATTTTTCAGGAATTGGATGTGTACCAATTACTACTTTCATCCCGAAACGTGCGGGAATAAAATCTGTAAAGAATTTTAAATGTGGACATGGCGGATATCCGACAATAAAACCTGTTGCGAGGTGTATCACTTCAGCGCCATTCTTTTGCATTTCTGCAGGTGCATATTCAATATTACCACCTGGACAACCCCCGCATGTACTGTAGCCGACCAATTCTACCTCATTCTCTTTGTAGATACTGAAAGCCCCCTCCCTGTTCTTGAGTGCCTTAAGACATTTCCCGCCAGCACAGGTCCGGTAACGGTCACAGATAATGATACCGACTTTAACTTTCTCTTTCATTTATTACCTCTCTTTTTTTTTCTATTTAATCAGCCCAATTGTCCATTCAGACGAAGTATTTTTATTTTATGGAAAATAATTCAAATTTGTTACAAAAGTGTTGAAAGATTATTTTAATGCCGGTTCTTCCGCTTTATTTAGCTTGATGTTAAACTTCTGGACGTAAGGTTTGAAACGTTTCATCCCCCCGCCCTCACTCACTACTCGTAGAACCTGATCATCAACAATAGTCACACCTGAGAGCATAGTTACTGCTGTTCCTTCAAATGCAGCAGCAACAAGTGGTGTTGACGGTCCAAGAATCACTACCTCACGGCAATCGGTCGCTGCCTCCAGAAGAGTCTCGACAGTCCCGTTAATAATAGCAGTACTGGTAATCAGTGCAATATCACAATTCTTGAGACCTTCTTCAGCTTTGGATGATTCAATTAATCCTTTAGCTAAGGAGGTGTTAAGCTCGTAAATATTAAGTTCGCATTTATTACGGATATCCTTCACCAACGGTTCGAAATATCCTATCATAGCTACTCGTTCACCAGATACAAATTCTACTCCTGATCTAACATCACCTGAAAGTGCATTCTTTTGCCGTAAACCTGCAATCGCATTTACAGTTGCTAACCCAACAGACCTTGCGAGTGTATTATTCGTACTTAGCCAACGTAGAAGCTCACTTGCTCTCTTGCCGACGATATCACCGCCATCAAAAATTGAGATATTTTTACAGTGTTTACTGTCAGGAAAAACGTAAGCCACTCCAATTGATCCATCGTCTAATTGTACAGCTACATATCTCACTCCAATCCTGATATCGCTAACAAAGCGACTCAGGACGAAAGGTGCAAGAGTTTCAGTGATTCTTTCTGTTATTTTCATATATAGCATTCCTGAGAGTTTGTCTCAGTGGTCTCTTCGATTCTTTCCGCCTCCCCGTCCAGTTCGACCTTGTCCATGGCCACCTTCATGAACACTTCGCCTCATTGTCGGAGCTTCAAGCGGAGCAACCAGACCGCTGTGAACTTTCTTTACTGCTTCCAAAACTGTTATTCCGTGACATGAATAAACAGATAAACCAGCGTTAATCAAATCTCTAAATGCCGATGGCCCGACATTGCCAACTATGACACGCTGGATACCTGAACCAGTGAAACGATTGGCTCCATGAAAAGGCTGGTCTTCACCGAAACCAGGGGAGACAGTGAATTCCATTATTTCTGAATCTACTGTAAGATAATACTCTGCATGGCCAAATCGTTTTGCGATTTTGGCATCTGAATCTGCAGCAGAAGCTGCTATTAAATACTTCATAATAACACCACTTGAGGTTTTGGACAATTTATACAACAGGCAAAAGGCGACTCGTTGAAGAAGACACTTCGGAATGCCTGATATTTTTTTGAATATAGTCTAACACGAATTGCAATATAGTTGCTCCTAAATTTTACAGGCTGTTTCAAAACCTTGAACAACAGCATCTGCAATGTTTGCAGGTTTTTTAGCATCACCGATCAGATGAAAGTCAATACTGGAATCCAGGATAGGCTGTTCCAGGTTATTTGTCGGGATTGTACCAACCGCCATAACCACTGTATCGAATTCACCGAGTAAGACTTCCTGTCCGCTTTCTGTGATAAATGTTTTATGTCCATCAAATCTTTTAACTTTCTTGCCGGTTATTATACTGACATTCATCGAAGCCAGGTTCTTCATCGTCAGTTTCCTTGTAATTGGTTCCATATCGGATGCTACTTCTTCCAGCATTTCTACAATGGTTATACTGTGTCCCTTTTTCGCAAGAAATTCAGCCATTTCCAGACCAATCATTCCACCACCGATGATAATAACTCGCTGACCAATGTCCCTCTTTTCCATAAACACATCTTCACAATCGAGGGCTTCATTAAGTCCTTCTATTTCCAATTTAATCGATGTAGCTCCCGTTGCTAAGATTACATGATCCGGCTTCTCGTTCAGGATATCCTGAATTGTTGCTGAATTGTCAAGGCGGAGGGTGATATCGCTCTTACGAACCTTTCTAATCATCCCTTGCAAGGGTTTATTCATCATCTCTTTTCCAGGTGCCATAGCAGCAAGCTGGAATTGACCTCCCAATTCACCCTCGTCATACAATGAAACCTTGTAACCTCTCTGCCTGGCAGTAAGCGCTGCCTGCATTCCCGCAGGTCCTCCACCGACAACTACCACTTTGCCGGGATGATCTGCTACTTGGATCTGTTCCGACTCGCGACCTGCTTCAGGATTGACAATACAAGATAAACCTTCACCGGTTTTAGCTTTCATCAAACATCCCTGCAAGCATGCGCCGCATTGGATTACATCCTCATCCCGGTTTTCTTTCATTTTGAGCGGCAGATCAGGGTCGGTAATCAAAGGTCTGCCAAGCGCTACTCCATCGATGATCTCTTCAGCCAGAATTAGACGGATTTCTGAAGGATCTCCCATACGTCCTGCCACCATCATAGAGCTGCACAATTTGGTAGAAGAACTAACAAAGTGGTTAGACCTGTTTACCTACCTCAAATCCTTCAATCACAGCTTCGATAATGTTTCGTGGTTGTTTAGCATCACCGATGGATTGGAATTCGATCCCTGCAGCTCGGAGTTCTTTTTCAAATGAGTTTTCTGGTACAACTCCTGTCGCAATAACGACCGTATCGAACTCGCCAAGTATCAGATCACCGTTTTTACTTTTAGCTGATACCGTTCCCTTGAGAATTCCTTGTATTGTTGTTTTTGTCCGAATGACTACGTCCTTCGATTTGAGACTTTTTAATAGCAGTTTCCTGGTAATCGGTTCCATGTCTCCCGCAACTTCATCAAGTATTTCCACAACTGTCACATCCTTACCCTTATCGGCAAGGTATTCAGCAGTTTCTAATCCTATCATACCGCCACCCACAACCAGGACTCGTTGTCCGGTATCCCTTTTATTCAGGAGCACATCATCACTAATTACCGCATCTTCCATGCCATTGATTTCAGGGATAATTGAAACTGATCCTGTAGCCAGGATGACGTGTTCTGGATGTTCATCTAAAATATTATCTGCTGTAACATGTTGTCCTAAATGAAGCTCTATATTTGATTCATGAATCCGCCTAACCATCGAATCCAATGGTTTTTTCATCTCTTTTTTACCAGGTGGGATAATTGCCAGATTAAACTTACCCCCAAGCTCCCCTTCATCAAATAAAATGACCTGATGTCCTTTATTCTGGATTGTCAACGCCGCTTGCATTCCAGCAGGTCCACCACCTACTATGACCACTTTCTTTACATTCTCAGCCTTTTGAACAAGTTCGCCTTCATGACCTACTTCCGGATTTAGAATACAGGATAAACCTTCTCCCGATTTCACCTTCATTAAACAACCTTGTAAACAAGCACCACATAGAAAAACATCATCATCACGTCCACTTTTCATTTTATTCGGAAGATCAGGATCAGCAACCAGGGGTCTGCCAAGCGCTACACCGTCAATGATTTCATTTGTCAAAGACTCTCTGATCAAAGTTGGATCTCCCAAACGTCCTGCCGCAATAACCGGAATTGATACTTTCTTTTTAATAATTGCAGCCCATTCAAGATTTTTACCAGCAGGAAGACGCATATGTTGAAAATACCAGGGCGGTGAATCGCATGCAGATCCACTGGCAACATGTAATGCTGATACTCCTTCTTTCTCGAGTAATTTTGCAAGGAAAACTGCGTCTTTGAGGTCCGATGCATCACCGGTTAAAGTTGCTGAAATCCTTGCAATGAGGGGAAACTGCACACCAATGTTTTCCCTTATTGCCGATAAAACGTTTCGTCCAAACCGCGCTCGGTTATATAGTGAACCACCATATTCATCAGTTCTTAAGTTTGTCCGAGCTGAGAAGAACTGGCTGATCAGGTATCCAAGCCCGAACTGAACCTCGATAATGTCAAATCCTGCCTCTCTGGCTCTTCTTGCTGCTCCCGAATACTCCTGAACGATCTCTTGAATTCGTTCAATGCTCATCGCGATTGGCTTATAACCAGTGGTTGGACAAGGTACTTCAGAAGGTGCTTCTGGAATTGTACCAGTAACTTTTGGATTGGCTGCTCTGCCGGCATGATTAAGATGAGCTACAGCCACTGAGCCACCCTCATGTATCGCTGAAACCAATTCCTTCAATCCATCGATATGGTTATATGAGGATATTCCCAATTGTTTGGGATGTTCTTTACCTGCCGGATCAATATACAGGGGCTCAACAATAATTGCAGCGACGCCGCCTTCGGCTCTGCGCCGATAATATGAAAAGTGTCGGTAATTCGCTTCACCGGTTTGATCACCATACCCGGTTTTTACCGGCGCCATAACAAGACGGTTAGATAATGTTACATTGCCTATTTTGAATGCAGAAAAAGGCTTCATTGTGGTTCTCCCTCCATTTGAAATGCTCCAGAATTTGCGAACTAAATGAATTCTGAAATCATTCTCAGTAATCTGTCTAAACCATTCAATAGTAGTTCTTGATTGTGAATAACCCCGCAGCAAGCTACGAGGCATCAAACAGAATTTCCGGGACTTCCTTATGACCCATAGTCCCGACTATCTGATTGCACGAAGCAAGCTTCAAGGTATTAAACCAACTTTCTTAAAAGAATGCTCGTTTTAGGATCGGTTAGCATTTCCCGGACATCGAGCTGTCCGGGGCACACTAAGAATCAAACGAACTTTACTTTTGAGAACTATTTTAACGGATTAATCCTATTTTTATAGCGGTGATGATTCTCTAATCCAGACCACCAGTATCACAGCGCTTTTATTGGTAGTAAAGGGACCGTGATTAGTTTGTTTTGGAATGATCCTGAAAGATCCAGCCGGGAAAACCTTGTCGCCACTCCACACCTCACCTTCAAGCACGTAATGCAATTCGGTATAAACGTGTGAATGTTCCTCCATTTTCCATCCGGGTTCAATTTTTAAAAGAAAGGACTGTAGAACTGATTCACTACTTTCAAGAAGTACCTTCTTCATCGCTCCGGCAGGATATTCTTTTGCAACCTCCCAGTCGATCTCGTTTGTGTTAAAAGAAATTTCTTTCATCATTTCCTCCAATATTTTACCTGCTCCGGATAAAATGTGTTGGGAGCAAATATTTAGTTTTGTTGTAAGGAATTATGACTAATTCCTGCTCTTTCAGTAGTTTTTGTGAAGTTCCTAACTCGGAAAACACGTTTTCAATCTCAAGAGCTTGCTCTTGACGCAAAGGATGACGTGAACCGATTTCTAAAATTGCCTCTCTAGCATTGGTAAACGATCCCAAACCAAATCCACCTGCCTCATTATCAGTCACAGTGAATGTTTTACCAAGAATCTCCTGCGCCCTGATAATGCCCTCTGGTTGGGGTGGTTTCACCCACGATTCTGCCGGCGGACGAATAGGCGTGGTTATGTAGATCCTGTCCGGATTAATCTGCTCGACAGCTTTTTTTGTATCATTGAGAGCTTCCTCAGTATCATTCAAACCGTGAACAAGCATGACCTCCAACCAGATCTGCCCTTTAAATTCACTGCGAAAATCTATCTGTCCCTGGAGCATGACATCAAAATTGATTTCGCCATGTGGACGGTTGATTCTTTTGAAAATCTCTGCGTTTCCTGCGTCGAATGTCGGAAGTACAATATCAGCTTCCAGTAAATCACTCCTGACATCCGGTCTATGTAGAAGCGAACCGTTGGTGATAACAGCTATTGATTTTGACGTATGCTTTTTACACATCTTAATAAGCCAGCCAAGATCTGCCGACAGGGTGGGTTCACCATCACCGACAAAGGTGATGAAGTCAACTTCTGAAGAAGCTGTCTGATTTCTTATTTCAGAGAATATATCTTCCTTCGGGAAAAAACTTTTCCTTTCAGAAGTAAGTCGATTTGTTCTCCCCAACTGGCAATAAACACATGAATACGAACATGTCTTTGGAGGAATGGGACTTACTCCCAATGACCGCCCGAGACGCCGCGATGGAACAGGACCGTATGTGTACATAATAATATGCCTCTTCTTAGAATCCACTCCAGTAACCTAACAATCCGATGATTAAACCTGTTGTAAAATTAATCGTTTTGACAACCATGAAATCGCGTTTTGAATGGGCTAACATGGGGAGCATGCCGTGACCATCCTGAACGATTGAGCTTGCAAGCAATACGCTCAGAGGCAGCATCCCCTGAGCATACATAGTTAAGAATACAAGATGTGGACCTGATTCAGGGATAATTCCAATCAGACATGCTATTAAGAGGACCAATAATCGACTCTCCTGAACCCAGGATTCCACATCGATATATCTGGATAGAAATGTGAGTATAATCAGCGCGCCGAAAGTCCACAGGAAAATCTTCGGTACATGTCGCATCGCTACATGTTTCCACAGATGATCTTCGAGAAAATGTTCCGGAACCGTAGCGACTATTAAAAGGCCGAGCACTGAAACAAACATCAGGGTTCCACGAATCCAGTTCCAGTGCGGAGGTCCAATTAAGCCCAAAGCCATGAATACCAAGAGAACAATTAATATGATACAAAGCGTTCCACGCGCCAGCGAACATGATTTTAACTGCGGAATAATTTCCTTTGGTGAAAAACACTTGCACTCGTCTTCACTATGTAACTCAAACCCTTCGCAACCTGCATTCTTCTGTGTTCTTTGTCCTTTTAATATCAGGTCTGTCAACCAACCCGCCACCAGGCTGACTACTACCAGGACTGCAGAGATCATTAAAAACTTATGAGGCATCATCGCCAGCATTACGAAAGCTTCATCACCGCTTGTAGCAATCATCGTAGTTACAACAGCGCCAATGGTGACAATTCTGTGGGAATAGAGCGACACAATCGTGAAAGCACCCAGACAACCAGGAATCGCACCCATCAGAGCGGCGAAGATATATTGTCCCCAGTAACTGTCTCTTAAACGATATTGCCAACTACCCTTCGTCAAGATATTAAAATATTCGATCAGGAGCATCATCATGAAGATGAAACTCGTGATCATCAGGCTTTGTTGAAGGACTTCACTAAACATGGTAGTACTGCTATCTCTCCTCAAATCCAAATACTGGGTTATCTCTGCTGCGCATGCTATGACAGCATTGGCAGCACGAAAAGCATATTTTGTCCATTAATTGTGGTATGATCATAATAGACACTATTTAGTAGTTCAACACTGCATCAGCCTCAATCGCTGCCATCACGACCTTGCCCGCTGCACTGACTTCTGCCATATCAACTAAGAGGTCAGGTGTTATTTTTCTTTCCTTGATACAGGGACCGCAGACAAGTATCCTGCCTCCAAGTTCGACAAAGGTATCAACCAATTCTTTCAGTGGCGGCAGTCCCGCGGCAAATACATGACCGTAACAGCTTTTCGTGGCTAATACAACACCAACTCCCTGCAAAACAACAGTAGCATTAATATCCAATGCTAATGCGGCGTTTCCCATCACGAAAGGTAGTGATGCTCTTTCCGGATCTTCCACACCATGAGTTGCAAAAATGACAATTTTCTCGGTTTTTTCTTCTTCAGGCATAAGATTTTCCTTTGACTCTTTTGTATTTATATATTGTATTTGGTGTTAAATGAATTTCTATGATAGTCAGTAATTAACCATACTCTTTCATACCCCATTCAAACCGAATTATTCCGATCACAGTAAGCTTCCACCAGATAATCAGAAATGTCTTTAACCGATAAACCATTGTTTTCGGCGGCAGCTTTGAGGTTGATATAACAGATGGGGCACATAGTTACAGAGCTGTCCCCTGCTGAAGTAAGTTGTTCTACCCTGCTATCGGCAACGGTACGAGCCTTAATCGGGAAAAGCGACTCAACCGGTCCTCCACAGCAATAAGTCATTTTTCTTGAATTTATTGGTTCTATGATTTTTGCGCCGGCATTCTCAAGCAATTGACGGGGTTGATCAATAATTCCTTCGTAGCGAGCATAGACACAGGAATCATGAATAACTATATCCTGTTCAAGGGTTTTCAACGGCTTTAGATTACTCTCAGCAAGAACTTCAAGATAACTTTTTACTTCGAGTTGGTAATCCTTGATAATCTTGGGATAAACGCTTTTCAGCATATCTGTAGTATGTGGATCAACCGTGATAACTCGTTCGACGTTGTGCTTTTTTATCCGTTCATATACTTTATGAGCATGGTACTCGAAAACATCATTTATACCCTCATCGTAAACCAGCGTCCCGGTGTATAGTTCTTCACCATAAAGATAACCGAAATCTACTTCGGCTGTCTTGAGTAATAAAGCAATGTTCCGTAACATCCCATCGAATTTTGCTCTTTCATTAGCATTAGTCCAAGTCATAAAGCGTGAAATATTAATGACTTTATTGACCATTCGTCCTATGCCGTAATACTTGCTGATCCAGGAATTTGCAAACTTGGAAGTCATTTTTTCCATAGCAGTGATGGACGGTATAAGCTGGTACATATGACCGGTATAAATAACTGTTTTCCCACCCATAGGGATGTCAAGTCCTTTTGCCCAGCCGGTGGATCTGCTTTTAGATAACGGCAACACGCTTCCACGTATGCTCAAATTATCTACCAGGATACCTAAAATATGCTTTATTGGAACTGCCATTGTCTAATTTCTCCCAAGTTTGAATATCTCTCGGTTGATGTACCAGCGAATACTCTTAATATTATCCACTATTGGCACATCTTTAGGACAGTTTTCCTCGCACATCTTGCAGAGCAGGCATGAGAAAATGTTTTCGGTATTCTCAAGAACTTTATCCTCCAGCCCTAACATTACATGGCGGAACATTCGCCTGGGGAGCAGATCAATTCCCATCGGACATAATGCGGTACAGGAACCGCAATTTATACAGGCGTATGCATTGAATTCCGTAAACCTGCTCATCTCTTCAATAAAGCTTGGATTGACAATTGACATATTTAGCTCTCAATAATTCAGTTTTAATGCAACCCAATTTCACCGAAAGAGAGCTGCTTGAATTGTTTATGTAAAACAAAAGTTACTTAATCTTGTACCTGAAATAACCATCTTTACCTGGTTTGGCAGTAGTTTCTTCTATCTTATTGTACCGCCACATTGCCATCACCCAATAGACAACTTCATTACTCGGAGATTTGAGAGATCGGGCAATCTCGGGAATTGTCCTGGGTCCATCTTGCAGGATGGATATGATTTTGTCCTGCATTATCATTTCATCCCGCATGATTTCAGCAATACCGCGTTCAATTACTCCCTCTGTCATACAACCTCCTTCATCAATGCATCAATCATTGATTTGATCTGGTTGTCACTATAACCCTTCAGTTCTATGGCGTCCTCAGGACAATCAGGAATGCAAACACCACCACCTTTGCACAAGGCGGATATAACGGTAGCGACTTCTTTGGTATCACAGAATACTTTTTCGATTGCACCATAAGGACATGATTTTTCGCACTCACCACACCAGATACATTTGTCCGTGTTTACTTCAGCAATGAAAGGTTCCAGATCAACATAACCTTTCATTAACAAACCTGCGCTTTTAGAAGCAGCGCTTAAGGATGAAATAACGCTTTCTGCGAGAGTTTTAGGACCCTGTGAAGATCCAGCTATAAATATTCCAGCGACTACAGTTTCTACAGGTCTGAGTTTGGGATGAATCTCATTGTAGAATCCATCAAGCCCAATAGGGATTTTTAAAATATTCGTCAAATTCTCGTTTTTCCTGGGAACCATTCCGGTTACTAACACAACCAGGTCAACTCCAATCTCAATTTCTTCTCCGCCATCGAGCATGTCGTTAACTTTGACGATCAATGAATCATCTGATTCCTTAACTTCAGGGAGAGCTTCTCCATCAAACCGTACAAAAAGTGACTTCTTATTGCCGGCATCTTCGAACATCACTTCGTACTTGCCGTAGGTACGCATATCACGATATAGATGATACTGGTTAATGCCGGGATCAACATCAGCAACACAGGAAGCAGTATGAACCGCTGCAGAGCAACAATAGCGTGAGCAGTACAAATTCGGATTCTCTAAATCACCGTCTTCAGGCTGCCTGCTGCCTACGCAGTATATATAGGCGAGGTTTTTCACTCGACTACCATTTAAATTCAACGACCCATTCGATTTGTCCACCATCTCCTTAAACTGAGGCAAAGTAACGACACCATTTAAGCCGTAACCGTATTCTCCATCGAATGGTTCGTAAGAATCAAATCCAGTAGCCACAATGATTGCTCCTACATCGAACGATATAATTTCGTGGTTCACTAATTTGATTTTTACTGCGAAATCACCTACGCTTCCTTCTTTTTTAATTAACTCCGCTCCTGTGAATAATGTGATCGCTTCGTGTTGCCTGATCTGTTCACGAAGTGTATTGATGGTTTCGCTGCCAATCTTGTTGTTAGGGAACATCTTGCCCCATTTTTTCGTCCAACCGCCTACTTCATATTCTTTCTCAACTATGAAGACTGCTAATCCCAGGTCAGCAAGAGCCAAAGCAGCGCGCAACCCAGAAACTCCTCCTCCTATTACGAGTGTCTTTGGTTTGGTCTCGATGCGAATATTAACCAAGGGCTCAGTTAATCGCGTTCGGGCAATACCTGCCCTGACCAGTTTGATCCCTTTTTCTGTGGCTTTCTCCATGTTGTCTCGATGCGTCCAAGAGCATTGCTCGCGTAGATTGACCTGCGTGTATTGATACTGATTTAAATTTGCGCGCTGAGCAACTGCTTTGAATGTCTGCAAATGAAGCATTGGGGAGCATGAAGCAACGACTAAACCGTCGAGTTTTTCTTTCTCGATGTCCTCGATCATCTCCTGCTGTGTTGCATCGGAACAGGCAAACATAACATTCTTTGATATGACTACGTCCTGATCATCCTTAACAGCATCTCTTACTTTCTCAACATCAACATAATCAGAGATGTTACCGCCGCAATGACAGACGTAAACACCTATTCTTCGTTTATCACTCATCGGCTTGCCTTCAGTTGATGAATATACCCCGCAGCCTGTACTGCTGCAGCGCCTGCATGGAGGATTGAATCAGGAATATCCCGTGCTGCTGAAGTTGTCCCGGCAGCAAACACTCCATTAATGCTGGTTCTTGTCGGGTCGGTATCCTCGTTGATCTCCTCCACATAAGAATAAGCATCTGACTTTAAACGATCACCGTTATTAAACAGGTGAAGCGCATCCATATTCGGAAGAAGACCAACAGACAGAACCACCAGATCGTGCTCCATTTGCTGCTGACCTGAACCGCCCTCAATATCTTCGTAAAAAACGGATAAATTACCGTCTTCTGCCGGTTCGATTTTGGCTACTCTTCCTTTGACAAAATAGACGCCCATTTCTTCTGACTGCTGGTAAAATTCTTCATATCCCTTGCCGAAAGCGCGGATGTCGATGTAGTAAATTGTTATGTCAGCAAGTGGAAGCGAGCCCATAATCAACTGCGCTTGTTTTATGGAATACATACAGCAAACACGCGAACACAATGGGTTGCCAATCGTGCAATCCCGTGAACCGGTACATAGCACGAATGCGATATTGTCAGGAGCTTTTCCGTCAGAGGGTCTCAGAGTCCTGTTAAATGGTTTAGTGGGTGACACTAACCTGTCCATTTGCATTGCAGTCACGACATTTGGGTATTTGCCAAAACCGTAGGTAGTCTTCAAGTGAGCGTCGAATAATTTGAAGCCTGTGGATACAATCACCGAATTTGCTTCAATTTCCAATTCTTCAGGCTGCATATCAAAATGAATAGCATCTGCGGGGCATGCCTTAATGCATTCGCCGCACTCGGAACAGTCAGCACAATCCAGGCACCGGTTGGCGCTGTAACGAGCTTCTTCTTCGTTGAAAACATGCTCAATCTGGGCATCCTGTTTTATGTCAGGCACTGGCTCGTCAGCCCAGACCAGCGCACGGGTCGGGCAGAACATCGCGCATGCCGGATCACCACCGCAGAGATCGCACTTCACGATCTCATCGTAAATTGGGTCTAAATGGATGTTGCCGTAGGGGCAGGCGAGAGTACACATCTTGCAAAGGATGCACTTGTCGGTTCGATCGATAGCCCCGGTTTCTGGATTACGAACCAGCGCACCAGTCGGACAAACCTTCTGGCACAGGGCATCCTCACACTGCTTACAGACAGTTACCGACTTGACAATATCTCCATACGTGAATGCCCGGACACGGGACATAGCTGGTTTCGTAATGTCTTTCGTGTGGATAAAGCTGCAGGCGATCTCACAGTTTTTGCAGTCAACGCAACGGTCTGGTGTATAAATCAGTTGCTTAGCCATATATTGTCCCTATTTGCAATATCTTAAAAATCATAATTTTACTCCAACAGACTCTGCAGCATCCTCCCTCTCGCGAACCTTATCGCTCTTTAGGAAAGATTCTATGGGTATGTCTGACCTCTTGGCAAAGTGCCAAATCTGCTCAAGTGTGCCAATAGGCTCACCCGATGCCCAACATCTGACCAAATCGAATTCCTTGCCCCATATCCGACGTTTGCCATCCGTTTCCTCGAACGGTATGGCATTAGTCGGGCAGTTTAGCGCGCACGCGAGACAACCGATGCAAGCATTTTTATTCGGAACGTCAACATATTTATCCAATCCATGGGATAGAGTAACAAGAGCATTGGCTCCCATCGCATTGCAAACTCGCACGCAGGTTCCACACATAATGCACTTGTCGGCATCTTCCCGTTCAACGTAGCGGGATTCTTGAACACCATATTCGTCGGCGAGTCGTCGAATTACATCCGAATCAGGCACCCGCGCAATCAGCAGTTTCAGCACTATCTTACGATGTTGACGAACTACATTGCTCTGTGTGTCAACAATCAAACCATTCTCCACAGGGAAAAGACAGCTTGTTACCAGCCTTTTTCTACCGGGGCGACTCGATTTAGCAACTTCGACAAGACATAACCGACACGCACCGATTGACTCAAGACCCGGATGATAACAAAGAGTGGGAATTTCGATGTCGTTTTCTCGCGCTGCTTCG
>JAVCCM010000137.1 GCA_030765455.1 Candidatus Electryonea clarkiae | reverse complement strand
GACTGGTTTAACACCAAACAAAACATTTTATTTAAATTTAAAGAAAAAAACAAAAGCAGCATGAAAGAGTGGAATCCATCACCTAAAAGCTCAAACTAACTGTCCAACTAATGGGGTCCACCTCTCACCTCTCAATACTATGGTACAGAGGGAATATCATATTAATAGTAACCCTATTTAATTAAAAAAAATTGTGCTTCATCTATAATCAGATTATTTCCAATTAATCTAATAACGTATATTCCTGACGTTAAATTATTAGTATTATTAATAGTAATAATAGATGAATTAATATTTATTGATTTTACTAATTCACCTAATATATTATAAACTTTTATCTTATGATTATTGTTCATATTATATAAATTTGATATTTGAATTTTTACAGAAGAGTTTGATGGATTAGGATATATTGATAATATATCATGCTTTAATGGTAATTTAAAAGTATCTTTCTGTTTGACATGATTTTGAGAAAAGAATTTATATCCAATATCTGCAATTGTCGAATCAGGATCAAAAGGTGACAAGGGATTACCGGCATCTATACATGGTGAATATGATTGAAGTTCTACGAATGTTGAATCAATTATTTCAAATTCAGCATTTAAAAATAAATTAGAGTATATATCTGATGAATCCTCATTAGCATTAATTGTATCTACTACTCCTAAACCATTATCAATATAATTACCTGTAAAATAACTGCCATCATCTTTATTAAAAAGATTATAAGCTATAGAAGACAGACTATCTTCGACATTAATATCATAATTCACATCATTATTATAGAATATATTATTTTCAACAACTAAATTTGCATCACGCAGGATATTCAAGCAATAATTACCGGCATAGTTATTAATAATAGTGTTGTTATAAAATGAACTTTGATTATCAGATGAGAAACCATAGTTTAATATAGAAGATCCATTTAAATCATTATTTATAAATAAATTATTATGAATAATCATTAAATCACCATCTCCATCAATTAATCCCCTATCTCTATGAGTTATATTATTAATAATAAGACAATTGGACATTCCAACATAGCCGACACCAGACCGTATAATTCCACGATTATTTACAAAACTACAACTGTCGATGGTAATAAAAAAAGCATTGGCAATAACAAAATTATCGTTATTGGAAAAAACACAATTTTTTAACGGATAACGATCTGAAATTCCACATCCAGCAAACGTTAGCGTAAATCCAGTATTATAACTGAAACGGCAATTCTGAATAATTGATTCCGATAAGAAAATCTGCTTGATTGCAGCGATATTTGTGTGCCTAAGAGTACAATATCTAAAATCGATTATACTCCCATGCATTGGTGATACTTTTATTCCGGACCAACCGTAAAGGCTGTCTTCTGCAATGAAATTAATAGAATCCCCCGGCTCACCCACTGCCCTGCACGAACCATAAATATTAAATTCAGCATTCTCGCAAAAAAATATTGTTGTCCCTTGCTCTATGATAAGGCTGTCTCGGGAATTCACTCTAATACTATCCAGCACATAGTAATCACCCGTTTCGATTACACCACTTAACGAACCGGACAGTTCGTATTGGGCATATATTGGTGTAACGATAATTAGTGCAATAAATAGTGTGCCGATTAGCCGATATCTTTTTAATAATGGGAAATATGCAAGCATTTTAATACCTCCTTAACAAATTACGTTACCTGGATTCGAAGCTGATAATGCAAATAATTTCATTTCAAAAATATAAAATTAGATTCTGAGATAATATTTTGATTATCCATAAGTCTGATAAAATATACTCCTGAAGTTAAACTTGATGTTTCTGAAATTGAGATAAATGAGGAATTCACATTGATATTTTGAACTAATTCGCCAAGAATATTGTAAATAGAAAGATTAGATCTTTTATTTGATAACTCTATATCGGAAAGGTCTATATTAATAGTGGAATTTGTCGGATTCGGAAATATTGAAATTTTTTCCGGATAAGATTTTCGCTTATAGATTTTTTCATTACTGACAGAGTTTTGAGAAAAGAAAGTGTGCCCGATATCCGCAATTGTCGAATCCTGATCGAAAGGTGATAACGGGTTACCAGCATCTATGCATGGTGAATTTGAAAGCAGCTCTGCAATGGAGGAATCAAAGATTTGAATTTGCGGATCCATAAAGAGGTTGAAATAAATATCTGAAGAATCGCCATTTACATTTATTGTATCGATCTCTCCCAGACCTACTGGTAACGGAAAGTGTATATCATGTGAAGCCGTAAAATATTGCCCATCTTCTTTTAAGAAAAGATTATATTCCACTGAAGGATTGGCATCAAACTCGTAGGCAAGATCAAACTCGTACTCATTATTATAAAAAATATTATTCTGGATTATACCATCACCAAACATTGAAATACCGACACATTCGTCACCTGCACGATTATAAACGACGGTATTGTTCTCAAAACTCTCATCTAAACCAATGGAACATAATCCTGAATTGTCTGATAGGTTATTATATATAAAAAGACTATTATGAATACTTATTGAAAATACGTTATAAAAAAATGGACCTCTACTATTCGAATTATTGATAAATACTGAATTGGATAATTCTAATTGACAACCCCAACCACCAATAATACCGTTGTTATTTTTAAAAATACAGCTATCTATTTCCAGAGGATCAGAGAATAACAATGCTGTGATCAAGTAATTTGTATTATTTGAAAATACACAATGTTTTATTGGATTGACCAAACAACCCTGAGTAACTATAACCGATTCTGCATCATCATTTATGGAAGAGTTATAACTGAAACGGCTGTTTTCTAATCTCAGCGAGGTTAGATCAGAAACATTGAGCACTGTAGAAATAGCATGTTGAAACGTACAATAATTAATAACAATTAGATAATGAAGTGGAGTGAGTATTTCGATTCCTATCCACCCTGCAGCGCTGTCTTCAGCCAGGAAGTTGATCGAGTCGCCAGGTTCCCCAACTGCTACTAACACTCCTCGAATTGTAAAACCGGTGTCTTCTGAAAAGTAGAGACTAACTCCGGGTTCAATGACCAGGCTGTCTCCGGTTTCAATTAGAATATCTTCAACAACCAGATAGTCACCCGATTCAAGCACACCACTTAACGATCCCGACAGATTAATTTGGGCATATATTGGTGTAATGATAATTAGTGTGATCAGAAGTGATAGGGTTAACCGATGTATTTTTAGTATTCGGATATAAGCGAACATTTTAACCCCTCTTGTACAGGTAGTATTTGGATTGTAAAAAATATTCAGGTAAGATACTTCAAAGTTAATCCGAGCAATTACGGATAACATCCTATTGATAAATATTGTAGATTGTTGGATTAAATGGAGTAATAAGGTGGAAACAAGGGATAAGTTAGTGATTATCCTTTGTGTTCTGAATTCACTTCGCTGACGTAAAATACCAGCGAAAGGTAAATCTAACCATAATTGCATCTTATCATACAGATTAATCATTTCGACTCCAGTCGAAGGAGACAATCTTAACGTACTGCGAACTTCAGCTCGCTACTAATTACATGGGGGATGCGGTTAGTTGACAAGAATATTTACTTAACATGATAAGGAATGAATTGTAAGATGTCAAGACCTTTTGCTAAAAAAATAAAAATAAATCCATATTAGCCGATGCTAATACTCTGAATGTGTGGTTTTTTTATCCAGAATACTGCGACACATATATTCGCTTGGTATTTAGGCAATGCAATAAGCGCTATATCAGCATAATTATTTCATCAAGATCATCTTTTTGATTTCATGATACCCGTTAATATCAACAGCGTAGAAATATATACCGCTGGCAAAAACGCTAGCATCAAACTGTACTTCATGAATACCGGCACGGAAAAAGCCATTTGAAAGAACAGCAACTTCACGCCCAGCCAGGTCATATACAGTCAGCCTTAACCTGCCTGCTTCCTTTATTCCGAAGCGGATAGAGGTTGAGGGATTGAAAGGATTAGGGAAATTCTGTGCAAGGAAATTTGTAGTTGGCAAATTACTTTCATTATTCTCAACCGCGCTTGCTTCAGCAAAGCCTTCGACACTGAAGATCAAGGGATTTGGAATTACCGGATCGTTGTGGTAAACTGCAATTTCACCCTCCATCGGACCTTCCTCTCCTGGGCTCCAGAGGAATGAGATTCCTTCTTCAGCCAGGGGATCGATTAATACCGGCAGATCTCCCATCAGTATTAATTCTTCTGCGAGGGCTGAATCGACAACAACCTCACTGATCCTTCCTGTACCGTCTCCATGATTTTCAATAAATAATTCTACTATTTCAGTATCATCAACGCTGACTTCGCCAAAATTGATCTCATCATCTGAGAATTCCAATTCAGGCGAGACATATCGGACACGAACACTGGCTGCCAGCTCAAAATCCGGTTCCACCTCACCAGCCTGTGCGGTTATTGTTGCCAGTTGACCGGTGCCGGGAGAAAACCAGGTATAAGATTGAGTAGCATCCATTCGGTACATTTCACCCAGTGGGACTTCGATCCGTTGTTCCATTAGATAACCGATCCCATACGCATTCACCACAAGTCCTAAAGTGCTGTGAATCCGGAGGGCATCAGCTTCTCCATCAGGATATTCTACGGTTCCCCAGGCATCAGCCTCGCCGTCTCCGCCGATAACGAACTCCAGCCGAAGAGAATCTATAAAGAGTGAATCAAATGGGATATAATAATTTGTAGTATCCCCCATTGCCCATTCATCTCCCAATTCTGCAGGCATGGGCATAAGCATTACACCTCTCGGGAAAGGGATGGGTAAATCGAGATTAGCGACATTCATACCCAACCCGATGAGAAACCAGCCCGAATCTGCAACAACTTCATATTGAAAAGTATTCTCATCTCCAAAACCCAGTCCTCCTGCACCACGGCTAACACGGTTGGCAGTTGGAAATGAATCTATATCGGGTGCGTCATCCGGATCCATAATTGAATCGTATTGGACTCCATCATAAACATATTCAGCAAAATCCCAGTCTCTGTCTGGGCCTGATCGTCCAAGGTCAACCTCAATTCCATCCGGGTCGGATTCGATGTAATATGGCTGGATTGTACCCGGCTCGATTGGAATATCTTCCACATCGATAACCACCTGGGCATTGGCAGGAAAAACAGAAAATATGCCGATTATGAACAAGCTTACGAATGCGATACGAATCAAACATGCTGCATTTTTCATCACTCACTCCCGATTTTGAGGAAATTACGCTTCAATGTGTACTCCTGAGTTTTATAATATAGACATAAAAGAGTGGTAAATGAATAGATAAACACTAGAGTTTGAATGTATATTTTCAAAGATTGAATTTTGGCAGGATAATTTTGTAACCCTGTTTGCTGGTCAAACAGGGTGTATTATATTGAATATTAAATCTACTGTTTATACTCAGTCAACCTATGTCCCATATAGTTCACGAGGAAGGTCATGCGCATTTCCTCACATTTAACTGCCATAAAAAACTATGGCTTTTCAAAGGCGAACCTTTCTATTCAATGTTTCTGAAACAGGTTCGTAGAGCGCGTGAACAGCATAAATTTCATCTGTATGCGTACGTGGTCATGCCTAACCATGTTCATATGCTGCTCTATCCAAACGGAACAGTAGAAATATCCTCAATCTTAAGAACAATTAAGAGACCATTCGCATATCATGCATTAAAGATATTGAGCGAACGATATCCCGAACTGTTTGCAAAATTGAGAGTACAGCATGGAAAACGAATTATGAATCGTTTCTGGCAGGCTGGGGTAGGATTTGATCGAAATGTCTTCGGTGATGATATATTGATAAAAGCGATAGAATATATTCATAATAATCCGGTACGAAACAAACTGGTGGAGTTCCCTGAAGCCTGGAAATGGTCAAGTGCAAAATTCTGGATCATGGACAAACCTGATCCTATCGGAGTTGATATACCTGAGCATTGGAGGGCATAGGGATAATTGGTTGAATAAAAATATAATATACCCTGTTTGACGAGCAAACAGGGTTACACTTTAGATCAATTCAGAGAGAACGAATGAAAGAACCGTTAATTATTGTTTCCGGTCTTCCGAGAAGCGGGACTTCTGTTATGATGCAGATTCTCGAAGCTGGCGGGATTTCGTCGGTAACTGACAACCTTCGCTCAGCGGACATCGATAATCCCAAGGGTTATTATGAATTTGAGAAAGTAAAGCAGATAAAAGAGGATTCATCATGGCTGAAAGAGACAGAGGGGAAGGTGTTCAAGATGGTTTCCATGCTTCTCTTTTATCTACCTTCGGATTACAATTACAAGATAATATTCATGCGCCGAAATCTCGAAGAAATTCTTCGTTCAGAACATAAGATGCTTGACAGGCTTGGTAAAGAGAGAGGAGCATCGGATGAAGAGATGAGTATGCTTTTCAATAAACACCTGGGGCATATACAGTCATGGCTGAAGCAACAAGATAATATCGAGGTAGAGTATGTCTGGTACAATGAATTGATGAAAAATCCTCAGCCGATCCTGAATGAATTGCCTGCTTTTACAGGCAAAAAACTTGATATTGATGCAATGATGAAGGTTATAGATCCTTCACTCTATCGAAACAAAGCTGTAGGTGAAAATTTATGAAGAATTTGTTTAACAACGTCATTGCGAGCGAAGCGAAGCAATCCCCTTATAGTACAGTCATTCATCAATTGAGGGGATTGCTTCGCTTCGCTCGCAATGACGGCTTGTCTGTTGCTGCTCGCAATGACGGTATGTTTGCTGTTGTTCTCATCCTTATTGCTTCGTGTCTCTTCTCCTCTCAATCCGTGAGTGCAGAAATTAATCGCGGAAAGGTCGGGCAAATACCTAATTATCCACCAGATTCGCTCAAGATAGAGGATAATGATCTTTTTTTACTTGCAGAACCGAAAATCGAATTGTCTGAAGACCTTAAAGCAACGATAACATTCCAGACTGCGGTTCCCTGCCCGGCAGCACGAGTATATTTCGGTATTTATGAACCGGATCAGTTATTAAGATTACCGAGATACCGACCGACAGTTGCTGAATCCCTTGACGGCTACAGCACCGATCACAGTATCACATTAGACCTGACAATCCTGATGAAACCTTATTTCGATATAACCGGAATAAAGGAAAATAATGGTGGGTTGGTAGCGTACAGGATTGAAATCTTCCATCCCGGGTGGGCAAGCTCCAGGTTCTACAATTTCCGGTTTAGATTCAAGGATGCAGACCTGGTTCCTACAATAATCGAAGGACCATTTATTGACCAGGTATCTGAAACCAGGGTAATCATTTCCTGGGACACTAACAGGGAAGTGAGTGGAGCGTTATTGATTGGCAGTAACTACTTCTCAACAATAGAACATAAGAAATTGACACACTTCGAAATGGAAATAAATGATCTCCTGCCCGGACGGGAATATAGCTATCAAATTGAAATAAGAGATGGTGAACAGGTCACAACAAGCCCTGAATATTTCTTCCGAACACCGGAGAGTAATCTCACCCGTTTCAGTTTCGCTGTCATGGGCGATAGCCGTGAAGGTGTAGGCGGTGGTGAGAGTGCCTACGGTGGTACGAATTACAAAGTAATTACTCGGTTTGTGATGGATGCATATAACAAAGGCGCTGATTTTATCATTTTCACCGGTGACCTTGTCAATGGTTATACGACCAGTACAACAGATTTCGAGATGCAGCTCAAAGCTTACAAGGATGCTATTGAATCGGTAGGACATTTAATCCCGGTGTACGAAGTGTTAGGCAACCATGAAATCGTCCGGGATGTTTTCTCTCTCGAAAATGGTAAACGAGTTCAATTTGACAAGCGAGGAACCGAAAGTTCTGAGGTCTTTTTCGCAAATGCATTTGTAAATCCAGCAAATGGTCCTGAACCATCGTTGAAAGGAACGCCTCCATATTTAGAAAATGTTTACTTCTTTGACTATGGCAGATGCCGTTTCGTTATAATGAATAACAATTATTGGTGGTCTAAGTATCCCGAGGAATATGGCGGAAACCTTGAAGGATATGTTCTGGATGACCAATATGAGTGGTTGAAAACAACCTTCAACGATGCTGCATCAGATGATAACATTGATCATGTCTTTTTATATGCCCAGGAACCAATGTTCCCCAATACAGTACATGCCAAGGACGGTATGTGGTATCATGGCGGCGATCCGGCAAAAAATAAGGGTATAGACCGCCGCTATGTGGTTACACGTCGTGATGAAATCTGGCGTGAATTTGTGATGACCGGGAAAGCGATTGCAGGGAATTTCGGTGATGATCATTGCTACCACCGGACGCTTATCAGTTCTACATTAAATACTGAATTTATAAACCCGGTGTGGCAGCTTGTTTCCGGTGGAGCGGGAGCGCCCTATTACGCTCAAAACAAAGATGTGCCGTGGGTGGATGATGTAAAAAAATACAGCACACAGATGAACTACACCTTGTTCAGGGTTGACGGCAATAAGGTTATGCTTGAGGTTTATGGATTCACCGGCGAATTAATTGAAGAAGTCGAATTAACGAAAATTCCCTGATTTACCTCCCCACCTCCTCTCTCTCTCTCATAATATTTGATTTTCAGCAAAACCTTATAATTTATTACATGACACATTCCATGTAAATATCTACAGGGATGTGTAGGATATCTTTTGCGATCTTTGCTCCTTTGAGTCTTTGCGTGAGATAAGAGAACCCGGTAACAAAGTTAACCTTGAATAAAAAAACAGAGGTATAAGTTCCCTTTGAATTCATCTGGTAAAAAACGGTCAATCACCTGGCACAAACGTTCAAACTCGCTAAAGGTCAAGACTGCAAAGACCTCAATATGGCGGCTCTTGATACAAAGCTATTTTACTGTAGTTTCTATTGTACTCGGCTGGCAGTTCTACCGTTTTGCAGAAGCTGCGAAAAGTGCATCCGATGGGATTCTTCCTCATCGCCCGCCGGGTGTTGAGGGTTACCTGCCAATCAGCGGACTCATGGGAGCGCTTGACTGGATTTACCAGGGCACATTGAACACAATTCACCCTGCTGCTACTATCCTGTTACTTCTCTTTGTTATCATCTCGTTCATTCTAAGGAAATCGTTCTGCGGTTGGATTTGTCCGGTGGGATTTCTTTCCGAATGGCTGGGACGTCTCGGTGTTGTGCTGTTCAAGAGGAGTTTCCGTTTATATACGTGGGCAGACATACTTCTGTGTAATATTAAATACTTGATTCTCGCTTTCTTCAGTTGGGCGATATTTACCATGTCTCCTGAAAGTTTGCGACAATTCATTGAGAGCCCATACAACAAAATCTCCGATATTAAAATGATGGATTTCTTCGTCCAACTCAGTATCGTCGGTGGGTCAGTACTGATAGTTTTAGTGATTTTATCGGTATTTGTCCAGGGATTCTGGTGCAGGTATTTTTGTCCTTACGGCGCTTTATTGGGACTCACATCATGGCTTTCACCGGTCAAGGTCAGGCGAAATATTGACTCCTGTACAGATTGCGGAATATGCGATAAAATCTGCCCGGCACGGTTACCGGTAATGAGCAAAAAGAGTATCAGTGATCCAGAGTGTATCGGATGTTTTGATTGTGTTACCTCATGCCCTGTCCCCGATACTTTGTCAATAGGTAAAAGAGAAAACGATATTTCTTCACGAAATATCGCATCAGCAATAATAATTCTTTTCTTTTCAGGATATATTGCTGCGAGATCCTTCGGGATCTGGCAGAACCAGCTTACAGATGAAGAAATAAGATACCATGTTTCAAGAATGAACAGCCCGGAATATGCTCATCCACGGTGACTTTTGTTTTCTATTCTTAGCGACTTGGCGTCTTTGCGCGAGAAAAGAAACAAAATAAAAACTTTCACGCAAAGACGGTAAGGGGCAAAGAACGCAAAGGAATAATCCTGTTAATCATGTAAATCCTGTCAAATTCTTACATCAAATCCATATTGAACTTTGGTTGACCGCTGAAACTATCCGGATATTCAAGTTCAGGTAGATACCGGTTTCCTTCCTTCTTCAGGCGCGGAAAGATCAAACCACGTCCGAGAGGAAAATCAGCAGTTCGGCGTTCAATTTCCGCCTTTAAATCATCGGGAAATACATACTTTTCACGCAATTTGACAGCAGCTTCCTTGTCACCAGACGCTTTAATATCACCAATTAGTTTCAGCATTTCTGCAACGACATCTGGTGCTTTTTCGAAATCAAACTGCCAGCGGGTTTCGCCCTCCTCTTCAACCGTGGTAACGGCTTCTTTATCGACAAAATAATGGAACATTCCATTACGAGCTTTATTATGAGCCTGAACCGGATCAAATTTTAAACTGGTCAACATGGAGATCAGCATTCCGTCGTAACATGCTCGTCTTTTCCTATCATCGACAATACCGTCTTCCACCAGCAGGTTGAGCGACCACATTCCGAACAGTTCGGCTCTTGTCTCTTCGAGAAAGGAATATTCCTCCTCGAAATAATCTCGTGGTTGACCCTGGTGCTTTTCGTCCATTCTCCCGGTAGTATGCCCGATTTCATGCAATGCACTGTGAAGCTGGTTTGCGTCGAACAGCATATCTTTTACATTCTCAAATTCGGCTTTTGTAAGGAAAGTCTCAGCCGCAAGGTTGCCGGACACCTTATGAACAGCTTTGCCGGTATTCATATATACCATATTGACAGTGCCGACATTCTGCATCACCCATTCGTCATTGGGCAGGCTCTGGGCTATAGTTGTGAACGGTCCAGTGACAAAATCGCCCGCCCAGGTGAGCACATCGACAAACTTCAGCTTTGGCATGGTTTCCGGGTCAATGTCGGTTTTTTTGTTTTGCCAGGGCGCATTGTATTCCCATGCCGGGACACGCTCTACCAGGGCGTTCAGCAATTCTTCCGCTTCCATGTTCCGGACAAAAACACCACCCAATGCGGCTCCCCGCGCATTCTTGTAATTATCCAGGTAAACTTCCACCGCAGTTGAAATAACTATGTCGATTGGGTTGTCATGGCGCACCCAGGTGTAATCCGCAATCCGGCGCGATTCTTCAGAACCTATTTCCAGCTCAATGATTTTCGCGTCAAGATAAAGCTGGAACCCGGGATCTTTCACAAGTTTCCGGACTTCCTTCAGATGCGCGATTACCGGCAAAAGCGCCTCGGCATAACGTTCTTCATTCAGTAGTATATCCGGCTCACCATCGTAATCCCTCATAACTATACTGTTAACAACATTCGCGCTTTCTCCAAGATCTTCGAACTCTTCATCAGTCATGTCATTCGGGTAGAAGTTGGCAAAATCAGGAGTAGGGAAATTCATGGTCATCAACACCCCAACTTCTGCCAGGTCGCGTGGAGCCAGTCCGCCGGCTTTCTCCGCCAATTTGTGCAATTCGTCAAGCGGGATTTCGAGGATAGCATTCTTTCTTGGAAGCAGGGCATAAGGGCTGTTCTGAAGATCAATCATGGTTGAATAATATGTCAATTTCTCCTTCGTGTCTCCGTCAGCTACTGCTGCCAGTTGATGGACCAATCTTCTTATGACCACTGTTTTCGGCTCGAACTGGTTGCGGAATATGGCATTCATCATATCCGCCGCTTCAGTGAGATGCCCTAAAACCTGCACATCAGTGTCAGTCAATCCTTCTATATTGAAATCAACCTTGATCAGCGCTGCTTTTCTTGGTGGTTCCCCATCCTGACGATAGGGAACGTATTGGGTTTTGTCTATGTCCTGCATGATATACCTCTTTGGATTAAATGTGAAAGCTTGAAAGTATGAAAGGGTGAATGAAAAACAAATTGTTTTGAACCTCGAATGGAGAAGATAATAGAGAATATTCACAGGATATAAGGATATTAAGGATGAACAGGATACAAATTATTTTAAACCAATTGCCTGATTCAAGAATTATCAACTTGACAATCCTATATTTTTATAGATAGTTTATAAAAACAAAGTATTCCATTGAACGGGGATATTATGAAAAACATACTTTATACCCTTCTTTTTTGCCTTATTCTGCCACTTAATGCTTATTGTGAATTGGCAATTGATACACTCTGGCAGACTACTTTTTCAATAGATCAAATTCCAATTCGAATAAATGATATTGTTTATTCCGGCGACGGAGAATGGATCGCAGTTGGTGGAGGAGAAGTTAGGGGTGATATCGACACCAGCCTGGCAATTGTGCTTCGAATAAATGAAGACGGTTCAATAACAGACTCGCTTATTCTACCTGGAAAAATATTTAATCAAGTCATCGCAATAGAAAACGGTGAGGTGATCATCGATGGGATTGAGAATAATGAAGAGATGGGAAGAATTCCTATACTTGCCAGGTTAAACACAAACTTTGAATTTGAATGGTATTATATGCCATCTCCCTGGGGGCATCACGATGGGAAGATATTACTCACAGAAAGCGGAAATCTTGTGCTTTTCAGGAATTATCTTTCAGATTCAAGCTCAGCTTTTATTTATTCTAATCTGGACGGTGAAATAACTGATACCACAATCATCGATTCTCTGGGTGGAACAGACTGGTTACTTCTGAAAGATTTCAAAAATGACAGCATATTCTATATAACAGGTGAGGAACCTTATTATGGATCGAAACTTCTAAAAGCGATTGACCACGAGGGCACGATAGCATGGTCATTCAGTGATTCTACTGATGGATTTGAGGAAATAAGGTACTATAAAGACATTAAACAACTTGATGATGGAATTTTGGTTTTCGGCTCAGTTTATTACGATATGCAAGGGAGAAATGGACTAATTTTAAAATTTACTGATCAGGGCGAGTTGTTATGGACTTCAGTTGTTGATATACCCAATTTAAATTTAGTGGAAGCAATCAATACAGGTAATGGCAGTTATTTGGCAGTGGGATCCCGATCGCCCCAAGTTCAAGAACTTTCTATTAACTGTGTCACACTCTTCGATGAAAATGGTGAACTGCTTGACGCAGAAACTTTCCAGGACACTATGGTGGGGGAATACAGGCGTGACAGATTGAATTGCATCTCAACAAATCAAGACTCCTCAATTTTTATTGCAGGTGGGAATATTGATCGTTCTGCAGTGCTACTCGGGTTAAGTGTCATTGAAACCACAGTCAAGATAGAACGAGATAATACAATCCCAGGTACACTTACACTTTCAGCTCCTTACCCCAATCCATTCAACTCCACGACTCGATTTCAATATTCATTACCTGAAGCTCTACCGGTGCAAATATCTGTCACCAATTTACTTGGCAGACTTATCCTCGAGCAAAATCTGAGCACTCAATCCGCCGGATCACACCAGTTTATTATAAATTCATCCGGATTAACTTCAGGGACGTACCTCGTAAACCTTGAAACATCGCATGGAGCGATTTCAAGAAGAATTGTAGTACTGAAGTAAACCGAACGTCAATTCTATTGAAATGGGGATTTTATGAAAGACATGCTTTTTACCCTTCTTTTCTGTCTTTTTCTGCCATTTTATGCCTATTGTGAAATGGTAATTGATACACTCTGGCAGACTACTTTTTCAATTGAAGAATCTCCGCTTATATTGTTTGATATAGTTTCTTCTGGTGATGGCGAATGGATTGCTGTCGGGGGAGGTGTATCTGATTCAAGTACTGGAGTTGTCCTCAGGATAAATGAAAACGGCACAGTTACTGATACGCTATTATTGCCGGCATTTATACCTTCTCAGGTTTTTATTCTTGACAATAATGATCTTTTATTAGATGGGTATGAGTATGAGGGTAGAAGACATTTGTCGCCTGCTGTGGGACGGCTAGTGGATGATGGCACCTTCCTTTGGTTTCATTCTCCTCCACAATGGGGATCACATCGAGGAAAACTGGCTCCAATAGGCAACGGACAATTTGCGATAATGGACACCTCACGAGAATCTGATACATCAAAGATAATTTATTTTAACGGAGAAGGTGAAATAACAGATACTTTATCGTTACCTGAGATTGATGCAATTGAACTTTCAATTATTGGTTATACAGGCAGTCTAATTGGATTAACAGGATATGATACAAGTGGTAATGATGGACTTGCCCCCGGATGGATTGGTGTAGTTGATCTTGATGGCAATTTACTTTGGGATTATAATGATTCTCTTGGCACCTCTGTAAGGAATAGACGTTATCAAGATATAATACGACTCGATGACGGATCCATTATCGTGGGTTCTGAATATGTAGATCTTTATGGTGGTGGAGGGATAAAGCTACATTTAAATGATCATGGAGAAATGAGCTGGCTATCTGGAGGTCCATACCTTTCAGATTTTTTATCTGTTACAGATGCAGGTGAAAACAACTTTCTTACTGTTGGTACTTGTCTTCAAAGAAATATGATTGATTATCCGGAAACCGCTTGTATTGTCTTATTTAATGACGACGGTGAAACCCTCAATACTGTTATTATGGAAGATAGTTTATGGATAATTGACAGAGCATCATTGAATTGTATAATAGCAAATGAGGATACAAGCAGGTTCATTGCTGTAGGTAAATATGAAAACTCAGCCTGGATCTTAGGTATTGAAATTGGAGAAGTTTCGGTCGATAATAATCCTGAAATAACTATTCCGACGCAAATCACTCTTTCAAAACCTTACCCAAATCCATTCAATTCTTCAACCCATTTGATATACACTCTTCCTGAACAATTAAGGATTAATATATCAGTAATAGACTTACTTGGGCGACAAATACTCTCGATTGATCATGGGCTACAAACTGCAGGAACACACAGAATCAACTTTAATTCAGACGGATTGACCTCAGGAATGTACTTGGTATATGTCGAAACATCGTATGGAGTGATATCGAGAAGGATTGTATTACTGAAGTGAAATACAATAGTTTTTAAGATAATATAGTGTAAAAACCCGGAAATTAGATTCCCGGGTTTTTAATGTATGATAATCCTCAGATTTTCTTCTAATCAACCATGGTGTGCTGAGCAGCTTTTGTTTCTAACAAATCATTCGCCCACCAGGACAGCTTCTGTTTCAGGTCTTTTGCATATCCGTGATGTACATAACGGATTTTTCCACCCTGGTCTATCATAACTATAGTCGGAATATTTTCCACTTTGTATGCTTTTTGAATCTTTTCAGTACCGTAGAGGAAAGTCATCGCATATTCGTTTTTCTTCATGAAGTCACGAGCAAAAACAGGATTTTTCTCCATGACGTTTACTGAATAAACTTTGACACCCTTTGCAGCATATTCCCTGGTAAACTCGCTCACTCCCGGCAAAGATTCTATACATGGTTTGCACCATGTTGCCCAGAAATCAAGTACGACGATATTACCCTCAATACTGGCTAATTGTACCATGTTTCCGTCACCATCTTTTAGTGACCATCCGGGAGCTTCTTTCTCGAATTTTGAGGAAAGTGCTTTTTGCATTCTTTTGTCTTCGCTCTTCGTCCAATTATCCTCGAAATGTTTTACGATATTCTTCCATTGAGGTTCTTTATGCATTGAGAAAAGATCACTGTCCTCCATTGCCAGGTCGGCATCGTAAAATCCACTCGACGCTGACTTGTCAAGATATTCCATTGCCATCTCTGTTTTACCGGAGAGCGCTGCAAAACATGCAACATTATACTGATTTGTTGCGATCATTTCACTGGAAGCATCTTCTGATTTTTTGAGGTAGTGTTCGAGTATGGGTTCATATACAAAGGCTGAGCGGTAGATATCATATTTAATCTTTTGGGTCAGCTTTTCCAATGGAACATCTTTTACCTTTTTCTGCTTCTCTGAAACGGTTTGTTGTATGTATTTTTTAACCTCGTCCTTGTTGCCCAACCCGACATTTACAATTGCCCAGGCTCTTTCATCTGCCCATTTGGATTTTTGCTGTTCTGATTTTTCCAGCAGTTTCTGGGCTGATTTATAGTCTCCAGCATACAGGAAATAATTGAATACCACATGCATCAGGTCATCAGCATCACTGAATTTCTTCGCCGTTTTTTCGAAGTACTTTCCATCTTTCTTGATTGATTGCTCAAGTATCTCAATGACTTCGGGTGAGCTTTTCCTGTCAACCAGGTTATGGGAATAGACTACGGTCAATAATCTATAACCATACTGCCAATCAGGCTCTTCTTTTATTACAATTTTTCCAAGCTCAACCTGTAGGACAGGATCACTCGAGATACGTCCTAATAGATATGCATTCTTCCCAGATGCATCCTTTTCATAATGTTTCTTGAAGAAATCCAGGGCTTCATCATAGTTGATGGATTTCCATTCATCCTGTGCCATCCTGACAGCATCGATATCGGAAGAATGCATGGCATATTTCTTCACGATTTTGGTTAATTCATCGACACTTTCAGCGTGTTTCAGGGATTTTTTGAGAGATTCAGGAGTCATATCCTGATCTTTGACGGGTCCGGCTGTAGCCAGGCTGAATACAATAAAAAAAGCCGTTGTCAAAAACAGTATTGCCTTGAATCGCATGTCATCCTCCTTAATTAAGTGAGAACCACGATGACAGTACGAACTCATCACAATAAGTCGTGATCCGGCTCAGAGAACGCTTACTTATCTGTGGTGTGTAAAATGTTATGTGTAATCTACTGGTGAAATATCACCAGGAGTTGCTTAAAAACAAAACCATCCTATTATAAGTTCAAAAGTCAAAGTAGGAAGTAATAAAATGAAAGGCAACACATTGCCGATATTAAGCAAAATTACTCTATAGTAGTTCTTGATAAAATGCTCGTTTTAGGATCGGTAGCATTTCCAGGACATCGAGCTGTCCGGGGCACACTAAAAAAATCAAACGAACTTTACTTTTGAGAACTACTATGAATATAACAGAACGTCATTGCGAGCAGAGTGAAGCAATCCCCTAAAGTGAGTGTGGTCTTTAAAAATCAGGGGATTGCTTCGCTTTGCTCCAATGACGAAAAATCTATTTTATCAGGACAAGCTTATTATATCTCAACTCACCATTGGATTCAATCCTGAGTGGATATGTTCCGGATGGTAATGCTGCAAGCTTCAGGGGCAGGTTGTGAGCACCGCTCTTTAGATAATATGAGTTTGATATCACCTGCCGACCCAAAATATCTGATAACACTACCTTGACCGTACCATTATTTGCAAGTTCAAACATAATCCTGGCTTCAGAGTTAGTGGGATTCGGGTATATTCCCCTCAGCTCGAAGTTTCCAGGTATTATAGTCCTGTTGGAGCCAACATTAAGCAGATAATTCAAGGCACTGGGAATGTTTATTATTCCCCAGCCAAGCAAGGTGTCCGGATTGTTTGATTGAGATGATGTTGTTTTAAAGATGTTTATAATATCCATCGGCAATAATTCGGGATCAGCCTGGAGCAGGATTGCCGCGGCGCCAGCCACCGTAGGACAGGAAAACGAAGTTCCGCTGCCATCAATGTATTCATCAATTGTAGTATCATTTGGAACCCAGACATGGTGCCCCATAGCTGCAACATCGGGTTTGATTCTCCCATCCGCCGTAGGACCCACCGAACTGAATGAGACGTACTCGCCATTAGCACGGGTTGCTCCCACCGCTAAAGTGGAATCGCCGTCAGCAGGAGCGTTGATGCCATCCTGGCCAAGGTTGCCGGCGGAGGTGATCACCAGGAGTCCTCTTTCAGCCGCAAGGTCGGAGGCGATTGTTGTGATCGCAGTGTTTCCGTCAAAATCTTCCGGCAGGTACCAGCCATAATAACCAAGGCTGGTCGAGATCAGATCGGCTCCATTAGCTTCCGCCCATTCCAGACCCGCAACCCAGAAATCTTCCTCCATGACATACTCAGAGTCGGCATCTTCCGTACGAACCAATAGAACTTCAACGTCTGGGGCGATGCCGATCATATAGCCTGTATCCTGCGCCGTAGTTACTGAAATTACAAGGGTGCCATGAGTATGACCATAAACATCATCGGTTGAATCATGCGCATTCCAGGCGCCAACCACATTCGTGTATTGGAGTGCTATATGATCATAGAAATGCCTGAAGCCGGAATCGAGGAATCCTATACGCACCCCATCTCCGGTATATCCCATATCATGCGCTTCCGGAGCGCCGATCAGGTTGTTCTGATCCCAGGAATAGCCATATATGGAAGTATCGATTTCGGAGATAGAGCGGCTTGTGCTTGTTTCAAAATCAGGATCGGTTCTTTTTCCAATTGCAACCGGTCGAACTTCTTTTACATGCTGAAGGCTGGAAATACTTTTTATCTGAGCATCCGTACCCTCAACTGAAACAGCACTCAGCCATTTACTGATAGTACGGATTTTGACGCCATTTTCTCTCAAGGCTAACAGATCATCGGGATGCGGCGGAAGGTCAGATACGTTCACAATATGACCCCTCGCGCGTGCCCGCCTGTCCCTGGCTTTCGTGTCAAGTCCACTCAAAACAGCATCATAAGCTTTCTCGCTTGTATCACGACGATCAAAGAAAATCCAGACCGGATGAGTCAAGGTTCCTGTTTTTTGATTTTTTCTTATACCGTCACCGGATGGTGACGTTGCTGAAACGATAGCCGATTGAAGAAGGAATATTGCCAGGAAGATTGAAAGAATGCCTGTGAAATGGATGTTTGTCTTCACAGGAACAACGAAGTTGTTGATCTGAAATGACATAAGAGACTTCCTCTTCAATAATTTTAAATTCGGAACCATTCAACCCCCAGGATAATCGCAAATATTAGAAAAAGCAGGCTAAGCGCAATCCTGGTAGTGCCGAAATTACGTTTTGACCAGTCGGCAAATCGTTCTGATGCCACACCTCCATAGGCAAGCAAAAATACTATAACCAACGGAGTGATGAATAACAGATTATAGGAAACGAGATATAATAACGCATGTTTCCGTAGTTCAGGATCGTTTAATACAAGAACAATGGTCGGGAGATAAACCTGTCCGGTGCATGCAGCCTCAAACAGACTGACCAGTGCACCAATCCCCATCGCTCCCAACAGCAGATTCCTGGTTTTCAACCCTCTTTTCATTACCTGATGGATACGGCGCTTATTTGTTTTACTTAGCTGGAGAACCTGATCTGTGGTTTTTCTTCCACCCGAATAAAATCTATAAGTATCGCGGACTGAAATAGCGAAGAGTATCATCAGTAGAATAAAAGTTGCGGCATAAATTATTTTGGCAATAATCCCGTATAACGCAAGAGCCTGTAGTGCTCGGAATGCTCCCAATCCAAGCAGCAGGTAAACGGCAAAAACTGATGCAGTAAAGCCAATCCCTACGGTCAACATCTGGGATTTGGAGGAACCGGTATAGCCCAGGAGGCTGATAAAAAAGATCATGGTTGCGAAGGCGCAAGGATTTATTCCGTCCAGTAACCCCGCACCAATAACCGCCCAGAGAGTGATCGATTTGAAGACATTTTTTATTTCGAGATCAGGTGCTTTTAAAGATTCGGGAGACGGTTTATAAGTAGTTTCTTCGTTAGATATTGCTTTTTGAATTGCAGAATTTAACTTCTCTTTCAGGTTTTTCCTTCCCAGGATTTGCGACTCTCCGACGTAGAAATAAAAAGGACTCTTTCGATCAGGTTCACCATAATGTTTCCGCATGGCAAGCAGTCTGGCAAATCCTTCATGGCCATCAATATTGACATTCAGAATTTGGATACGATCACCGTATTGTCGTTCAAGATATGGAAGAACAATGTCTTTCACCCTGCGGCAGGATTGGCAGCCGGGCGAACGAAAGAAATAAACGGCTAACTGATCTTGAGCCCTGGTTTCATTCAAATCAAGATTTGGTGCATTATCTCCATCTACACTATTTGCTCCCTGTGCAACTTCAGTTGTAAGAAGAGTTTCGTCGGAAACTTGTTTCACCGGATCAACCTGTAAACCTTGATCTATCTTTGAATAAACATCTTTTGATTTTTCGGGCTGTATTGAATAATCTCCTTTTGTCGCGGGAGACGAAGTGAGTACTTTGGGTGTAGAAGGCTGGATGACCTGATCATGAGGAATAACCGTAGTATTTAATAACAAACGAACCATGTTGTATTCATCATCTTCAGTGAAGAGATAAAGTACTTTTTCGATTTTTCCCAATGGTTCAGCAGGTTCTACATGAAAAGAGATTATTAACGCGCCGGACGGTTGATTGTTACTGCTCTCGATGATCTCAAATCCAATACATTCACAGGTCACTTCTGCATCGAACGGAATAACCGCATTGTTTTCACCTGCACCTGTTTTCCTGAATGTCAATGTATCCTTGAAAATCTCATCGTGATGATGTTGACCGTAATCGACACGTACCACGTTTTCAGTCATGATCACTTCGGTGGCAAGGGACTGAAGCGGAAATAAAATGAATTGAAGAAGGAATAGCAGCAGGAACGATCTGACAAGCTTATTTACTATTCCGTCTGAATACAATCGAAATACAGCCGGATTTGAATTGTTGATAAGTATTTTTCTAAATGGTAACATTAATTCAACTCGAGTGCAGGATACAGAAATAAGGTTTTAAGTCTATATCTTTTCTACTGATTGTTTCTCTTTTTGTTTCCGTTCGAATGCTTTCAAAGACTGAATTTTCACATTATGTATGGCAACGGGACTGATAGGCGCATTTAATACATCACGTTCAACCGAAGATATGGCATCTACAACCTCCATACCCTCAAGAACCTCGCCGAACACAGTATATTTACCGTCAAGGTGAGACTTTCTGCTGAGGCATATATAAAATTGACTATCTGCTGAGTTATAAAACAGGCTGTCTTCTGAAAAGGGATCAGCAGTTCGCGCCATACCTACAGTACCGCGTTCGTGGATATGATCATTGAACTCCTGTTCAAGCTTCACACCACTTCCACCACTTCCATACCTGGAGCGGGAAGCATTTGGATCCCGTGTTTGCGGATCACCGGTCTGGATGATGAATTCAGGTATAACACGGTGAAAAAGAAGACCATCGTAAAAACCCGATTGCGCTAATTCAATAAACCGGTTTACGTGATTCGGCGCCGCCTCGGGATAAAACATGAAAGTAAAATTACCCAGATCTGTTTCAACAACTGCAACTTTATTGCTTCGACTGCCGGAACAACCGGTTATTACGGTGATCACAATTGATCCAATCAAAAGTGCAATAGCATTACGCAAAAGATTCCTCTGAAATTATTCATTTAATAACTAAAAATATAACCTGAGTGAATGATAGGAACAAAACTGTTTCTATGAGGGAGAACCATAATCAGTACATCTTTTCATTGTATACCGGTTACGAAACGCCAGGCATTGATTTATTTCTTCCTAAATAGATGATGATGGGAACATGGAGACAGCAGTACACAGTACATATTGCTCGTTTGTGAAAAAATGTTATATTTCATCCTCATAATTGATAGGGAGTGAGGAGCTATTTCCCTGCAGATAAAACAAAACGTTCTATAGAAAAATTTAGTGCCGGCATATTGCCGGGATTAAACAAAAGGAGTTGTCCATGTCCAATTTTGTATCCTCCGTTATGGATGGGGTGAAAGCCAAAAATCCGGCAGAACCTGAATTCCACCAAGCTGTACAAGAAGTTGTAGAATCTCTTGAAGTAGTTATCGAGAGACATCCTGAGTATCGTACCGCCAAAATCATCGAAAGAATTATTGAACCTGAACGCGTAATCATGTTCAGAGTTCCCTGGGTTGATGATCAAGGTGAAGTCCAGGTAAACCGCGGATTCCGGATTGAGATGAACAGTTCTCTCGGACCTTATAAAGGTGGTCTGCGTTTCCATCCCTCAGTGAATCTTGGCATTCTGAAGTTTCTTGCATACGAGCAGGTCTTCAAGAACAGCCTGACCACACTTCCCATGGGTGGTGGTAAAGGTGGCTCAGACTTTGATCCCAAAGGTAAAAGCGACAATGAAGTAATGAAATTCTGCCAGAGCTTTATGACTGAATTATGCCGTCATATTGGTCAGTTTACAGACGTTCCTGCTGGCGATATCGGTGTCGGTGGACGTGAAATCGGCTTCCTTTTTGGACAATATAAGAGAATCCGTAATGAGTTTGTCGGAGTCTTGACAGGTAAAGGTTTGAACTGGGGCGGCTCGCTGATTCGTCCGGAAGCTACCGGTTATGGCGCTGTATATTTCGCAGCCGAAATGCTCAATACTCGCAATGATACTCTCGAAGGAAAGACCTGCATCGTTTCCGGTAGTGGAAATGTTGCACAATACGCCACCGAAAAAATCCTCGACCTGGGTGGAAAAGTAGTTACAGTTTCTGATTCAGGCGGCTTTATATATGATGAAGCGGGAATTGACCGTGAAAAACTCGCCTATATTATGGATCTGAAAAATGTACGTCGTGGTCGGGTCAATGAGTACGCGGAAAAATACAGCAGCGCAGTTTACACTCCTGCAGATTCCAATCTTGACTACAACCCGCTCTGGGACATCAAAGCCGATTGCGCGTTCCCAAGTGCTACTCAAAATGAGATTAACGGCAACGATGCAGCAAATCTTCTCAAGAATGGTGTTTATGTCGTATCTGAAGGTGCAAATATGCCTTCTACTCCTGACGCGACAGAGCAGTACATTGCAAAAGGAATCCTGTATGGTCCCGGTAAGGCTGCAAATGCCGGTGGTGTGGCGGTCTCTGGTCTTGAAATGTCACAGAACAGCTTGCGTTTAAGCTGGACACGTGAAGAAGTCGATCAACGCCTCCAGGGTATTATGAAAGCTATTCACAAGCAAGCTTTTGAGGCAGCAGAACGCTTCGGCACACCCGGCAACTATGTCAATGGTGCTAATATCGCCGGATTCCTCAAGGTTGCTGATACAATGATTGATATGGGAGTTGTCTAATACGACAATACCAATTAAAAGATATTAGTTCTTGTTTTGCGGGATTAGAATTATAATCCCGCTTTTTTATGCCTTAAATCGTATTGAATTACTTTTCATATGGTTTTTTGGGTTGACAGTAGATCCCATTCATTGAAAGGGATCTACGAATGATGAACATGCACTTTTTCGAAGTGGTCTGTCAGGACCGGGTGTATGGGTCCATCCTCACCGTGGATAAACTGGCGCACGATTGGGTCGTCGTTGGAATTAGCTTCATCCGGAGTGCCAAGATCTTTAAATTCACCCTTATGAAGCAGCACAATTCGATCGGCAATCGTAGAAGCTGAATGCATATCATGAGTTATTGTAAGAGATGTAACATTTAGTTCCTTATTAAGACGTTTAATCAAACGATTGATAATTCCCGACATAATCGGATCGAGACCCGTGGTAGGTTCGTCATACAGCATATATGCCGGATTTGGCGCAATCGCCCTGGCGAGCCCGACACGTTTACGCATACCTCCGCTTAGCTCCGAAGGCATCCGCGTCCCGATAATTTCTACACCGCCTGTTCCGGAAATTCCAGTCATCCCGAGACCTACCATGTCAAGGCAATCATATACTCGTTTACGTATTCCATTTTCACCGCCACACATTTTGTGTCGCCGCAGTGCAAGAGCGATGTTTTCGAATACGTTCATTGAATCCCAAAGCGCCGAATTTTGAAAAAGCACTCCGATGTTTTCCAAAACCTTATATAAACCTTTCCGTGAGAGTGTACTGATGTCTCTTCCTTCTACATATACCCTGCCCTCATCCGGCTTGATAAGACGAAGAATGTGACGAAAAGCTACACTTTTTCCTGAACCGGAGCGTCCGATGATAACGACTGATTCGCCCTCTTCGACAGTCAGGTTGACATTCCTGAGAACGGGTTTTTCGCCAAAACTTTTCTTTATATTGACCAGCTCTATCATTTTATACCCTTAGAATAGCAGCAATGCAAGGAGATAGTCAGTAATCAGTATCAACACAGCTGCATAGACAAATGCCCGTATGGTCGCCTGTCCCACTCCTTCTGCCCCTCCGGCTGTATTTAAGCCGACATAAGTTCCTATCAGACAAACCAATCCACCGAATGTAATCGATTTGACAAGCATGATTTGAACGTCTTTCATCTTAAACCAGACCGGTATTTCGCCAAAAAATGTCTGTGCACTAAGATCAAGGAACAGGAAGCCAACTGCAAAACCGCCAAAAATAGCTACGCAGACCGAGATTGTCACTATTACCGGAACCATAATAAACCCGGCAAAGAACCTCGGCGCAGCAAGATATCTTACCGGATCGATTGCGAAAACGACGAGTGCGTCAACCTGCTCGCTTATCTTCATTGTTCCAAGCTCTGCAGCCAAGGAAGAACCGACCCTGCCCGCGAGAACCAACCCGCAAAGAACCGGTCCCAGCTCTACCATCACAGCCTTAAAAGTCGCAACACCGATGTATTTGGCGGGAACGAGTGAACCGAACTGGTAGTTGGACTGCCAGGTGGAAACCGCCCCGGTGAAAGCGCCGATGAGCAGAACCAAAGGCAGGCTCTGCACCCCGATAATCATCATCTGGCGCGCATATAAACGACGGTCGACAAACACAAAACGTCCGTTGACAATTATCCGCCATAACAGAAATAACGCTCTGCCAAGCTCAGTCATTGAGTAGATCGTTTTAGATCCGATAGTTCGAATCATACCTTACCCATTATTACAGTCTTCCAGCAAATTGTTCATTTATTATAATAAATACCATCTATAGTAACTCTCAAATTTATTGTTCGTTTGATTTAGGGTGCCCCTGACAGCTTGATGTCAGGGAGATGATTTATCGAATTTGAATCGAGCCTTCTTTTCAAAAGATACTATATCTAATGATCTTGTTAGTCAACATCTATTATAGGATGTCTTAGTATTGTTTTCAGTTTTTCCGGAGCAACCCGCCTTGCATCAGACAAATATATCTCATGATGCAGCCCGTGAAAAATTTTCCCGTTTTCCCTGGCGAAATCCTCTATTTTTCTAATCAACGGTGTTTCTTCAGCGTATGATCCCAGGTGAAGCGCCTGCACACACAAACCTTCTTCATAAGTTTCGAGACTTACCTTTTCAACGCCTTCTTTCCCTTTTTGGGAGGCTGTTTCTATGGCTTTTTGGACGTCTGCTGCGGTGATAAAATCGGGAACCCTGATCATCAGGTTGTACTTCCAGCTATCCCGCGGTTGATCTATAAAATCGTATGTGCTGCCTTCAGCCCACCATTGTCCCTCTAATTGACAAACCTTATAGTCCAGTCCTTCTTCTTTCTTTTTTGTCATTTTTGCAGCAAATGCAACGCTGTACATCGCGCCAACCGCAACCTGAAAGCCATCACCACTTGGATCGCCCTGTCCCGAAAGCATTAGAAATTGTGCCAGTTTTACTTCAACCAGGCGAGGGTTTTTTTTTTGCTGCATACTCATCCTTATGCAGTTTGTACAAATCGATTTTTTCAGGGGCGCTCATTAATATTTCCTACATAGCTATGTTGCGTAATTTAGAGAAAATAGAGTCAAAGAGCCAACGAAAAAAAAAGAAGCCGGAAAAGATTAATCACCGGCTCCGGTTATAAGATTTTTATTCTGCAGCTTCAATTATCGAAAGGATTCTGTTCACCATTGTATTAAAATCAGAATGACAGCAAAAAACTCTCAGTTAAATATTTCCCTTTTTCCCGTTTCCGGGATTATTTCTTATTGCCACTTCCAGGCGCGCGATAGCAGTGCTTATCTCTGTAAGCATTGAACGCAACTCGATACTAAGGCTGTCCAGTTCGCGCCTCCCGGCTTTGGTATCCTCGAGGTGGCGGATTTCAGACCTGAGTTTGCTATATGAAAGAGAAACCGTTACAATGAGCGTACCCAACCAGATTAGTTCTCTAATTGTAAATTCCATCATAATTATTGTAGTCTCTTAATAAATTTTATATCACATCTAAAGATTTGGTTAGATAAGACTTAAAAAGATTGAAACCATCCCCACAGGGGATAGATTTGAATAGCCATGGGTGGAACCCATGGAACGCTGTGATTCAATAGAAAACAACCCTGAAGGGGTTTGGCCATGCAAGCGCGAAAAAAAACTTGAAAAAATTGTTCGCAGCAAACGCAGTATAATATCAGTATAACAGTATTAATTATTGTCCAACCCTGTCAGGGTTGGTTTTATGTGTGCCCAGCATGGTGTGGACACCTTTTTATTAATACACCCCGATTTGGGGGAAGTAAAACCGATTGGCAAGGGCGTTGCTGGCAACGGCAGGGTCTGAAGGCAGCCATAGGCAGCATACGG
>JAVCCM010000039.1 GCA_030765455.1 Candidatus Electryonea clarkiae | reverse complement strand
GACTGGTTTAACACCAAACAAAACATTTTATTTAAATTTAAAGAAAAAAACAAAAGCAGCATGAAAGAGTGGAATCCATCACCTAAAATCTCAAACTAACTGTCCAACTAATGGGGTCCACCTCTCTATACCGCTTAAAAAGATAGCATCTGTTCTTGCAATTAAATTAGTTCCAGAAGATATTGAGGAACGATTGATAAGATTTAGAGATGAATCCTACAATGCAAGCTATGAAAAACATGAAGCTAAATGCACTAAGAAGGAAGCTTTCCTGAAGGAAGCTGGAAATCTTGATTATAATGAGTTTTTGAAAGGCGAAGAGATGAAAGATTTGTATTCTTTTGTGAAACAATCTTTTAATTGGAAAAGCGGAAAATACGAAATGCTCATAGATGTGGAGTCGCCTGAAAGTTTTATTCTTAAAGATAATAAGTATAAATTTGAACTTAACTCATTAGATATTGAATATATTGAAAAAAATAAGGACCTAATTGAAAGATACTATGAGGAAATAATGATTCCTATGAACCAAGAGGAAGAACATGCTCAATTGAATTGGTCATGGAGACATCCTTATCTCAAAGCTATTAAATAAATTGTGTAAATTTAAGAAATGCCATATTGAGTATAACTTGGAACGCTATCTTTTCTATATATTGTTTATCAAATGGTTCTGCCACATTTCCCCCAGATTTGACAAGACCGGCTACAAAACTATCGATGATAATTAACGCTAGAAACTGAGGATTATCAAATGACAGAAAACATAACAGCTCTTGGTATTACTCTCACATTTCTATTAGGCATATGGAACTTAGTTGTTAATTATAAGAATAGTAGAAGAACTTCATTTATTAACACTGTAACAAGTGAGAGAATCAAGTGGATTGATAAGCTACGTAACAATATTTCCGATTTTTGCGGATTGACTTATACTTGGGTGATGTCAGAACTTAAAGAAAAGCCAAATGAATTGGAATATATTGTCAAGATTGACAACTTGCGCCATTTAATTCGTTTACAGTTGAATCCAGACGGTGCCCTAGATCAAAAGATTGAAGAACTTATTGCAGAAATTCCTACTCTAACCAATTCAAGCCAAAGAAAAGAACTAAGAAGTGCAATAAACACACTAATTGAGACTACTCAGAAGTTGCTAAAAGAAGAGTGGGATAAAGTTAAATTAGAATCAAAAAGTGGAGATCTAAAAAGAAAATGAAATTTTAAGAAATAATGATGGAACAGTTTAATTTATTGGAATTAAATAAATTTAGAGATATCACGACAACAAACGTAACCCGGAAGTACCGCATTTAGGGAAAAAAATTACCTCTAATGTTTGTCATACGCCTCCAACCACTTCATAATCTCCGGATAAACTTCCTGTTCGGCATTCTTTCCCAGCAGGATATCCCCATGACCGTAGTGTTCCTGGCATCCGTATTGTTTGCCAGGAAAGACCGTTTTGGTTTTCACGTTCCCGAGTTTTTCGACATCCTTCGAAACGCTGTTTGGAGTCCAATAGGAATCTTTATCGCCAACTATGAACATCAGGGGTGTATCTATTTTATCAACATTTTCTATGTATAAAGAGCCGCCTTTGTTCCTGAATCCGCCGGACTGAAAAACATCTAAGGCATACTTCATAAGTTCAACGGGAAAGCTGTGAACGTCTGCAAGGATAGTTTTTAATCCATCTCTACCCGCGTTGCGTTTCATTATTACCGTCTCTTTGATTAACCAGGCGATGGGAAGAGAAAACCTGGCTAAGGAACGGAGCGGGACATTTCTGCGAAATTTTATCTTTCTGAAATTGTTGGTGTAATCTATCCCGCCCTGACCAGGTACAAAGCCTGAACCTGCAATGATTCCGGAAGCAATATCTTTTCGTCCTTCAGCCAATCTTGCGATCAACAGGTGACCGCCCATGCTGTGACCGACCCAGTGAACTTTATTCGTGCCGACAAACTTCCTTATGTAATCAATTACTGAAGGAACGTCCTTACAGAGTATGTCCTCAAAAGACCAGGAACGTTTAGTTGTTTCCGTTGCTGGTTTAGATAATCCAACGCCCCTTATATCTACCGCCCAGGCGTCGAATCCATTTTCAGCCAGGGTCTTCATCAAGGATGGCGTAAACCCACCGCCATCGAAAGATTTTGCGCTAAGCGACAGTGAAGGGAAAAGGACAACAGGAAACTGTTTTTTGGGATCACCTTCAGCTAAGAATCTATGAATAGCGAGGTTCCATCCATCCTGGGTCGATACATAATGAATCTCATCAGCGCGGGATTGAAAGGTATAGAGATTTAGCTGGATGAAAAGAGTGATAATATAAATGAGCACTAAAATTGTGATTGTCACAATAATCCAAATCATATTGTCGCTCTTTATTTCAGCAAAAACATTTTCTTAACCAGCACCTGATTTTCAAATTTAACCCTGTAAAAATATATACCACTGGTTACGTTCATACCGCTATCGTTTTTGCCATCCCAATGCATTGTATGTGAGCCGGCTGACATGATTGCTTTTTCCAGCAGACGAATCTTTTGTCCCAGGATATTATAAATAACAACTTCCACTGATGCTTGTATTGGCACATCGAAATGTATTGTTGTTGCTGGATTAAAAGGGTTGGGATAATTCTGGTATAGCTGGAATGCGTCGGGCGATGCTTTTGAATTCTTGTTTAACGGAACTTCGGTATCCAGGGAGCCGGGGGAACCGTGACGCGATGCGGACGCTTGCCAGCTACTTGGATCATTAGGATCAAGTGTCACGGACTCCTCCCTCAGTACGAGGGAATAGCCATCGCCATCAGCAGAATTGGGCCAGGGGAATTGGTCTTGGTAGATTATATTCAGCAGTGTATCACCATTTGCGTAATGCAGACTGATTGTATCGCCACCGTTATTTAATTGGCTATTGTATTCATCGAATGGTTCAAAAGCGTAGCGGTTTTCGAATTCATCAGGGTTGGAGGCTAATACGATATATTCATCCGCATCGATTTGTGTTCCAGTCTCGAAAGTAAAATCTACTCCCTCCGAAAAAGTTAATCCTCCAATATCCAGCGACACATCCCCGACATTTTTCAGTTCGATAAACTCGAGTTCGGTATCATTGACATCCTGACGGTCTGACGGGTGATAATGGATTTCAGTTATCAGCAGGTTGTCGTAACCCAGCGGAACCCAGAGACTGACCTGGTTCAAGGCGCTCCAGTTTCCATCGCTTAGAACCCTTGCCTTTATTAGCATAGTGCTGTTGATTTCCAATGGACTGTTATACTCGATTGCGCTGGGAGACAGGCGTCCGCTTTCGTCAGCAAGTTCAGGAAGGCGAGGATCATTCCCATCTACGGTGCAATAGATAGTACCAACCTGTGATTCGAGAGATAATTCCGTTCCGGGTGAGACTATTCCACTCTCCCGGTTAAACTCCGGGGGATCAAAGCGGGGAAACCAACCCCTGTTTTCAAACTGGTTTAGAACGGCGTTTGTTCTATATGGAAATATGTCCTCAATCATAAAATCTAACGCATTAACCCAGTCAACATTTCTCGTCCGAGGAGTATCGCTCGAGGAATCGCCCCATCGGGCGGAAAGAGCGATAATTGCCTCCTCGATGGAGCTTATGCGCTCGTCAAGCCTGTGAATGGATATGTCGGGAGTACAGGCTCCGTCATAAAAAAAATGTTTATAAACGCGGTCAGCAAAACGGATGCGGTATTCAGGGTGCTCTGCAAGCTGTTGATGCAGCCAGCGGGGATTAAAATGCCTGAATTCCTCGCCACCGGTACAGGCGACCGTAATGTCGGCATTCCTGTCGAAAAGGGAATGTTCGGCATCATGTCTGAAGTATTTAAAACCATCCGGATTACTATGATTATAGATTCCATAAAAATTGTTGGGCCATTGTCGTCCGTTGACCGGACCGTCACCATCGCCGACATAATATGTACAGATCATGTAATCTGCCAGGTTATCTACATCCACCAGGACTTCATAATCCGGGTTGATTGTGCCGTCACTGTTTTGTCCCAATACCCTGTAATATGCTTCATCCGTATCGAATCCATCCGATGCATATTCCCAGAGCTGCTCGTAAGCGTCAAGGTTCCCGTCAGTCGCTTCAATTTCATAGAGATCGGTATTTTCCCCGACATCAACTTTGATTACATCATATTCATCAGATGATCCTCCGAAATAGGATGCAGCATAAGATGCTTCGGAACGTTCCTGTGTCTGGTACAATCCCCAGTAAACGCCGTTGATATAGAGATGGTAATAACGTGTGCGTGTGTATGGTTGTTCCATATCCCGCTGGGTATCCCGCGAAAACAACGCACGTACCATTGTGTTTCTATTGCTCCCTTCCGCCGCCCATGAATAATTCTGGCTGGTACGCAGGTCAACATTGTCAAACTCATCAACTCCCTCATCGCCGAATAGGGGATAATTCAGTTTACCTGAACCGTATTCCTGCCGGAAGAAAAGGCGGAACGCATGCTTGGGATTTTCATTTCGACGCCCCCATCCTCCGCGCATTCGCAATCCGGCGTCAATCTGAAACCCGGGGCTATCGTCGGGATTCAGCAATTCAACCGATACCTGACGTTCCCAGTCTATGCCACGTCTCCGGGCATTTACGTAAATGCCACTCTCCGGATCGAACAGATTTTCTAAATCAGTAACCAGCGAAATTGACGGAACCGAAGTGAATGCCTCCTGGATATAATCCTCGTAATCAGGATCTTCATATACATCCGGATCAAGACCATAGTCCATGAACTGAAACTCACCATCATCCATATTTCTATCTGGCCATTGGTCCCCGGGAGGTTCTTCGTGTGGAGACAAACCGGTAATATCATCAAGGAAAAAATAAGAGTGTGTCACAACACCGCTGGATTCGTAACCATCCATAGACACACAGGCACGTACAATTACAACGGGTGCGGTATATCGACCGGTTTCGTCCTCCGGATCGATATCAATAACGGCTGGTGAAGACAGGGTATATGCACTTTGTGAGGTTAATGGATTTGATCCGTCCAGGGTATATATGATTGAAGCATCTTCGTTATCCGAAGTAATGACAAGCTCAAAGGCTGTATCATAAAATCCTCGAGATGCGGAAAATTCCGGAACTGAAAGTGTATCCTGGGAAAAACAGACTTCTAATGGAATAACGAATGCTGTGAAAATCAGGATATAGAGTTGAATGTGCTTGATGATGTTCATGAATTTCTCTTGGTTTGCTGATTTACGAAACGGCGAATTGTTAAAAATCGAATAAGAAAGTGACGAGTGTATCTTCCGGTTCGGTTTCCATATTCAATAATGTGGCTCCCCAGTCGCCGGGTTGGTCAAAATTCACCGTACCTTCATACATTCCGTCCCCTATATGCTGAGGATCAATATTTCCCGCGCTTGGGCGGGCGGTAGAGACTTGATACACACGGAGTGATAAAATCATCATTGAATCAGGCTCGTAATGAAGAATCCCGTTAGCCTGATGCCATGCCATGATCTTGAATTCCTGCAAGCCAATTCCGGGAGCGACAGGTTCAATCCAGGCGAAGATTTCTCGATTTAAGCCTGTAATGGATTCGAGTACCCTGGGATATGGATTAACCGGCTGGACATTTATTGTAATGTAACTTCTATGATATATCACATCGCCAGCCCAGTTCATTTCGAGTTTCCATTCACCATCGACCGGCGGAGCCAGGAATCCTTCGAAGATATCATTTTCTGTGTCGTAATGCAGAATGTTGGAACAGGGAGCGCCTATGACCAGGTTGTCGGATTGGCGGCAAAAAGTTAGCTGTAATTCTTCTTCTAGAGGGTCACCCGGCGTCAAGTCATCAAATACAATTCTTATATCCTGGTATTGAGTAAATGCATTGTTTTGAAGACCGTAAACACCACCCGTGGCATTTCCGAGAAAAAACGACTCCCAGAGGTTCCAGCCCACAGTTCTACTGTCCTCAGTAGCTTCATTTTCTTCCTCACATCCACATGAAAGAATACCGGCAAGCAGAAAACCAAGAATAATTATTGAAATGTATGATACAGGTATATTTCGCAATGATGCCTCTCCAACTTCAATCCAATTCCTGATCAAGGTACTGCTAAATAAATGAAAAAACCGCACTCATCCGAGAATGCGGTCAAAAGTCTGAGGTTTCCAGGAAATCAGGCGCAATTATTCCATCATACCCGAGATCGACATTAATATCTCTTTTTCTAAGTAAACAGGTGCTCTTGTTTTAATGCTATCCATCTCGCAACGCCAACAACGGTTGGATACTGAACGCCAATTAACATCACACTGACAGGAGTTGCATAGTCCGACGTTTTTACCTCGTATTCTCATTGTACGTCTCATGAAAAGCCTCGGTTTTTTTAACTTTGGGTACCCTGCAGGACGTTTCCAGGAATTTGAGAATCCATTCATCGCCAACCTCCTTCTATACTAAAAAAATTTACTTGTTTGCTTTGGTAAGAAGAAATGCAATGGGTGTGCCAATATCATTCTATATCTATAATTAATACCGTTAAATTTTAATAATCAATAATTTGGGCATCAATGTGTAGCGAATATTAAACTGGCAATATATACTGAAATCAAACGAGAGGGTCTCGCTTGCGCTCAGGTGGGAATGACATGCACAGGAGAAATGTGATCAGGATTACATGATGTTGTAAGATAATACCAGGTGTGTGATATGGCGTCAATCTGAACGAAGCAAAGATTCTCTACGCTGGATTCATTTTGTTTTCAAACAAAAATAGAGATTCTTCACTCTGTTCAGAATGACTGATAATCAAATTTTTATATGGATGGAATATCAGGTTCCGATCAGTTGCTTGATCTTTTCCACAACCTCCTCGGGATCTATAGGTTTATCGATAAACAGATCAGGTTTAACGAGGGCATCTTCTTTCATTTCCTTGATAATCTTGCGGAATTTTTCACGTAAAGCGTCATAAGGTCTCTCAAAAGTGTCATCGCTTTGGGCATCAAGCTCATCCAGGGAATCCGCAACGCCGGTTAGCATGACCACTGGAAGATCTTTGTAATTCTCATCCTTACGGAGTTGTTTGAAAAGTACAAATCCCGATTTTTTCGGCATCATGACATCAAGGATAACCAGGTCCGGATTTTCGCTCTTGATTTTTTCCATTCCTTCTTTTCCGTCGTACGCTCCTAATGGTTCGTAGCCACCTTCTTCCAATGCTACTGAAAGGAATCTTACCGTGTTGACATCATCATCAACTACTAAAACTTTTTTAGCCATTTATTTTCTCCTTAGTGTTTATCGGTTCCATCTATGGGAAGCACGATACGGAATATAGTGCCTTTATCGGGTTCAGAATCAACATCAAATTTTCCGTTGTGAATACCAATCATTCTTGAAGTAATCGCCAGTCCCAGACCTGTGCCTGATTTGCTTTTCGTACTGAAAAAGGGTGCAAAAATATTCTTCTTCACCTCTTCGGTCATACCGCATCCATTATCTTTGACTTCGATGACCAGGTTCTGTCCGTCATCGTCCGGATATGCACCTAATATAAGCTCCGGCAGTTCTCCATCGGTATATTCTTTCCAGAGACAGGCATCCATGGCATTGGAGACAATATCCATCACCGCTGTATGAATCATTCTTGCATCACAAATCACTGACGGCAGCTCGGGAGGGACGTTTAGCTGGAAGTTCACACCTTTATCTTTGGCGGTTTGCTTGATTACGCGGTCAATCTCTGCCAGGGTATTATCCAGTTCAACGCGTTCAAAGTTAGGTTTCCATTCTCTCACATATTTGAGCATATCAGTTGACATGTTGGTCATGCTCGAGATGCCTTCGCTGACAATCTCCCATCCTTCTTCGAACATTGAGCGGTCATCTTTTTTCAAACCGATCCTGACCATGTAAGCGCCACCCTTGCAAGCGTTCAGCATGTTTTTCAGAGAATGTTGAACCCCGGTAAAAACCTCACCGATTGCTGCTAGGCGCTGGGATTGAACCAGTTGAACCTGAAGCCGGCTCACCCTGGTGATGTCTTTACTGATACCTATTGTGCCGATAATCGCCCCAGTGGAATTCCGGATCTGTGAGATACTGAGTAATACGTCCCTTATTTCTCCGCTCTTAGTTAAAAACCGGGTCTCGAAATTCACCACATTATCAGTTTGTGTCAACTTCTCTATGGCTGCATCCCTTTCATGGGGGTCGGCGAAGAGTATTTCAATCGGTTCCCCAATTATATCAACCCGCCTGTATCCCAAGGCATTTTCAGCCCCTTTATTGAAAGTCCGGATCTTTCCTGAAGGGAAAACTGTAATGATTATGTCGCCGGAACTCTCCAGGATACCTTGCAGGTAGTCCCTGGTTTTTTCCAACTCACTCTGAGATAAGGAAAGCATTTCAGCCATGTCATTGAATGAAGAAGCAAGCATTCCGAAGTCGTCTTTCTCGTTCTCATCAAGGCGGAAATCGAATTCTTTGTCAGCCAGCTTATTCATCCCATCAGCCAGCTTGTTCATTTCGTTAGATAGCTTGCTTGTTGGGTGTTGGATAAAATATTTGACAAAAAACCATGCGGAGGCGCTACCAAGCAAGACTGCTATGGTGATGATGAGAGAGATTTGCAGATATCTCCCGGAAGAAAGACTATTTATCTTCCCCAGGAGTATTTCCGCTGCCAGGACGAGCAGGATAGTACATATAAAAGCAGCGCTCAGTTTCCAAAAAATTTGATTTCTTTTTATCATAAGTATTAGATGCAGCCTGAAATGCGCTGAATCCTGAAAGTTTATTAATCCAATATTATCTATAGCTCAGATAAACCTGTTTCATAATTGTAGTTTTCTCCCCTAATTCCGGACAATCCGCACTGTTTTCATTAAGAGTCGGCAGATGCCGGATGCTTAGGAATTCTTGCTTCCGTCGGAAGCAGTTTCATGTATTTTAAGCCTGCGCCAAACATAAATCCAATAACTCCCATGACACCAAGAGCCTGGAGTACTTCGAGAAAACTTATATGATAGGTTGAGATCCCTTCATCAACGATGGAATGGGTAATTTCCATACCCGGAAAAAGTTCAGGTGGATGAATCAGTCCCGGAATAACTATTACATATCTTTCGCACAGGACGCCGAAAATAACCAGACAAGAGGCAAGCACAATCCATCGAATTGATTTTCCGCCTTTTTTATTGAAGAGTATAAACAGTGGAATAACCAAGCCAACTAATATGAGTCCAAACCAGAAAAGTAGTGAGTGGTAACCTCCAAATAGATAAAAAACAGCAGCCTGGCGCAGTTCAACCACATAAGCCCGGTATGCATTCTCAACGAAAAGGAAATACAGTACCACGATAACAGTGATCGCGAGGAATCGTCCAAGCCAGAATATCAGTTCATCATCTAAATACCGGTCCATCACCTTAAACAGAGTAACTATCAATAGAATCATCAAAGCTGTTCCGGATGCCATGGCAGCCGCCACAAAACTTGCCGGCAGCAAAGGCGATTCGTACAATAATCTCGCACCAAAACCAAAGATCGCTCCAGTCCCGGTATGAACACAGAACGCCCAGCCGAAAGCCAGTGTAGCTACTACCTTTGTAAGTTTCTTCTTCTCATAAAATAGCGCCCACAAGTAGAGAATACAGATCAAGATATGCCCGATATACAACATCGGGTTGATCGAGAACATCGATTGTAGATTAAAAAACACAAATGGCTGCACAAAAAATCTGTCTATTCTTCCCTGGTCGGTCATGATACTAAGGAGACCGGCAATTAGAAAGAGCATGGCTACATATACTGCGATTCTTGCAAAAGGTTTGTACTCTATCTTACCAAAGACACCATACAATCCTGATATCACAAGCGATCCCGCTGATAATCCTATGTAATATATAGCCATAACAATCAGGAAACCCCAGGGTACCCTGTTGTGCATACCAGTCACCCAGATTCCTTTTTCGATAACCCACCAGGTAGCGAGGGCTCCTGCCACAGCAAAAGCCGCGAAAACGATCATCATTACGCGATACTCGAAGGAGTTTCCTTCTATTCGTGTGAACTCCAGTTTCATATCTTCACCTCAATAATTCCCTGCACTAAAAAGTATAGTCTGCTGTCATTCTGAACGAAGTGAAGAATCTCTGTTCTTATCTGAAAAGATTACGAATTCAACACTTGAGATTCTTCACTTTGTTCAGAATGACAAATTATCAATAGCTTATAAAGTGAGCTATACGATTGCCCCTAAACTTATAATCCAATGTAGTAAACCTTGGGTTCGGTACCCAGATCCTCCCTGATACGCTTTACGGAATTGTCAGCAATTAGCTTGGAAACATTACTTTCCGGGTCGTTAAAATCACCGACGGACAGAGCCCCGCAGCCTATTTTCTCGCATGCCTCGACACAGGCAGGCATTTTGCCGGCATCCAGGCGATGAGCACATAAATGACATGATTCCGCAACCCCGTGTGTTCTCTTGGGACGATCAGGATTAATCCAATGCTCTTCATCTTTGAAGTTGAAAAACCTGGCATTATAGGGGCAGGCTATCATACAGTACCTGCATCCTATACACCTGTGATGATCTACTATCACGATGCCGTCTTCACGTTTGTATGTAGCCTGTACGGGACAAACCTGGGCGCATGGTGGATTATCACAGTGATTACACAACAGGATCATGGTTTTTTCGGTTGTAGCGGAACCGATTTTACCCTCGATCTTGACTTTTCTGATCCAGTTGATATCCCACCGGTCATCCTCGTCATGATATACGTTGTTCTCTTCCCTGCATGCTTCAAGACAGGCAGTGCAATCCTCCTTGCACTTGTCAAGATTAATAACCATGCCCCATTTGCGCTTCGCCAACGTACTGTCAACACCTGCATCACTCATACTCGATGAAGTCAAAAAGCGAAACGCATATGTGCAGGAAGTTCCCGCTAACACGGTACCTCCGGCTACTTTGATAAAATCCCTTCTATCCATCATTTTCTCACTTAGTTAAGATTGAGTCAACTACAGTTGTGTCCGGCACTGGAATCAGTTCTGTTTTTTCAGTAACTGATTCAATTGAGGATGGCTGAAATATTTCGGGATAATAGTGACAGCCAAAACAATCAGGCGTAAGACTTACGGCTTCATGGCACCTGTTGCAAAACCGTTCCCTGTTTGGGTGACATTCCATGCAGCTATCCAGCCGTATATCTCCTCTTTTCCCGTAACGCACGACTTCCACCCTGACTGTCCTGAGAAGCTCCCAATGATGATATCGCATGTATTCAGTATCCCTGATACAGTTTTCATATTTTGCATCCGGACGTTCGAGGAACGCTTCTGAACGGTCACTACCCTGTGCGATCACTCTGTTGACAAGGGAATACCCAAATGGTAACAGTATCAATATTATCAAAATCACGGGGATTATAACCTGTCCACTTTTTGGATCAGATGTATTATTCGGCATTATCTTTAGCCTCCTCGTGGTTATCCTCGGTTATTCCAGGCTTATTCGGTTTATTCCCATTCCGACCGGTATATTCAGAGTAAACCATAGCTGTAGTACGATACACTAAATGGGCAAATTTCGAGTAAGGCAAGTACATCAGGAGTGAACATGCAAATACCAGGTGAGCAAAATAGGCAAGATGTCTATGGGGCTCTAACCGTATATAATGTAGTAATTCAGTGATGAATCCTGTAAGCGTTACGAGGAGTAAAGTACCGATCAGTGTCCAATCAAAATAGGAGCTGACCGGAGCATCATCCTGTTCTTTCACTCGCTCCCAGATCATCCACATAAGACCAACAATGAGAGCAAGACCGCCGGCATTTGCAAGCAATTTCCAGGGACTCCAAAAGCTGAAAGGATAGATGAAATCACTTTGAATAATCGGAGTGATCCTGGCGGTTACCGTCCAAAATGATACAACAGCCAAGGCAATAAAACCAAAGAATACGCACATATGGGTCAGGTATCGTGAGCGTGTTTTTGTGCATTCTGTAAAGTTTTTGTGCGTAATCACGTCTTTAAGCGTAACCCAGATACTTGAAAACAAACCATTGGAAGGTGAGCCGATACCATTTTGTATATCAGCTTTTTTCAGCCCTTGCCAGAAACGTCCCACTCCCACTATGACTATTATTAATGCTAAGAAGCAGATTATCATAAAGAAACTATTAAGCAACCAGTGTGGATACATACTTGTATAGGAGTAGATTATTCCATCACCCATTGGCCTTGATAGACCCAGGGCGTTCTCTATCGGATCCTTCAAATAGAGAGCCAACGCCAGGAGCGCCATTGGAATACCTAACAATAGAAGAAGAGATTGTGGCTGGCTTACCCATCTACCGAGAAAACGGGGGAAAGCATAGTGGATTACGCTTTCTTGCCTGACAGCTGCCAAAAGGTCTCCTGGTTTTGCACCGCGCGGACATCTTGTTGAGCAATCATTGCACTGGTAACATAGCCAGACGTCCGGATCACTTAGTAGTCGATCTTTCATACCCCAGGCAGCCCAAGCCATTTCCTTCCTTGGGAACGGATTTGAATCAGGTGATATAGCACACGTTGCTGAACAGGTACCACACTGCATACATTTCTTGAAAAGATCTCCGCCACTTTTACTTAGCAATTGGATGAAATCCAAATCCGGTTCAATCAAAACCGGTTTGCCGTTCTTTGAAGGGACAGGGTTGATCTGTGGGCTTTCCTGTGCTTTTACTTCCGCTGTATCCTGCATAATCCTCTCTTTATTTTATGCTAATATTGTTTCCTAAGCTCCTGTATGTTTCATAGTATAGCTGATTAGTGAATATTGTTTATAGATGACTACATTCCTTTGAATGGATTCATACCATATTCTTCGATCACTTCTGCAAAGTTGTTAAATATCTCCGGTAGTTTTTCATATTCGGAAATCTGCAGTTGATGCAGCTCCACCCTCTCAGTCTCCATTGCCATCTGTTCCAGTTTTTCCCTGATATTCTCGCCGCGGGAAAAAGCCAGTTCACTTCCCTTGATGAAGTGACACTGGTAATCATCGCCATACTTACAGCCGATCATTATGACTCCGTCATACCCGGATGAAATAGCCTCTTTAATCCAGGCAGTATTAACTGATCCGAGGCATCGTACCGGGATAATCCGAACAAAAGGATCGTAATGAAGACGATGCTGTCCTACGAGATCCATAGCCGGAAAAGCATCGTTTTCGCATAATAACGCCAGTATCCTCGGTTTTTCTTCATACTCATCCGGCACTTCAACAGCTTGAATCATTGACACCACAATGCTTACCGAGAAGTCTTTGAAGGTTACTATTCGCTCAGGACAGGCTCCCATACAAACCCCACAGCGACGACAACGCGTTGGATGTACAAGTGGAGTTCCTTTCTCGTCCTCATTGAGCGCACCGAAAGGACATTCCTCAGTGCAACGTTTGCATTGGGTACATCTTTGCATGAAAAAGTCAGGATAGGACTTGTCTCCTGCGCGTGGATGGAGCGCCTCGCCCCTGGAGGTCATCTCGACGCATTGAATCGCTTTCAAAGCCGCCCCGGTTGCATCCTCTCTACTAAGAATGCTATCCATAGGCTGGCGAACGCTGCCGGCGGCGTAGATTCCGGTACGCCTGCTTTCGTAAGGAAAGCAAATGAAATGTGAATCGGGAAAACCATAGTGAAGAACCGGCAAATCCGGTCCCTGCCTGTATTCCAGGTTCAGTATCTGGGTCCCTTCGTGCGATTCAAGTTCTTTTACCTTTTCGGTAGCTTTTTCTTTTTGAACCTCGGATTCTCCCGTGGCAACAGTAAATTTTGCATCTTCCAGGGCTCGAATCGCTTCACTATCAGCAGAATTTGGAACCATACCCGCTGCAAGAACGACCAAATCGACTTTTACCTGGATTTGCTCGCCCTGCATAGTGTCTTTGGCAGTAACTGTTAATTTGCCATCTTCATCCCTCGTGACGTCGGCTACATCACCTCTGGTAAAGAATATCCCCGGATCCTCTTGTGTCTTACGATAAAAATCTTCATAGTGTCCAGGCGTCCGAATGAACTCGTAGAAAATATAAGCTTTGGCATTTTCATCTTGTTCCCGCAGATACGTTGCCTGTTTCAGTGAAGTAAGACAACATATCGAGGAACAATGAGAATGATGATCTTTATTCCTTGAACCACCGCATTGAATAAAAGCGATGCTTTTCACTTCCTTGCCGTCTGAGGGGCGGGTTATTCTGCCTTGCTCCTTGACCATTTCCTCTAAATCTACATTCCTGATAACATCTTCAACCCTGCCATAGCTTAAAGTGTCTCGTGGTTCTTTAGGTTTCCATCCGGTAGCCTGGATTATGGCGCCAACACGGAATTTATCAAGGACTTCTCCACCAGGTTTACCGTTGCCATTTGATTTCAAAGTCACGTCAAAAAGTCCGGGAGCGCCGGTAATCTCACTTGTGACAGCAGATGTGTACACTTTAATTCGAGAATTTCCATTAATGTCAGCTATGAGCTGATCAATCCTGGTATCCTCTAAATCACGATATGGAGGTTTCGATGGAATTGATTTATACTGTTTCCCCAGCCAACCGCCCAATTTGTCCGTTTTTTCGACTAACCGAACGTCATACCCGGTCTTAGCTGCTTCCAGCGCAGACGTCAACCCGGTAACTCCTCCACCAACCACCAGGATGCTTTTATCAATGGCTTCCTCAGGGTGAAATGGTTCCAGCGTCTCCATTTTTTGTATTTTGGTGATGTACATACGGAGATAATCTTCCGCCATCATCTGGGTGTCTTCCTCGTTTGGAGGCTGACACCATACTACATGCTCCCGTATTGCGACCTTCTCAACAATAATATCCTCTGGAAACATGTTGTCTGTGTAACGGCGGGGAGATATACCGGCGATGACTACTTTATTCAAACCCTCGCTGACGATATCATCATTAATGGTTTTCAGGTCGGCTTTCTCACAGGAATCTATAGTTTTACAAAACGGAACTTTATATTCTTCCGTTGCTACTTTACTCAACGCATCAATATCAAGAGCTTCAGCAATACCGTAACCGGTACATATAAAGACGCCAATTTTATCTTCCATGAAATCAATCTCCCCTGCTTATGCATTGAATCGCTTTTAGTGCGGCTGATGTAGAATCTTTGGTGGTGGTGGATACATCACACGGATGCTTTGCGCAACCTGCTGCATAAACTCCATTGACTTCAGTAGTACCATCTATGAAGCCGTATTCATCATATTTCAAATCAACAGGCAGCTTAAAATCGGCAGTAACCGGCACCATTCCGGTTGCCAGAACCACCATGTCGAATCCCTGGTGCAGGTTCTCATGCGATATTGTATCTTCAACGTCAAGTATTAAATTTTTACTATCAGACTCCTCACTGATTGCGGCTACTTTACCTTTGACGAACGAGACATTTTCATCTTCGAGCAGATCGAAATAGAACTTTTCCTCACTGCCAACAGTACGAATGTCAATATAAAATACTGTAATTTTAGCATTTTCATTCTTTTCCCTGATGTACCTGATATGCTTCAGGGATCCCATGCAGCATACCGCGGAACAGTAAGGAAGATGTTTATCGTCTCTTGATCCGGCACATTGCACGAACGCTACATTCTCAACCTTCTTGCCGTCAGATGGGCGGATGATCTCCCCGGCAGTGGGTCCCCCGGAAGCAGCTAATCTCTCCATCATGACATTTGTGATTACATTGGGGTATAACCCGGATCCAAGATTATCGAGATTTTTTACGTCATAAGGCTGCCAGCCGGTTGCCACAATTACGGCGCCAACCTCAACCTCTATCTCTTTTTCTGACATATCTAAATCAATTGATCCCGGTGGACATGTCTCCAGGAGAATCGCGGCATCTGTATCTGAAAGGGCTTCTCGATCAAGGACGTAAGCGGAGGGATAAGCCATATCGTGAGGCATATAAAGCGCCTTGGAATTATTCATTCCGTAGTTAAAATCATTAGCCCGCTCTGAGACTAACGATTCTGTCATCGAATCATCCAGAGAATGATTTGCTGTTACATATCGTGGTTTTATTTGAATCTTTGCCTTGAAGTTGCCGGTATTTCCCGAGATTTCATCTACTGTGGCAAGGGTATGGATAGTAATCCTGGGATTCTGTCTTATGCGGCGTATATTTATCTCGAATCCGCAGGTTGGTGGACACATTTTGGGGAAATAACGATACATTCGTAATACGCGTCCTCCAAGATATGCCTCTTTTTCCACCAGGATGACGTTATAACCAACCTCGGCTGCTTCCAATGCAGCTGTTATTCCTGCAATTCCACCACCAATTACAAGAATAGGTTTTGTATTAGTATTCATGAACATTCCTTTAATCTAAGATTGTGAATCTGTTCACTTACATATGGCTAAACCATCTCCCTCGTGTACGAGAAAATTATCCCTTCGATGCAATGAACAGGTGTTAGAAATCGTAGCAGCGCTACAATGAAATGTATAGTATTTCCGGTACCGTTACGACAAACTCACTTAATATGATCATCTTTTACCTGAGGCAAACTATACGCAGGATCATCCGTCTCAGCGATTGTTTATCCAATAAGTAAATCTGTCTGAAAAGCGGGGAAGTGATAAAGATCACAAAGGCAGAAATAAATCTTGCAGGTAAATCACATACTGCCCTCCCTTGAAGATGCTCTGAGTGTGCAGTGTCATTTAATAATAAGAAAAGATATTTGTATTTGAAAGCGAAAAACTTCAGAAAAAAAATAAATTGTTCAAATTACTCTCCAAGTCTCTTGGAGCTTCTTCTCATTGCAAGTATGGAAGGTTTAATCATTAACCAACACAATTGTAACAAGCGAAAAGCATCCGACTTCAGAGAAATGTTTCATGGATTAAAATGTCATTACATATCATTTTCCGGCAACAATTGATTGTTGTGTTCAACTTCTTATATATTTTATGTTTAAGACCCTAAGCTATTTGTCTTTTGATGAGATAAAAATATTGATATCAAATCCTTCTGACCATTGATAGCTGCAAATCAAGGAACCATATTTGATTTTATGATGCTTCTTCTTTCCGATGAACACCGCTGGCATTAAGCTATCTACAGGAATGATGAGGTTTTCAAAGGTTCAGCTTATTGTAAGAAATGGATATACAAAACCATATGAATTGTATAAGGAGTTGTGTTTAATTGTAATCCTCTTGAATAATCTTAATAGAGGATTAATAATTCTTTAGCTTTATAAAGATGGGTGTACTTATAAATGCTTATTCATATGCAAATTTTTGAATCTTATAAGTTTTCCAACAAACGATTATTTATGATTTAAGGAGACAGAAGAAAAGCTGAAGAAAAAATTAACAAGATTAATAATAAGCAGTAAACTTTATCGTTTTGGAGACTGAAGAGTTTCATGTAAAGCAATAAGTTAGAAAACCCGGGCAAGTAACATTTTCCGGATTCATTTTTGAAATAATCTAACTAATAATAATTTTGTGCCTTACCTTTGCTATGTATTGCAAATATTTATTTTACTTCTGATCCAATTCATCTATTGCATCTCTGTAATTTATAAACTTAACTCCATTATCTATCAAATACTCTATCAATTGGATATACCATTCCTTCCACTTCATGTGACTTCTGCGAAAATTCCTGTCATGAAAATTGATTGTCAAATATTCCAGATCCATATCTAATATCTTGTTGATCACTGTCTTAGTATTTTCCCAGGTGTCGGACAAGTGAACCGAACTGGTGATGCCTTTAAAGAGGAAATTACAGTCCATGATGTGGAGTGGGAACTCATACATATTGTTCAACTTTCGGTGGCCTGATAATTCACCAACTGTTGAATCATAAAGATAACCGGTTTGATCGAGGTGTCCGAGAGTTTTTGAACTCAACCTGAGATAATGCTTCTGATACCAAACGAATGAAGCCCTGAGATGGTTTTAAATGTTTGAAATTCTCTCTGGATGGAAGCAAGATCATCGAAAGCAATACCGTGTACCCCGACATCGAAATCATTTGCCAAAATGCGAGCTACCCACTTTTCCGCCGAGGATACCGAATATGACAACCCTAATCCATTATTTACACCGAGGAAGAAAGTGGATGGTACACCATGCTCTTTGTCGAAGCTCATAACCTCTTCAATATTGTTCCATTCTTTACTTAAAAGATCCCCAAGCATATTTGTCCATTCACCCAGCGAGATACCACCTGATAGTAACTGTATGCTGTTTCTTATGATGTATTTCGGAATTATAAGATCTTTATAATGTTCCCAGGTTGTCAAATGATCAACATCGTGGGAAACGATTGCTTTGATACTCATTCTTTATTCCATGTTATTGTTAATACAACATAAATGCTATGATTTCATCTTTTGCCTGAACAGCACCATTCCCGCTCGTATTCTGTTTGCAGCATGTAAGCCATATGAATTGAACCGGTTGGCAGTATCTCTGAATAACTGCTTACCGGTCTGTTCATGAAGTGCATTCAGTTGAACGATATGCAGATTATGGTACATCATGCTCGCAATATAATTGCTTGTATCATCCTCACCTATTGTATTGTAACTCCAAAATCCCGAATCAAAATGGTTCAGCGCTAACTCAACTGATTGAATACCTTCTTCAAATAACTCATTTGCAAGTTCATCACCGGTTGATATTTTCAAGTCCCGAATTCCCCATAGTGCATAAATCATCCCATTTAATATATGTCCTATCGGTAGGCGAGTAACTTCTTCATACCATTTTATTTTATTGTCGCCACGAAATGGATGGGTAACTCCCTGGTCAACTATCATACGGGTAAATGGCAAGAGGCATCCTTGCGCTGCATCAAGAAACCTCTCATCCCCGGTTAATTGCCAGGCACGAGTCAAGACGCTGATAGCTTCACCTTGATACATTGCCGATAAAGTTGGTTTTATATTGGCATAATCATCATATAGAAGATATGAGCCATCCGGTAATTGTGTTGCTTTCCGGCAAATATACTCTGCTGTTTTTATTGTGATTTCTGACCTTTCAGAGTCACCCGTGAGAAGGTATTTTTCCCAATTGGCAATTGCTTAAGAACAAAGTGTAGTATAATTGTGAAATGTATGACCCTCATGTGTGAAGCGTACCGGCAGTCCCTCGGAATCAAAATGTGTATAATGATCCTCTTCCAGACGCATCACCAAATCTAAGGGATAACGGCCTAGAAGACCGGGTGATACTACAAGTGATGCATCGCTTTCAGTAGGTTTCCAATATTTATTTTGGTAGTTAAAATATATCAGAAATTTTCTTAAATTCTCTTTCATATAAAACCCAGTATGATTATAGATAACATGAGGTGCTCTTACCTGTCAAGAACCTTCGAGTATATTTCAAATAATTTTTGTTCTTCAACTTCCCAATTGAATCTTTTTAACACAGCTTGTTTTCCTTTCTCACCCATATCTAATCTCACTTCTTGTTCTTCGTACAGTAAGTCAATTGCCTGTGCAATCTTTTCAGGATTAGTAGGATCAACCGACTGACCACATCCAATCGGGTCTATCAATTTCTTAAGCTTTGGAAAATTTGAATAAAGAAGCGGTAATCCGCTGCCCATATACTCAAACAACTTGGTATTACCTTCCCCGGTAAAATACCAATGTGTCGGATTCGGTTGATATAGAAATAGTCCCAAATCGGCATTGGTGAGCATCTGGCGTGTCTTTTCCCAGGGCACTCGACCGTGATGAATTACCTGGGGATTATTTTCCCACAGTTTCACCATCTCAGGCATCTCGAGTGTACCAATCAGGTGCAATTCGATGTATTTCTTATTTTTCATCAGTTGAATAGCGTCAAGCATCTGTGTAATTCCATGGCTATAAGAGATTATACCGAGAAAGAGTAACCTGAAGCTCTCGTTTGTTTGCCTGGTGCGTGATGTATCTGTAAAATTGCGAGGTGGAACGTTAGTAATCAGTCTGGTTTTATCCGGCGAGAACTTTGACTTGATGTTGGAATCTACCACCACGATAAAATCGAAAAACATGCTGGCAAATCTTTCAATGTGAGTAAACATCCTTGCGATCAGTTGGTCAAAAGGAGGTTTTATTCGTTTCCTCGTCAGGAAATTCTGTTCATAATCCTCATGCACATCATAAATGACCCGTTTACCAAAAATTTTGAGAAATAAACCGGCAGGAATGAGTTCCGGATCATGAAAATGATATATTGCGGCGTTCTCCCTGAGTGATAATTGGAGAATCTTGAACGCTACAAATAAGCGAGAGAATATCCCTGCGGGAGGTTTAAGGCTGATAATCTTTACGCCAGATACGAACTCATTAGTATGATGCGATCCAATAATTGAGACATTATAACCGGCTTTTAATAATGAAATGGCTTCGCGGTTAAAGATGCGTGTATCTAACGCTCTGTGTGCGGATGTCAAATGGCAAACAAGAAGTTTATTATTTGTGTTTTGCATAAGTAATTCTCATTTTATTCTGCTGTGACCATCTAATTTTGATAGGATATTCCGTTGTTGTTGTTTTTAATACAGAAAACATCTGGACGGTGTGATTGTGTAGAATCTTCCTCAATTGAGTATGGACCCTTGATTGGAAGATACTTGAATAGCTCAATATCTGTTAGCTGAACAGGGATGTATGGCGAAATTTCAATCAAATCGGTTTCTATGACAATCTTTTCACCTCTTTGCTTCATTTCCTCGTTTAACAAATTGTAGTTTGCTCTTCGAAGATTTTCTAATTCTGGTAATTTGCACAAACCACGATAAGCGTATATCATAGACAATTTAGATGCTGGGTTTGGTTCAACATCATAATGATCGTTGCCGCATACAGAAAATTCAATTGAAGGAAGCTCATAATTAAGAACCTTGCCCCCGATCACCATAAGCACTCCCTGGAATCTCTTCAAAATTCTTTTTCCAAGTACTGCCCAAAGAAGTAATTCATACCGAAGTTTAGAAGCCGCCTTTCGTACCGGCGGTGATATTTCCAGCCTGGCATCAAGCGGAAAACAAAGAGCACCACCCATCAAACCTGGTACCGTCTTGTTATTAAAACTAATAACCACAACCGTATGTTTATCCATTTTAAGCGGAGAATTTGTAATGATATTCTGGCATTCATCGAAGATGATGGTAACTTCAGGTGCTATTTCCCTGATGCTCTGCAAGATGTTTGATGTATTGTTTTGTGTGCCCAAAATTGATGCAAATAGAATCGCACAAACATTTTCGGATTTTAGTAGTTCTCCTATGTTCTCAATATCGGGACGGAATTGTTCATCGGTTCGATAAGTATGATAGGGTATTCCAGCTCTCTTAGCAGATAAGAACATAATATTGCAGATATAATCCGGTATCAAAATTGATCCTTGTTCATTCTGAGAAGCAAGTTTTTGGAACAATGCTGTCAACGCGGAACGTCCGGATTTATAGAACAGAACTTTCGAAAAGCAGAAATGATAGTATTTATTTAATCCGGTTATGTCATTAGCTCAGCTAAAGTAATAGTCGATCTTTGAATACAACGTGTCAAGAGTTTATCGAAAATATTGAATAGATTCCAGCGTCTGTTGAAACGGAATTCGAATTCATCAAGAT
>JAVCCM010000066.1 GCA_030765455.1 Candidatus Electryonea clarkiae | reverse complement strand
GTAAGGTGTCCATAATCTTTCGAGCACCTGCCGCAATGCCACATGTTCCCATATGAACAGTGATCTTTGCTCTACCAGCTCCCTCACGAAGGTTCATTGTCCTTTGAGTCTTTTCTCTGATTTTATCTAGGTCTTTCAAGGTTAATTTTGGCATTTCCCCTCCTTACTTTTGATTTTTGTATTTATCCACGAGCTTGGAAACCTTGGCTGGGTTAACATGGCCATAAAGTTCGTTGTCAACAATTATAACCGGCGCTAAACCACAGGTACCCACACACCCGGTTGTTTCAAGTGTAAAGTTCATATCATCCGTTGTCCCCCCGCACTTGACATTCAGTTGTCTTTCCAGCGCCTCAACCACGATTGGGGCTCCCAGTGCATGACACGGAGTTCCCATACAAACAGATATCTGATGTTTTCCTCTCGGCGTCAGACTGAAAGCCTGATAGAAAGTGGCGATGCTATAGAGTGTGCTGACCTGCACCCCCACTTCATCCGAAATCTGGGACAGTGCGTCTTCAGGTAGATAGTTGAATTCGGATTGCACATCGTGCAGCATCTCGATCATAAGATCCTCTCTTTTCTCCCACCTTTCGATGATCTCTTGAACCTTATCGGTTTCCATTATATTTCCTTTAAGCTTTTTTTGACCAAGTGTATTAGTTCGCCGGTGCTTATAGATGACAGTTTATCATCTGCCTTAAATTTTTCAGTATCTATCATCCGATATTTTCGCCCGTTCTTATTGTGAAAATACTTGAAGTGAACATCCGAATTACCAATTATCAGACTTATCATAGTCTTTTCCATATCACCCATCGGTTTTCGATCTATGTGGCTGTGCTGGAATGTGGCTTTTACTCTCGTGCCCTTACCAATTTCCGATTGAATTGTGAGGTCTCCGTTTGCCGCTCTGGCTGCTTCTCTTAAGAGAGACAGACCTAATCCCACCTTTCGCACCGTCTTTGTGGTAAAGAACGGATCGAGCACCTTTTCAAGCATTTCAGCATCCATACCTTTTCCATTGTCGATAATCTCAATCGTGAGCAAGTCTTCCTTTAAATCCTTGCGGATCTTGATCTCAATCTTCTTGGCACCAGCGCTTATGGAATTCTCAACAACGTCAAGTATATGTAAAGAAAGGTCTTCCATATTTAGCACATCAAATCTTTGCTTCGCCAGAGACTTAACAGAACTTGTAGTTTGTCAAGTACGCTTCCAATTCTAGTCACTTGTGCGCTTCCAATTCTGGTCACTTGAATTTATTTCAAATTTCTGATTTTCCTGTCCCCTTCCCCCTTAAGCGCTATCCTTAATTCCTCAAATGTCGTGTCTGCCAGTAAAAACGTCGTCGCCCCCTTGCCAATGTCGTTTAGGTAATGAGCATCCGATGAACAGAGAAACGGGAACTTCTGATATTCGCTGAATCTCACTTGTGCCTCTTCCATTTTCATTTTGGGAGAAATCTCCAGGGCATCTAATCGCAGGTTCGGCGGGATAAATCCTAACTGTCCGATGATCCCGAATCTTTCCCTGTCGATATGCGCAGCGATTGCCAGTCCATTAAAGAAATGGATGGAATCGACCACCATCTCAACGGAAAGGCTGGTGGCGCCAATCAACAGCTTTCTGTTAAATCCCAGTACTTCATCTTCTGCATTAGCCACCACCTGCATCCCGAAAGCATCCTCGTTGTTTTCCCCTTCCAGATTGTCATAGATCAACGATTGCATATTTAAGGCATCATCGACATCTTCAAACAGGGCACAAATATGTACTTCCTCTTTCGACGCGACCTCGATCCCCGGTAGAACCATCAACTCTCTCCTCTCTGATGCCTTGATTACAGCCCCTGAATTCTCAGCAGAGTTGTGATCACAGATAGCAATAAGATCGATTTCCTTTTTCACCGCTTCTTTCACGATTCCCTGCGGAGACATTTCCAGATCCCCACAGGGGGAAAGACAGGTGTGAATGTGCAGGTCTGCCTTTAAATCCTTCAGCATTCCTCGACTAACCTATACAATCTTCCCGCCAGTTGAAATGCCGGCAGCCCTGTGGACATCAGAGGAATCTGTTCCTCCACCGATTTCATAAGCGTTTTCTCTTCAGGTTGGCGACCGTTCACCAAGATGATACCCGAAAGATCCTTCAGGGTGGCTACCGCTATAATGTTGGGATGAACCTGAAGAGTTATCCAGAGTTCTCCCTCTCTTGAGTTTGCAATCACATCGCTCAACAGATCACTGACATAAGCTCCGGTAACATCTGAAGCAAGATCAACACCGGCGTTCTTCACCTCAAGACCCAATTCTTCAGTTATTGTTTTGAGAATCATTTTTCCCTCTCTCGTCCAGATAAATGGTAAACTCAAGCTGGGTTCCCTTGCCAACAGTGGATTCCATATTCATTACATCTGCACAGTTTTTAATGTTCGGAAGTCCCATGCCAGCCCCAAACCCCAGCTCTCTGACCCAATCCGGTGCAGTGGAATATCCGGGTTCCATTGCCTTTCTAACGTCAGTAATTCCCTGTCCATCGTCTGCTACTTCTATTCTGATCTCCCTGGGGGTTATCCGGGCAGTGATTTCCCCGCCTTCAGCGTAAACCACGATGTTCATCTCCGCTTCATATGTTGCTATTGCCACGCGTCGGATTAACTTTGGGGATATTCCCATTCTTCTCAGTGTTTTCTTAAGTCCACTGGATGCTGACCCAGCCTTGTTAAAATCTTTACCTACAACCTCGTACTGAAATGTGAGGGTGGTCTTGTCGGCAACGATATCCTCGAAAACATGGCTCGCCCGATAGCGATGAATCTCCTCTTCATGGCAATCTACTTCGATCTTTTTAAGAAGACCCCGAATGACATCGCCCTTAGTAATTATCCCCACCAGTTTTCTGTTTTTCCGATCCAATACCGGGAAACGCCCATACCCCAGCCTATCAAGTTTTTCTACTGCCTGTACTAAAGGCTCATCATTATATAACACCTCAACATCACAACTCATTCTATCTCGTATGGCGCTATTCATCTTACCTTCAGCCAGACATTTAATAAAATCCTCAATACTGACCATGCCGATCAATTTGTCATTCTCTAATACCGGAACTCCGGAAATCCGCTTGTTACGTAACAGGTCTCTGAGATCGCTCATCAGGTTATTCGGACCAACCGTGATGATATCCTTAATCATAACCTGTTCAACATTCATCTCATAGACTAATTCCTGAACCTTGGTAATATCCCTTTTCTCAACCACGGAATCATCCACTCCAGCTTCATTTGTAGTATTCAGTATGACCCATCAAGCCACTCTTATACAGTTTACCGCATGCCTCAAACATAGGCAAAGAAGTTGCCAGCAGAATGATTTCCTTTTCCCTGGCTAAGGCTACTATATCATTGTTGGGCTGTTTATCTCTTACCAGGCAGACAACCTTTAATTCGGACATCTCGGCGGTGCGGATGGTCTGTAGGTTACTAAGACCGGTCAACAGCATGGCTTCGGGTTTTATGAATGCCAGCACATCACTCATCAGATCACAGCCGCAACCCACCATTACCTCGGTATCCAGTTTGTCTTCCCCCACTATAACCTGACAGTTGAGAATCTTGATTATTTTTTTAATTGTCATCTTAAAATCCCGTGGGTTCGCGTCTTGAGATTGGTTCTGAACGACTTATTGCAGAACTCTTGTCCACTACTGGAAGCCTTGTGTCAAAGGTGATGTTGGCGAGAGGTCTGTCCTGAAGATACCGGTCTATGTAAAACGCCGCCCGCTTGCCCTGACCCATGGCTTCGGTAATGCTGGAAGGCCCGGTAGCTACATCACCTCCCGCGAAGACCGATGGCATAGAAGTCTCCAACGTCTCGGCATTCACAGGGATGGTTCCATCTCGATTGATGTCGAGTTCCTTTTGAAACGATGCGACACCTGGGCGCATCCCGACGGCAAGGATGACCAAGTCAACGGGAATAATCTCCTCGCTGCCTTCTACCGGAATGGGCTGCCGTATTCCGTTGGAATCGGACTTACTCAACTTTAAGGATATGCTTTCCACTCCTGTCAAGTGACCATTATCACCGATGAAGCGTTTGGGCGTCTTAAGAAGCTGTAATTCCACGCCTTCATTCGTATTGTCATCAACCTCCCAATCATGGGTAAGTTCGTTCTCGTTCCCATAATATTTTCGGTAATCTATAACTTCCCGATACTGAACGATCACCTTTTCGGCACCCAATCGGAGTGCCATCTTAGCGGGACTAATGGCAGCATTTCCGCTCCCTGTCACCATCACCGTCTTGCCGCGGAGGTTGAGTTTCCGGTTGGTGTTCGCCTCCTTGAGAAATGTCATACTGTCCATAACGCCGTCTAAATCCTCACCGGACAATGATATCTTCCATGCCTTCATAGCGCCCAGCGCCAGAAAGACGGAATCAAATCCTTGTTCCTTCAACGCCTTTACGGAAGTCACTGTTGAATTCGTTCGTATCTCTACTCCGAGGGATGCAACATTAACTATATCGCGTTCCACGACGGAATTTGGTAGGCGGTCGTCAGGAATACCGTATCTTAACAGCCCGCCAGACTTCATTGCGGACTCGAACACTGTGACCCTATACCCATTTCCTGCCAGATAATAGGCAGCGGAGAGACCGGCAGGACCAGAACCGACAATTGCCACATTCTTATCCAGAAGTTTCTCTGGCTGTTTCTCTTCAGACTCCAGATGCGTTTGGTAGTAGCGATCCACTACGAAACGTTTGAGTTCCCGAATGGCGACAGCACCTTCGATATCTCCTCTTGTGCATTCATCTTCACAGGGAGCGTAGCAGGCTCTGCTGAGGCTGCCGGGCAGTGGAGCATCCTTCATATGCAGATGAAACGCCTCCTCGTACCTTCCGGCACGCACCAAAGAGACATACCCATGCGCCTTAACGCCTGCCGGGCATGCATTTGAACATGGAGATTGACCTTGACGACTAATAACGGCTTTCTTCGGAACAGCTTGAGGAAATGGGATATATGCTGCTCGATGAGCTACCATATCGAAGTTAAACCTGTCAGGCAGCGCAACTGTGCATGCTAACTCGCATTCACCACACCCGGTACAGGCATTGTTATCAACATACGTCGTTTTCCTGTTGATTATTGCTTTAAAAGTACCATCGGCGTTCTTGGTGATCTCCCGGGCTTCACTGCTGGTCAAAACAGTAACGTTTGGATGGTGGATAGTAGATGCCATCTTTGGCGTGGAAATACAACTGGCACAATCTAATGTTGGAAAGACCTTGCTGAGCAGGATCATTTTGCCACCAATGCTCGGCTCTTTCTCAATTAGAAGCGCCTTGAATCCCATATCTCCGAGTGTCAATGCAGATTCCATTCCTGCAATTCCGCCACCAACAATAAGAACATCATAATTCATTGCACATCTCTTGGTAATTCACTAAGCGATTTTGAGAAATACTCAATATGCGAGACAAACGATTCGGCGCACACCGAACAAATTGCTGCCATTTTCAATCGTGCCGGATTAAAACCTTGTTCCTGGATTAACTGTTGAGCATTTGCTACTACTTTGCCTGTTCGATCCGTACAGTCAGGTACATAGGCGCAATCTGTGCCATCGGCGGCAACAAAAACTCCATCAAATCCTGATTTAAGGGCATAAAGAATCCAATCAGGTTTAATACCACTCGAACACGGCACCGGAACCACAACCACCGATTCAGGATAATGCATATGAGCGCTGCCAGCTAAATCAATGCCGGGATCTGATATGTTATTGGTGGAAAATGCCAGGATTTTCGGTGATTTTCCCGCAGAATCACTTCCACTCATCGAGTGCCTCGGCGTACGAACAGACGCCAATAACTTGCTTCCTGAATAACGCCGAGATATTCATGTTTTACCTTATTCGACCAAAGAGGAATATCATCATTTGTCCCGACATCAGACGAAAGCACCTCCATAATTCCACCGTTCTTGGGAACTTTTGCCATTGCGCGTTTTGCTTCTAAAAGAGGTCCCGGGCAAGCGGTACCACGGGCATCTACCAATTTGTTAACTTTCAGCTCTTTGAGTTCTTGCTCGCTCATTTTTAAATCTCCAGATGTTTTTTTTTCGTTAGCTCGAAATTATGTAAAATTTTTCACAATCCTGCGAAAAATTTTTTAGTTAAAAGTGCAGCAACATTCTTTTAAAGGATGCTGCTACACCAATCTTTGCTTTTTTCACCTTATAATCTTTTAGTGAATCAATATTTATCCAATTATCAGCCACCTCGGGTAAATAGCACCTGGTCACAGGTCCAGCAAGCTTGTTCTGCAAGAGGCTGGTCGGGATCTACATCTTTGTCGCAGAGGTACATGATCCCATTATCGTCCACATAGACCTTCATCGGTCTGGCACCGGGATGTACTACACCATGTCCCAGCCTTGGTTTTTTCTCTTCTGTTTCCATCTTTTACTCCTATGTTAATGAAAAACAACCAATGTTTTTATCTTTTTCCTGAATTTGTAACACCCAATTACAATCCTGATAATTGTGGTTTGCCGCCCGATGCTTCCGATTCGAAAAGATCCACCATCAACTGGTTGAAATCGGCACGGATTGTTTCGATGATTAGACAGTTGTTGTGAATTACACAGAGTGCATATTTACCACTCCACATCATCCAACCAGTCATCGGCGTCCATTCAAGGTCGGTCAACTGATCCAATATCTGCGCTGTGTTATTGAAGTTCTTAGTTTGCTCTGCATTCATCTTGGATATCTGATCCCGCACAGCATCAGGAATATTCCCAACCTTGCGTATGATCTTTCCTTCCGAGTCGCATTGTCCTGCCGCCACAACACCCGGAATCTTCATTAATCTGTCAAGACCAATCATCTTTTCCTCCATTCCATTATTCTTCTATAAACAGTACATACAAGCTCTATGCCAGAAACATAAACCTTGGAGAATCGTGTATCTCAATGATATTATATTACATACATATCTTCCTTTCAGCTTTCTAAGACAATGCATTCTTGAGAAACTGACAACGAATTGCATTCTGCACGATCCGAAAATGTTTATTCACTCTTCTCAAACCTTGGTACATACTTGATTTCAGGTTGCCAATCCTTTAGCTACCGACAGAATATTGCATAATGCAATGTGTACACATACATATTGTGCAATATGCAATATGTTTTTCCATTGAATGCGATCAAGTCGAGCATTGCGATGATGATATGATAGATAAAAACAGACTTTTCCACTTAAGAAGCTTTTCATTGGAATGAAATTTGCTTGAAATTATGTACTGAGTTTCAAATAAAGTCGGATTAATGATGGAGTTTAAAATGGTAGCTGAAGTGAAGTATCTTCCACAAAAGTTTACGTGTCAAGACGGAACTAAAGCAGAGATTAAGCTGCTTACTGAAAAGGATATTCCAGCTCTCAGGGAACTATACAAAGAACTAAGCGCTGAGGAACGTTCACGTCTTAGAGAGGATGTATTAAACGAACACTATGATAAACGCCTGGCTAATCAGATAAAAGATGAGAATATTTTTCGAATTGTCGCCTGGCAACGAGGGAGGATATTTGCATCTTTGACTATGGTGAGAGGTTTTGCTCGCTGGCTAAAACATACCTGTGAATTGCGTTCGGTGGTTCATCCTGATCACCGCCGATTGGGTATAGCGTCCCACCTGTTGGAAGAAGCAATTCACTATGGTGATTCGATTGGTATTGAGAAACTGTATATCAATCTTCTGTCAGAGCAAACCGCGGCGATTAAAATGGCAGAAGCTCTTGGCTTCCGTCTGGAAGCAACCTTGAGACACCATGTAAAGGATAGCTTAGGAGCTTATCACGACATTCGGATTTACTCAATGGACCTAAATGCCGCTCATAAAGCAATGGAAAAATTGATTTATAAGATTGATGGGTTTACTGAATAACTATTTGTTGCAATAAATATCCAAATATCATTCATTTTTCAGTATCAATTTATATCTCTGCATTTTTCGATAAAGAGTTGACGGATTGATTCCCAGCTCCGTTGCAGTATCATTGCGCCGCCAGTTGTTCCTTTTCAACGCAGCAGTAATTGTCAGTATTTCTACCTGTTCGAGAGAACCGTTCACTTCAATTAAGGGAATTGGTTGGGTGTCTCTTTTTAGATAAACTGGTAAATGTTCCGGCATAATAACGCCGCTTGGACAGAGCACGAATGCATGTTCGATAATATTCTCCAGTTCCCGAACGTTACCTGGATATGCATAGTTCATCAGTATATTCATTGATGACGGTGTAACACCTGAAATATCCTTATTGCGAAGATGATTAAACTTTCCAATAAAATGATCGAATAAAAGAGGTATATCGGATATACGTTCCCTCAATGGAGCTACTTTGACTCCGACAACATTAAGACGGTAATAAAGATCCTGTCGAAATTGCTCCTCTTTCATCATTTCGGTTAGATTCTTATTTGTCGCAGCTATAACACGTACGTCAGCCTTTTCCGATCTGATACTTCCCAATGGTTCATAAATATGATCCTGAAGAATACGCAACAGTTTAACCTGGAGAGCTGCGGAAACATCACCAATTTCATCCAGGAATATTGTCCCACCCTCAGCGATAGCAAATCGACCCAATTTATCCTTTTTGGCATCGGTGAAAGCCCCTGCCTTATATCCAAATAATTCCGATTCGAGTAAGCTGTCGGGGATAGCACCGCAGTTGACGGTGACCATGGGTTTCTTTTTTCTTGAACTCAATTGATGAATGGCTTTTGCAACCAATTCTTTTCCGGTCCCGCTTTCACCTTCAATCAATACTGTCGATTCGCTTTGTGCAAGGGTTGGCAACAATGTGAACAAATCTTGCATTGGTTTGCTGCGACCGATTATATCAGAAAAAGTATAGTTGCTTTCCAGTATTTTTCGCAGCGCTTCGACCTGTGTTAGGTCACGGAAAGTCTCGACGCCACCGAAAATACTTCCATTCTCATCTCTAAGCAGCGCAGTAGAAACACTTATTGGGATTTGCCTTCCATCAGAATGAGTTGAACATACATATTTATTTATCACCGGTTCACCGGTTCTAAAGGTCTGATGCAGGGGACAGTCATTATCACAAACATTTGTTCGGAACACCTCCCAGCATTGGCGTCCGATTACGTCATCTTTATGTGAACCTGTTATCGATTCTGCAGCTTTATTGAAGAAAGTAATCCGCATCTCACGGTCAACAGCAAGAACTCCATCTGAAATACTGTTAACTATAGTTAATAACTTTTCAACTGAAAGCATATTATTGGGAATAGAAATAGACAATTTTACAATCCTGATTTTAAACTGAATATAACTGAATTAATTTGAATTACAACATATTGCCACCAAATTATATTATATATAATAATAAAGATTCTTATAATTCTTCAGTTGTTTTGTGAAACCATTTCTCAATAGCATTTGATGTAGCATTAATTACCGGATAAGCAATTGGAGATGATGTCAGAAGAGGATGTGTCCCTATCTGAATAGTGTCGATTTCCATGTCAGTCATCCTTTTCTGAATCATTACTGAGATCATGTTTACCAACTCACCAACAGAGTCACCACCTCTTATTTGTGCACCTAATAAAACATGGGAATATCTTGCAAAAAGAAGTTTAATATGAATTTTGGTTGCACCTGGCAGTTTTCCGGGATGACGGTCAACAGAGTCATGTTCGCCTGTAAAATAATGAATTCCAAGTTCTTTGGCTTCAAGTTCGGTTAAGCCGCTTACGCCGAAAGAAAAATTGCCTACTTTTGTCGCAAATGAACCAAGAGTTCCCTGGAAATTCTTAACGAAAGATATTCTAAATAAGTTTGAACCAACTAAACGTCCCTGCGCCATAGCAGTTGAAGCAAGCATTACGCGTGAAGCTTTGCCGGTTATACTGTTTTTATGGAGTGCACAGTCACCGGCAGCAAGAATATCCGGATCAGAAGTTCTCAGGTATTCATCAACGATTATTCCATAGTTTTTCTCAGTCTCAAGACCAAATGTTACCGCAATTTCCAAGTTCGGTTTATAGCCCACCGACAAGATCGCCATGTCTGCCTCTATATGATCACCATTATCCAAATCGGCACCGTCGAACTGATCCTTACCAGTAAACTGTATAACCTTACAACCGAGGATTATCTTAGCTCCATGGTTTTCCAGTTCGGCGTGTAAGTCAGAAGAAAATTCCGGATCCATTGTCGTAGCAAGCAGACTGGGCAGCATCTCTATCAATGTTACATGTTTACCGGCGCGTAATAATTCATCTGCTATTTCCACTCCGATATACCCCCCCCCTATAACAAGGATATTTTTCGAAGATCGCGCTGCACCCTGTAATTTAATTAGGTAATCATACTCCTTTTTTACAAAGAAGACACCTTCTTTTTCTACTCCCGGAATTGAAGGAAAAACTGGACGTGAGCCTGTTGCTAATACTAATTTTTTAAAGCTGATCTGCCGCTTATCACTAAGCTGAAGAGTATGATCTTCTCTCCTGGATACTTCCCCGATGATTATATCAATCTTGTGTTTTTGTAGAGGTTCGTCAGGTAAAATATCATCATCGACTGATTTCAATGAATGCAGTACATAGGGAATACCGCAAGGAATCAGTGCCTTCTTCTCCTTGCGGATAAGGGCTATTGATACCTTAGGATTGCTTTTGCGAGCTGAAAGAGCTGCCTGGAAACCGGCAGGTCCACCACCGATAATTATGACATCATAATGTTGCATGGTACTTTCTCCAAGTTTGAAATACTATTCTACAATTCATCCTGTTTATCTAAATATCAGATTGATCTTAAAATTCATGTTGTGCAATAATGCACCAATCAATCCGATCTGTAACTACTTGACACGCAATCCGGCTAACTTAACTGCCCCTCGATGATAGCCATCGGGAAACAGTTTCTCGAGTTCTTCAATATTGATCTGATTTGCTTCACAGGTTTCAATAACAGTAGGCACAACCTTGTTCTTCTTATAACTATCTCGGAGATAGAAAATTACCTGCCAGTGTTTCTTTGTAGGCTTATTAAACATTTTCATTTCATTCGCTTTGTGTAAGCAGAAATGTTCATCCCATTCATCCGGGTCGATCAAAAATCCCAGAATATCAACTCTGTATATTTTTTCGGATTGTACCGGTTTTACATTTTGGGGTAATTCTCCCAGCCAAGCAGCTGATGTAACTGTCACCCTGTATGTAATTCCAGCAAGTTTGCAGGCTCCCCTGAGATATCCGGAGGGAAATAACGCTTTGAGACCACGTAAGCGTATTCCGTTCATTCGGCAGGTTTGATAAACCGTGGGGCATCTGCCATTTTCTTTGAATACGTCACGTATGTAAGTAATTACTCCCCAGTGTCTTTCAGTTAGTCCGTTAATAATTTCAACTTCTTTTGCCATGCCCTTGGCAAAGTCTTTATCCCATTTATCAAAATCTTGTATGAAACCCCTACTATCAATGTGGTAGATCTTATGATTGTAGCTTATAGTATGCATTATTAAACCTTTAGCAAGTTGTTGCTGCTTAAATAATCAATTATCTCCAGACTCAGGATTTCCGGAGATTTTTTTTCTGTTCTTATCACAAAATCTGGATTAACAGGAGGTTCATAGGGATCATCAACACCTGTAAAACCTTTTAGTTCACCTGTTCTGGCTTTTTTATAAAGACCTTTCGGATCTCTCTCTTCACAAATCTCTATTGGCGTATCAACAAAAATTTCAATAAATGGTAAATTTTTCTCCGCGTGTCCTTTTCTCGCCAGATCTCGGTCTTGTCTGTACGGTGAGATGAAACTGGTAATGGTTATAATTCCCGCATCCGCGAAAAGAATAGATACTTCGCCAATTCGTCGAATATTTTCTTCTCTGTCATTGGCAAAGAATCCAAGATTTTTGTTCAAACCGTGACGAATATTATCCCCATCCAATACATATGCGAGGCGACCACGTTGTATCAATGCGTGTTCCAGGGTAAAAGCTGTAGTACTTTTGCCGGATGACGGAAGTCCGGTCAACCAGATCGTGAAACCATTCTGGTTTAACAGCTTCTCTCTTTCATCACGCTTTACATGATTCATGTGCCAAGTTATGTTTGTAGCCTTCAATGTATTTAAACCTCCCTGTTAGGCGTTTGCGGAAACTAAGTCAATGTAACACTGTCTTTATGAATAGCAAATACAAGACCAGAACTTAAGCAGACACCTAATACATTGATTATAAATAAATAATATATAATAGTATTATTGTGTCATACGACAGGGTAGCATTCCTGCAATCTAATTGATATTGTCAATATTTCTTCTTAAGTTCTTTTCAAATCAAATTTTAAGAAGGATTGATGATGAGTGGAAAAAGCAAGCACGCTGATGAATTAACGACTATTCTTGAATGTATTACAGAAGGAGTATTTACGGTCGACAATGAGATGAATATAACGTCTTTCAATCGTATTTCAGAAGAGTTGACTGGTATTCCTCGTGAAGAGGCAATGGGTAAGCCTTGCTGCAATGTGTTACATACAAGTATCTGTGAATCAGAATGCGCTCTGAAGCAAACGATTGAATCCAATAAACCGATTATTGCCCGCCCAGTATATATAATAAATAAAAGTGGGAGACGAGTGCCGGTAACGATATCCACCGCGTTATTAAAAGACACGGATGGAAAGATCATTGGTGGTGTTGAAACCTTCCGGGATATAAGCCTGGTAGAGGAACTACGTAAAGAAATAGAACTGAAATACACCTTTGAAGATATTATCAGCAGAAGTCCGGCAATCAAGGAAATATTTAATATCATTCCTACTGTTGCGCAAAGTGATACCCCTGTACTCATTGAAGGAGAGAGTGGAACCGGAAAAGAGTTGTTAGTTCGGGCAATACATCGTTTAAGTCATAGAAATTCAAAACCTTTAGTGTCAATAAACTGCGGCGCGTTGCCTGATTCTTTACTGGAATCAGAATTATTCGGCTACAAAAAAGGTGCTTTTACCGATGCCAAGCAAGACAAACCAGGTCGATTTGCATTAGCTCATACAGGAACGATTTTTCTTGATGAAATTGGAGAAATATCTCCTGCTATGCAGGTAAAACTGCTTAGGGTGCTCCAGGAAAAAAGCTATGAACCACTTGGAAGTACCAAAAGCGAGAATGTGGATGTTCGCGTTATCGCCGCAACAAATCAAAATTTGATCGAACTGGTAGAAACTAAAGAATTCAGGCTTGATCTTTATTATCGTTTGAATATCATGCGCTTCGAGATGCCGCCACTTAGGGATAGGTTAGAGGATATTCCCTTACTGGTTGATCATTTCATCAGTAAGTTTAATAAATTATATGGGAAATCTATAGCAATTATTTCTCCCGACGCGCTCGCACTACTTATGAAACATAGTTTTCCGGGGAATGTTCGTGAACTTGAAAATAGTATTGAACATGCATTCGTTCTATGCACCGGTAGTGTAATTCAACCACAACATCTACCACACGAACTACACAAAAATGCAGGTCATGTCACAATTATTAATTCAGCCACTACATTGGATGAAGTAGAAGCTCAATTTATTGAGAGCGCTTTAAAGCGAAATGAATGGAATAGACTAAAAACGGCAAACGAGTTGGGAATACATAAAACAACACTATTTAGAAAAATCAAAAAACTGGAAATCAAACTTCCCGAAAAAGATGGCAGATATAAAGCTTGAGTGTATAGTTACATATTTGCTACTCTATGAGAATAGTTCAGTAGCAACATTAGTACTCTAAAGAACCGCCGAAATCAGCGGTTCTTTTTATTATACATATTATCAACTTCTTAAAAACTATTCTGACAAATAACTAATAGTTGGTCTCTCATTTGCCTATACATAGACGAGGAGGAAATGAATGCGAATTGCAGTTACTCGATGGGGAGATAAAATTTCCCCTGTATTTGATGAAGCTAAATACATGATGATTGTAGATGTGAATGACGATTGCATCAATGCTAAAATCACAATAAACATTGGCGACTTGTCACAAAGCGACAAAGTTAAAGTATTAACGGACCTAAATGTTGAAAGAGTTTTTTGTGGTGCAATATCGAATATGTATTCATCTCTTATAGAGGCTTCAGGAATCGAGTTGAACAGCTGGTTAACAGGAGATATAGAAGAAATTTTACAAACTGTAAAATTTAATGATCTTCCAGTTTAGAGCTTCTCGTACTGGATTGTGTTCTTAAGAACGAAGCTGAGCGTGTATCAAAGCAGCAACTCGATATAAAGATCATGTGAGAACTATGCTAAAAGAACTGAGACAAAAAATTTTCGGAAAAGAAAAAAAGAAGCTTCTTACGCTCACTGGGGGAGGTGCTCGCGGTCTCGCGCATATCGGAGTAATTGAAGTTCTTCAGGAAGAAGGTTGGATTCCTGATCTTGTTTGCGGAACAAGCATGGGAGCTGTGGTGGGTGCAGTTTACAGCTTGTTTGGTGACGCCGATATACTTAGACCGAAGTTACAGGAAGCCATGGAATCGGAATACTTGAGACAATTCAAATTTTCAAGAGTAGCACCAATTGCAGGGAACGGAAAGAGCCCTATCGGGGATTCGAGAACAAACCTCCTACAACTCATCAACTTTACACGTTTTGAGGCCGGACAAGGGGATTTTGCAAGTGCGAATCTAATGCGAATTCTCAAATTGCTACTTGGTGATGCGACGTTCGATGACATAAATATTCCCTTTATCTCCATAGCGACAGACCTGTATAGCGGTAAAACTGTAGATCTGAAAAAGGGAAAATTAGCCGATGCAGTACTGGCAAGCTCATCAATACCTGGAGTGTTCAAACCTGTCGAATGGGACGATATGCTTCTGGTCGATGGCTGTGTAATTGGAAATACAATTGTTCCGGATCAGAATACAAGAAATGATTATAAGATTCTGGCTGTTGATGTAAATCCTCTTCCCAGGTGCAGCGAATACCTGAAAAGCAATCTGAATGTTTTTCTAAGAGCTGATCAGATAAGCAATTATTATCTGAATCAATTCAATTTGAACGTGGCTGACATAGTAATCAAACCAGAACTTAATCAAGTTCATTGGACAGATTTCAAAAATGTAGATGAGCTTATAAAGGCTGGAAGAATTGCTGCAGAGAAGTATTTCAAAGATAGATCATTTGAGAGTAATTATTTGGAACGACTCTCAGCGAAAATTCAATTTTGTGAAGAATATGGGTTAGAGAATTATGAGTACCACAACAATAAGTAAAACAGAGAAGGTGAAATCAGCAGCATCGGATAAGAGCGCGCAAAAGTCTGCTGTTAAGAACGAGAAAATTGAAGTTGATTCAAGAATGAACTTGATCAAACATAAGATATTCATTTTATCAGGCAAAGGTGGAGTAGGCAAAAGCACGGTTGCTGTCAATCTTGCAACATCTCTTGCTCTTTCAGGGAAAAAGGTTGGTCTTCTCGATATTGACTTTCACGGTCCAAGCGTGCCACAAATGCTGAATCTTTCTAATGTGAGTGTACCGATGACAGGTGAAGAAATCATTCCGGTAACCGACGGAAAAAATCTTAAAGTAATGTCAATTGGATTTGCATTAGACAATGCAGACTCCTCGGTCATCTGGAGAGGACCGCTTAAGGCACGTTTAATCAAACAGTTCTTGGGAAATGTTCAATGGGGAGCTTTGGACTATTTGATTGTAGATTCACCGCCGGGAACAGGTGATGAACCTTTATCGTTAGCTCAGCTCATACCTCATCCGGATGGTGCGATAATTGTAACAACACCTCAATTAATTTCCATAAATGATGTACGTCGTTGTGTAGGATTTTGTAAGAGGATGAATTTGAAAGTCATTGGTGTCATTGAAAATATGAGTGGTTTTGTATGTCCCAACTGTGGTGAAATTACAGACATATTCAAGATTGGTGGTGGACGCCAGATGTCAGATTATTTAGATATACCTTTCCTCGGAAGTATTCCATTAGAGAAGGATATAGTATCTGCGAGCGATGAAGGAAAACCTTTTATACTGCATTACCCAGGGACGATGGCAGCACATATGTTTAATAAGATAATTGAAAATATCCTCAATTAAGCTATAAATCACTGAAATTATAGGTTTTGTAGTTGACGATAAAAGAGTTTGAAGCTTAGGAGAAAGAGACATGAACAGTACCTTACTCAAAGATGATCACGATAACACTGCAATGAATCGTCTCAAACGAGTCAAAGATCTCATGTTACCGCTTGATGAATTCGGAATAGTGGATCAAAATGCAACAATGCTGGATGCACTACGTGTGTACCGGGACCTACAAGAGCTTATTCCCGCTTCACACAATCCCCAGCATGCAGTTCTGGTAAGAGATCACCAGGGAAGAATTGTCGGCAAACTTGGACAATTTGCTATCTCAGGAGCACTTATAAAGGAAGATAATAACCTGCTTCAATCATGCAACAATGAAGTTGTTGATACTAATATTTACGGTGATTCCACCTCAATCAGCAACAGGTTATACATTAATTTAATACATGAAAACATTGATCTGCTCTGCATGCATATGCGAAAAATAAAAGTCAAGGATATTATGATTCCTGAAACAGCAAGCATAGATATGGATGCTACGTTATATGATGCATTAGTGGTTTTTGTCAATTCTCGCAGCCTATCACTCTTGGTCTCCTTTAGTGGCGAAGTTATTGGTCTGTTGCTGCTTGCTGACTTAGTTGAAGAGTTGTCTGAATATATTTTACAGAGTGTCTAAAGGAATAATTTAAGCACGTTATTTCCTACTGAAATGGTAAATAATTTGGAAAGAATTTTGCCATCATAAGAAGTACACAAACAGTAGCCAAAAAAGGAGTAATTTGATGAGTTTTAAAGATGAGGCTCTGGCCTATCATTCTCAAACCAGAGTCGGAAAAATAGAAGTTACACCAACGAAACCCTGCCTAACTCAGAATGACCTTTCGTTAGCATACACTCCTGGTGTTGCAGATCCATGCTTGGAGATCAAAAAGAATCCCGATGCCGTTTACCTTTACACTGCAAAGGAAAATTTAGTGGCTGTCATTTCCAACTGCACCGCGGTGCTTGGGTTGGGGGACATTGGTCCTTTGGCAGGTAAACCTGTAATGGAAGGCAAGGGAGTGCTGTTTAAACGTTTTGCCGATGTAGATGTGTTTGACCTCGAGTTGAACACAAAAGACCCGGACGAGATCATCCGTATCTGTAAAGTGCTTGAACCCACCTTTGGAGGAATAAATCTTGAGGATATTGCCGCGCCAGATTGTTTCTACATCGAAGAAACACTCAAGCGCGAATTATCAATACCGGTTTTCCATGATGATCAACATGGAACAGCGATAATCTCTAGCGCCGCGTTAATAAATGCTTGTGAGCTTATCGGTAAGAGGCTGAAGGATATCAAAGTTGTAGTCAACGGCGCAGGAGCTGCCGGAATAGCCTGTGCAAAGTTTTATATGACCCTGGGTGTCAGCCTTGAACACATAATTATGTGTGATAGCAAAGGTGTGCTTTATGAAGGTCGTGAGGATTTAAATCCTGAATGTTCACGATACAACAAGTATAAGGCAGAGTTTGCAAAACAAACCGATGCTCGAACACTCGATGAAGCCATGGAAAATGCTGACGTGTTCCTCGGAGCATCGATTGGGAACTGTGTGACTAAGGATATGGTCAGATCAATGGCAGACAATCCAATTGTCTTCGCAATGGCTAATCCCCTACCGGAAATCAGTTGTGAAGAAGCAAAGAGTGCCAGATCTGATGTCATCATTGCGACCGGACGAAGCGATTATCCGAATCAAGTAAACAACGTACTTGGATTTCCCTTCATATTCCGCGGGGCTCTTGATGTCCATGCCAGCACAATAAACGAAGAGATGAAACTGGCAGCAGCAAAAGCGCTTGCTAATCTGGCACGGGAAGAAGTACCTGAGATCGTGTGCCGCGCATACGGTGTTGATAAAATTGAATTCGGTCGTGACTATCTGATTCCAAAACCGTTCGATCCACGGGTATTGTTAATGGAAGCATCAGCAGTGGCTAAAGCGGCTTGTGAAACTGGCGTAGCCCGTCACCCAATAATTGACTTCGAGGGATACCAGGAAACGCTTAAACGCCACCTGGTACATTCTGAAGGGATGATGAAACACAGTGTCAATTAAGATCTTTTTATTTCTTTAATGGTGATTGGCACAGGGTATTTGAAAAATATGTAGACTATCAAGTTAAACTCAAAAGAATTCGCTCTTGCTTTCATATATGTAGAATTCAAGGGGCGAAAAAATTTAGGTGCATTAATTAAAAAAAAGATGTCAAAAACAGGAGATAGAGAAATGAAAAGCACCTTAAGCAATAATGATCATGATTACACAACAATGGAACGCCACAAAAAAGTCAAAGATCTTATGCTTTCTCTTGATGAATTTGGCATTGTGGATTCTGACGCTACAATGATGGATGCCCTGCGAGTGTTTCGAGAACTACAAGAACATGTTCCCTCTTCACATAATCCCCAGCATGCAGTACTTGTAAGAGATCGTCAGGGGAAAATCGTCGGGAAACTAGGACAATTTGCTATCTCAAAAGCATTCATCGAAGAAGATCATTATCTGATTAACTCACATAACGATAGGATAAACAATACAAATATCTGCGGTGAAAACATCAGGTTCTATGTCGAATTAATACATGAGAATATCAATCTGATTTGTCAGCATATGAGAAAAATCAAAGTTAAGGATGCTATGATCCCCGAGACGGCAAGTATTGATGTTAATGCTACTCTTTTCAAGGCGTTGGGAGAATTTGTCAATACTCGCAGCCTCTCACTTTTGGTTTCATACGGAGGCGAAGTTATTGGTCTTTTGTTGCTTGCTGACGTAGTTGATGAGTTGTCTGAATATATTTTACGCAGTGTCTAATGGAATATTTAAAGCACGCTATTTCTCAATGAAATGGTAAAATTTTGGAAAGAATTATGCCAGCAAGAGATGGAACAGGTCCAATTGGTAACGGTCCAAGAACAAGAAGAGGATTTGGAGGGTGCATTCAGAGTTATCGACAGAATATGGGACTGATTAACGGGAATCAAACAGGATTAAAAACTTTTACAAATATTTTATTTCCTTTAAGCATCGCTCTGATAACAGAATTGTTAAATCCCAATAGCGCTCTTCGGAAATTTAACGGTAGAGTAACAGGAAGGATCACTGCCAAAAAACGAAACATGTTACTCAAACCATAAAACTATGAGGTAAAATCATGAAAGTTGCAATTTCAGCTGACGGAAAGAATATGGAAAGCAGAGTAGATACGCGATTCGGGCGATGCGGATTTTTTCTTATTGTTGATTTGGATCTTGATGAGTTTAATGTGATCAGTAATAATAGCAGTGCAAACTTATCAGGAGGTGCAGGCATCCAGACTGCTCAATCAGTAATAGATAGTGGGGTTGATTCTGTGATAACAGGTCATTGCGGACCAAAGGCTTTTAGAGCTCTCAACGCTGTAGATATCAAAGTTTTTTCATGTTCTGACGGAACGGTCAAGGAAGCGGTTGAAAATTTCAAACTACACAAATTGGTTCAACTGCAAGGCTCTGACGTTGCAGGACACTGGGCTTAACATAAACATTAATTTTGGAGATAATCATGAAAAATACAATTGTTTTCAGTCATGGTGCTTCTCGCAGGGGTAATGAAAATAGGCAAGGTGGAGGAAGTAGTAGAGGTAACCGTTCAGGTTGTGGACAAGGACGAGGTCTTGGTTCTAATGGAGAATGCATATGCTCATTATGCGGTACCACACTCCCACACAAGCGAGGTACATCCTGTACTCAGATGATATGCCCTGAATGTGGAACTCCAATGATGAGGAAGGGACAGTAAATCTCGTATTAGTATTATTCAATAACCGAACAAATGAGACAAGTCATGCATGAAATCTCATTTTGACAAGTACAATATTATAGGACAATTTATCTGATGAAAATCGCAATAGCCAGTGGTAAAGGGGGAACTGGAAAAACAACTGTCGCTGTTAATTTAGCTTTAGTATTAGCTTCAAAAGAACTTCTCACGTCTTATTGTGATTGCGATGTGGAAGCTCCCAATGGACATATATTTCTGAAGCCAGATATTGAATACCGTCATACAGTCAGTATTCCGGCACCTAAAGTTAACATGGATTTATGCGATGGTTGCAGAGCGTGCAGCGATATCTGCCGCTTCAGCGCAATAGTCGTTCTCAAAGGTGAAGTACTTACCTATCCCGAGCTATGTCATGGATGCGGAGGTTGCAGGATGGTATGCAGTCCAAACGCTATAGAAGAAGTAGATAGGGCTATTGGTACTGTAATTGTTGGTAATACAAATCAACTGCTCTATGTAGCAGGCAGGTTAAACATAGGTGAAGCAAGCGCAGTTCCCTTGATTCGTAAAGTCAAGTCTGAGCTTCCCGAGAATGGATTCTCAATAATTGATGCACCGCCTGGAACCTCCTGTCCCGTTATCGAAACCATGAGGGGTGTGGATTATGTTCTATTGGTTACTGAACCAACGCCGTTCGGTTTAAATGATCTGCGGCTCGCGGTGGAAACAGTCAGAAAACTCGATTTACCGTTCAGTGTGATTATCAACCGCTCTGATATAGGTAATGACGATGTGGAGATGTATTGCGGGGTTGAGGGAATTGAGGTAATCGCCCGTATCCCTTATTCACGTGAGATTGCGGAAGCATATTCGAGAGGGGATATGCTTATTAACCATATCCCGAACCAAATTGAACTCTATTCGGTTCTTTCTGACAGGTTATTGGAACATGTATCAAGTAGAGTTGCGGTATAAATCTAACTCAGTTTTCTAAAACTTTAATGATAAATGAGAGTGCGATAAGATGAAAACCATAACCATAGTCAGCGGTAAAGGTGGAACAGGCAAAACAAGTATTGTTTCATCCTTTGCGTCTTTAGCAAGTCCGACAGCCTTGGCAGATTGCGATGTGGATGCTGCTGATCTCCATCTTGTACTCCATCCACAGATAAAAAAAAGTAATCCTTTCTCAGGTGCCAAGGTGGCTGAGATTGATATGGATAAATGTTTAAGCTGCGATCTCTGCCGCAATCTGTGTCGTTTTGATGCGATTGATATAGTGAACATGTCATACAAAGTTGACCATATCGCCTGCGAGGGATGTGGAGTTTGTGTCTGGTTCTGTCCGGAACAAGCTATTGAAATGGTGGATGAACCATCGGGGGAGTGGTATATCTCCGAAACCAGTTACGGACCGATGGTGCATGCAAAGCTTGGGATAGCAGCCGAGAACTCTGGCAGGCTTGTAACTATAGTACGGAATTTTGCCAGGGGAATCGCAGAAACACGTGATATGGAATATATGTTCGTTGATGGATCTCCGGGGATTGGCTGTCCGGTAATTGCATCAATTACCGGAGTGGATTTCGCGCTGATTGTTACTGAACCAACACTGTCTGGACAGCATGATATGGAGCGAATATCTGAGCTGACAGCCCATTTTAATATCCCAACCCGCGTATGCATCAATAAGTGGGATATCAATGTAGAGATTACCAAAAAAATCGAAGAGTGGGGTGAACGTACCGGAAACAAAATAATTGGTAAAGTGCGTTTTGATAACATTGTCACCGAATCAATGGTTCAAGGATTGCCTGTAGTTGAGTACAGTAAAAATGGCGTATCAGAGGATATAGAATTATTGTGGAGTAATCTGCAAGAAGAACTGAAGTGATAGTATATTTTTTGTATTAGGAGGTAAAAAATGCCAGGATTTGATCGCAGAGAGAGGTGGACCCCATTAGTTGGACAGTTAGTTTGAGATTTTAGGTGATGGATTCCACTCTTTCATGCTGCTTTTGTTTTTTTCTTTAAATTTAAATAAAATGTTTTGTTTGGTGTTAAACCAGTC
>JAVCCM010000062.1 GCA_030765455.1 Candidatus Electryonea clarkiae | reverse complement strand
GACTGGTTTAACACCAAACAAAACATTTTATTTAAATTTAAAGAAAAAAACAAAAGCAGCATGAAAGAGTGGAATCCATCACCTAAAATCTCAAACTAACTGTCCAACTAATGGGGTCCACCTCTGACTTCACTGAACCGGTAACTTTTGAAACTGAAACCGATACAACCTATCAACTTGACGATCTGACCAACGATACTCAATACTGGTGGAAAGTCTATGCAGAAAACCAGCTTGAGTTAGGCACATGGTCTGATGAAACCTGGAGTTTCACAACTCACATTCTTGTAGCACCTGATACATTCAGCCTTTTAGGTCCTGAAGATGGAGCTACAATTCAAGTGGTTCCAATGACCTTCGAATGGGCGGCGGCATTTGATCCTGATGCCGGGGAAGAAGATTTTGTTTATTACACACTTTATATCTCAGCAGACGAGGATTTTACAGAGCCATTTGAATATGATGCCGATACAAACACTGAACTGGAGGTTGAAGAAAACCTTGAGGAGGATGTGACATATTGGTGGAAAGTATCAGCCACCGATGGTGAAACCGACAGCATTATGTCTAACCAGGCTTGGTCGTTTAGCATTGATGAATGGTATCCACCTTATGGTCTTGAGGCGAACCTGGATGATGAGACAGGGATTGTGAACCTGTCATGGTTATTTGATGAAGGACCTCAACAGGACAGATTTATGTGGTTTACTGTTTACCGTGATTCTGTTGAGATAGATAGACCCGTTGATTCCGTTCTGGTGGATACGTTAACTGAAGAAGGAATCTATACTTATATGGTAACAACATACTACCAGGCGCATGAGACTGAAGCTTGCGAACCTGTAGCGGTTGAGTATATTCCAAATTCTGTTACTGATTTAAAAGCAAGACTTATACCTGATAAGTGGAGTATTGTTGCTACCTATCCAAATCCATTTAATCTAATACAAACTGTAGTGGTGGGATTACCACAATCCTCAAAATTAACAGTGAGCGTTATTAATACCCTGGGTCAGGAAATTGACGTACTTACTGACGAATTCAAAAAAGCAGGGTTACATTCATTCACATTCGATGGTTCAAAATACTCCAGTGGTATCTACTTCGTTAATGCAATAGCACCTGGAAATATGAATGAAATTCGAAAGATTGTTTTGATGAAATAAGGAAATTATCCGATTGATATGCATGTTGGATTGCAGTTTGTGATAAAATTTTAACAGCAGTCAAATGGATACTGGAAAATTCTAAAAAATCATTCCGATCCCACAACCGCGGGATCGGAATGACATCTTTATGGTCAGGGCCATAACCAGCCGAAAGTTCCTGCTGTAAACAGAGCGTAAACCAGCCCGTCAAACGTTGATTTCAAGATTGCTATGATATTGCGTTTATACCATATCACATTCTGCCAGAGTGCTAATGAATAACCAATAAAAGAAACTTGAGCAACAAGTAGCACAAGCCACCCGACCTTGAATAATCAGCCAAGCCTAATAAAAGTCATCCATTCAAAAAAATTTGCGTAATTCAAGGAATAAAAAAAAGCCCCTGCAAGAGAGGCTTCAAGGTTTACCCATTTAAGGGAATATCCAACGAAGAAAACTTCTTATTGTAGTAAGCTTTCAATGCAGGCATCAGTCAGTTATATTGTGTTTATAAAGATGAACTCTAAAAATTGAAAAGTCAAGGGAGAAATGATGAACAGTAGAACATTGGGAATCGATCTTGGGACTAATTCAATTGGGTGGTCATTGGTTGAGTTTAATGACAATCAACAACCAATTGGTTTGAAAGATTGTGGAGTACGAATTTTTCAGGAAGCAGTGGATGTAAAGACACGAATCCCCAAAAATCAGGAAAGACGTGCTGCGAGATCAGCAAGAAAGCTTCAATCACGAAGAAAGATGCGTCGTAAAACATTATTGAATCTTCTTATTAACTACAGTTTGCTCCCCAAAGAAAATAAAGAACGAGAAGCGTTACTCTTAGATGATAAACTATATAATCCTTATGTATTAAGGGCTCGAGGGCTAGATGAGAAATTGACACTTTTCCAATTCGGGCGGGCTATCTACCACCTCAACCAGAGACGTGGATTCATGAGTAACCGCAAAACAGGTAAAAAAAAGGATGAGGGACCCGTTAAGCAGGATATTTTGGAAATCAATGAAGAGATAGAAAAAACCGGTTGTAGATCACTTGGAGAATTTCTTGCATCTAAGAAATCACAGCGAAAACGTTATACCAGCAGAGAGATGTACAAAGATGAATTTGAACAATTATGGGAAGCACAAAGAAAATATTATCCCGAAACTTACCTGCCGGAACTAAAAGTAAAAATATTTAAAACAATCTTCTTCCAGCGACCACTCAAACTACAGAAAAACCTGATTGGTAAATGCACTTTCGAACCTTCAAGAAAACGCGCTGCAAAAGCATGGCTGCCGGCTCAAAAATTCAGAATCCTTCAAGATTTGAATAACCTCAAGATAAAAGACCCAACGGGCAGGGAAATGAGAAGCCTTGAAGGTGATGAACGAAAAATATTGTTTACAATTCTTCAAAAACAAAAGACCCTGACATGGAAAAAGGCAAGGCGGCTACTCGGATTGCATGACGGTGAAATATTCAACCTTGAACAGGGACAAAAGAAAGAGCTGATTGGTAATCGTACTGCATGTGATATGCGTAACATCTTGAAATCAAGATGGGACAAGATGAACAATAGTCAACAGGATTCTCTTGTTACCGATATCCTGACAATTGACAATGAAAATGGTTTCTTGAGACGCATGAAAGAGCATTGGGGATTTGGTGAAAAGGAAGCGGAAAAACTTGCCACGACAGAACTGGAAAAGGGTTTCATCCTTCTTTCATTGAAAGCCATACGCAATATCCTCCCGTATATGGAAGAGTGGCAGACTTACGATAAAGCCTGTCTATCTGCCGGGTATGATCACAGCGCACCGGGTAAGGGGGGAGCAGCAACCAAGCGGCTGGGTGAGCCAAAGGATATCCGTAATCCTGTAGTACAAAAAGCGCTATGGGAAACCCGGAAAGTAGTTAACGCTCTCATCAATAAATTCGGTAAACCAGATACTATCCGTATTGAGATGGCTCGTGACATGAAGATGTCGAAAAAGCAACGGGAGGAAATTCAGAAAAGACAGAAAAAACAAGAAAACGAAAACGAAAAAGTCAGGAATATTCTAAGGGAAGAATTAGGTTTCCAGCAACCCTCACGCGCAGATGTACAGAAATACCAAATGTGGGAAGAGTGCAATATGCGCTGTCCTTATACCGGAAAAACCATATCGCGTCAGATGCTTTTTTCGCCGGAAGTTGATGTGGAGCATATCCTTCCTTACAGTCGAAGCCTCGATGATTCTTACATGAATAAGACACTCTGCAATGCACGAGAAAATCGGGAGGTCAAGCGTAACCAGACGCCATACGAAGCCTATCACGCTAACGAAAAGAAATACCAGGAAATTCTTAGTCGCATTAAAAATGTCGGAATGCCCTGGCCCAAACGTCGAAAATTTGAACAGCAAGAGATTAATACCGATGAATTTATCGAACGTCAATTGAACGACACTCGCTATATCTGCGTTGAAGTGAAGAATTACCTGAAACAGCTCGGTATAAAAGTAGAAGTGAGCAAGGGGGCGGCAACATACGATCTTCGTAAAAAGTGGAATCTGAACACAATTCTCGCTCTGCCGGGTGAATCCGGGAAAAACCGGGAAGACCATCGTCATCATGCTATTGACGCCACAGTTGTTGCACTTACTTCAATAAGTTTATTCCAAAAACTATCAAAAATATCGGCTGCCACTCCATACGGTATTGGTCTCTCAGGAAACAAATTGAAAGTCAGCGAACCATGGGATAATTTCGCATCGGATGTTCGTGGGAAAATCCTGGGTTTTATCATTTCCCATGCTCCCAGCCGAAAAATCAGCGGAGCACTGCATGAAGATACAGCATATGGAATGTCATCTAGAAAACATCATCAAAAAGGTAAAATATACCTCGTGCGCAGAGTTCCTCTTGAGAAAATAACAAACAACCAGATAAATCAGATAAGAGATGATGAGCTAAAGAAAATTGTACTGGACCGTGTCGATGAATATAGTGGTGATTTGAAGAAAGCCTTTGTGGAAACACTGTATCATAAGGACGGAAAAACTCCTGTTCACTCAGTACGAATTGAAACCGTGGCAAAAGAATCCTCGGTTCATGGAATCATCGAGGATAGAAAAAAACCATATAAATACTATCAATACGGTAGTAATCATCATGTTGAAATACTCGAAAACGTGAAAACAGGCAAACGTAAGGGAATATTCGTCACCACAATGGAAGCGGCAAGACGGGCAAGAATTGATAAAATCCCGATTGTACAAAAAAATCATGGCGAAGAGTGGAAATTTGTGATGTCACTCTCGACAAATGATATGGTGGAAGTTGTGGGAAACGATGAAATCAAGATTTATCGTGTACAGAAAATGGACGGCTCTAACAAGAGGATTAATTTGCGGCTTCATAATGCTGCTACACTCGAGTACAATGGACAGGAGTTAATCAAATCGCCAATGGCATTGAGATGCAAAAAAATATCGGTTGACCCTATTTGCAATGTAAGTTTCTGTAATGATTAAACGTATAGTCGAAATATGCAATCCTGCATATCTGCACCTGCGGCGGAACCAGATGATTATCGAGCAGGAAGGCAAGCAGGTGGGTACAGTTCCGGTTGAAGATCTGGGTGTACTGATAATTGACCATCCCCAGACAACTCATTCACAAGGTCTGCTCCGAGCCTGCTGGCAGAACAATGTTGCGGTGATTTTCAGCGATGAGAAACATCTTCCGGGAGCGATACTGACACCTCTCTCAGGTCATACACTGCATAGCAAAACCATTTCGATGCAGGTGAATGTCAAGCTGCCGCTGAAAAAGCGTATCTGGCAGAAAATAATTCAGGCAAAAATCCGTTCACAAGCTGAAGTATTGAAAACAATCAAAGGCAAAAATTATTCCTTAACAGCCTATTCCAGAAGAGTAAGAACCGGAGATCCGGAGAATGTTGAGGGTCAGGCAGCCCGAATATATTGGAAAAAGTTGTTCGGGGAAAAGTTCTTTAGAAACCCTGAACTGCCCGGTGTGAATGGACTACTTAATTATGGTTACGCAATCATACGCGCGGTAGTCGCCAGGGCGGTAGTAGGTGCCGGGCTTCATCCGACACTTGGAGTTCATCACCATAGTCAGTATGACCCATTGTGTCTGGTTGATGATCTGATGGAACCACTCCGTCCCTTAGCCGACATGAAGGTTTTTCGCATCCAACAAAGACTCGGAGAAAAAACGGATGTAAATAAAGAAACGAGAGCGGAAATGTTAGAAATCCTTGCCGCATCGTTCGTAATCCACGATCAGCCACTGCCCGTATTCCCAGCCTTGAACCATTATGCCGCAAGTGTGAGAAAAGTTATGGCAGATGAACAAAAGAAGATAGAGATTCCGGTATTGTATTTCGGAGAGTAGTTCACTTTTACTGTTTAGAGTCCAACCTTCAGGTTGTTCTTTTAATAATGGAATGTCAGAAAGACTCTGCAAGCTGAAGCTTGGAATCTATGCATAATCGTTTGAAAGTGAATCACCATAAATAATTCGTTATAGATTTGACAGGATTTATTCTTTGCGCCCTTGCGCGAGAAAAAAAGGAGATATACAGTGAGCTTCGGAGGGTACAGAAGTATGTGGGTAATAGTAATGTACGACCTTCCTGTAGATACAAAAAAGGCTCGTGAAGCCTATCGTAAATTCCGGGAAGGACTGCTCTGGGACGGATTCACCATGCTCCAGTATTCCGTCTATGCCCGACATAGTCCGAGCATAGAAAGCGCGGAAGTTCATGTCAAGCTGGTTAAAAACTCAGTCCCTGAAGATGGTGAAGTACGAATCATCATATTTACCGATAAACAGTTCGAACGGATGCAGGTTTTTGAAGGGAAAATGCGAAAAGCGACTGAAAAAGCGCCGGAACAGATCAGTTTTTTCTGACCTGTTCCGGCTCAAACGCTGGCTGACACTGGATTTGGGGCTGAAATAATATAACTGACTGATGCCTGCCCGCAAACCACAACTATTTTTCTTAGGTGAGTGGTATCTTGAAATATAACTGACTGATGCCTGCCCGCAAACCACAACTTAATAAATCGTCAGTCATCCGTTTTAGGTAATATAACTGACTGATGCCTGCCCGCAAACCACAACCGCAAACATCAGGCTCCCAAGCAACAATGGGGAATATAACTGACTGATGCCTGCCCGCAAACCACAACT
>JAVCCM010000107.1 GCA_030765455.1 Candidatus Electryonea clarkiae | reverse complement strand
GACTGGTTTAACACCAAACAAAACATTTTATTTAAATTTAAAGAAAAAAACAAAAGCAGCATGAAAGAGTGGAATCCATCACCTAAAATCTCAAACTAACTGTCCAACTAATGGGGTCCACCTCTGAGAAGCTATCCAGGGGCTGAAATTTATTTACTACATAACTGATTGCATGATTCGCTCGTGTACTTTGTTCAGTATCAGTAAGCAACTCATCAGATGGATAATAATACTGGCTGAGGTATTCGATTGGATCTTTGTACGCTCGAGGATGTTTATCACCCCTTTCCTTTGGCAGGCTCTGGCTTTCATCCGGTTCAACCTGTACTTTGACAGCATGTGACATGAAAATCTCCTTTCTAGCTCTGCGGAATGCCTTATGCGGAAGGCAGGTGGGTAGCATTCCGCAGAACTAATGTTGTGTTGATACTTGACGTATTTGTATAGCAGGTTTTTGGGGTGGGAGTAAAAAAAAAGCGTAGATATTGGAAAATTGAATTTCCATTACCTACGCTTTGTTTTACTCCGCTTTGTACTACTATACTTTATGTTTTACTGCTTCTCTTAGCAGCATGAATGTTTCTTGAGAAAGAACTAAGCAACTCGTTTTATATATACGAAATTCCATTCGTTATATCAATAGATATATCAAACACTTAACTCTCGGGATAAAATCTAAGTTAAAATTTGTTGATTTTTGGTTGGAAATCGGTCTAGATAGATTTTCTTTCGCATAGCATTGATTGTAATGATTTTAAGACTATTGCAAGATATTATGAAATAATGCTCAAAAGCAGGTTGTCTCTCATGCAGTTTTTTCATAGATTCTTCGTCGTTTTTAATCGTTTGCAACTTTCTTAAAAACCAACGAGCCAGAGTTAAAAACATTCAAAGCTATCCAGTCGTAGCTTTTAGTACGATTTGACCCCAGAATTAAAAATTTGCAACTTTATTTTTTGAGTCGATTCACAAGTATGCAGTATTTTCAATGATGAAATAGCCTGTGCGAACATGAATATTAGAGGTAAGCTAAGAGGTTCTAGCCTTAACTACATCCCCACAAAATTAGTCCCTTATTGAAATTTATTAATCTAGAATAAGACTTCACAACTAGTTAGCACATCTATCCGATGTCCCAATTATTTTCTTAAAACACCTACCAAGCATTGGTTTTCATCCAGCACTTATCTATATTGAATAGATTTTCACAAGCTGTGTTCATTGGTAATGGAAACAACACTTTCACCTAATGTGGAGAGTGATATGGGAAAGACATTACGTATATATCTTGCGGACGATAAACCAACCGGAATATTAATTGCTGAAATAATTAATTGGACAGGGCAAATCCTTGTCGGTCCGCGATCCCAGCTTGATGATCTAGCCAAACGGAAAGAGGTCGCACGTACCGGGATTTACTGTCTTGTCGGTCTTGACCCTGAAAATCCACTTCGTGACCGTGTGTATATCGGTGAAGGTGACAACGTGCTTGATCGGTTAAAACAGCACGACAAAAGCGACGACAAGGCATTTTGGACAAGAACTGTTGTAGTGGTTAGCAAAGATGAAAATCTAACCAAGTCACACGTACGTCACCTTGAAAATCAGCTTGTACAATTTACTACGGAAGCCAAACGTGCATCTTTGGCAAATCGTAATACCCCACAACCAAAATTACTTCCAGAACCCGAAACAGCTGATATGGATTTCTTTCTTGAACAGATCAAGATGGTCTTACCTGTACTTGGTTTCAGTTTCCTTATTCCCAAGCCGAGTGTACCACAAACGGTTGAACCATCTTCACCCCGCTTTGTAATGGAAAGAGTAGGTATTAAAGCTATTGCAGTGGAAATTGAAGGTGAATTCATCGTGCTGAAAGGATCAACAGTTAGGGAGAAGGGCGCTGCTTCATGGAGAGGATATATTGAATTGCGCAATCAGCTTCTGAAGGATAAAAAAATTATCGATGATCCAAATTCTGACAATCTTATCTTCGATGAGGATACGTCATTTTCTAGCCCCAGCGCTGCAGGTTGTGTGATATGTGCATCTGATGTGAATGGTCGAATGCATTGGCTGGTTGAAGGGACAACGAAATCTTATGGACAGTGGAAAGAAGAAAAGGTTGAGCTGGCTTCCGACCATCATCCTGAACATGACAAAGGCAAATAAATGGCCAAGCAGAAACTGACACTAAGTCAACTTGGAAATAAGCTGTTCAAAGCTGCGGACATCCTTCGTGGGAAGATGGATGCATCTGAATACAAAGAATATATATTCGGTATGCTATTCCTGAAAAGGTTAAGCGACCAGTTCGAGCACAGACGGGAAGAACTGCGGCAAGAATATACTAAAAAAGGGTTAGCTGAAAACCTGATTGAAATACAGCTAAATAACCACGACAAGTATGATTTCTTTGTCCCGGAGGACGGACACTGGGACAAGATAAAGCACTTTAAAATCGGTGTCGGTTCAAGTTTAAATAAATCACTTGCTGCCATTGAAGATGCCAACATAGACACCCTTGAAGATGTCCTGAAAGACCGTATCAACTTTAACAGGAAAATCGGCAAGAAAACGATGAATGATAAAACCCTTGCCGAATTTATCGGACACTTTAATAAGATCCCGCTGAGTAATGATGACTTCGAGTTCCCCGACCTGCTGGGCGCAGCTTATGAATACCTGATCAAATACTTTGCTGATTCTGCTGGAAAGAAGGGTGGTGAATTCTATACGCCTTCTGAGGTAGTACGCACCCTTGTTGAAATCATAGAACCTGAAGAGGGCATGGAAATTTACGATCCGACTGTCGGTTCCGGTGGTATGCTGATCCAGTCCCGTCACTATGTAGGTGAAACCGGTGGGGATCCAAGAAACATGTCGCTTTTTGGACAAGATGACAACGGTGGTACTTGGGCAATTTGTAAGATGAATATGATCCTGCATGGCATCTTGAGTACAGACATCCGGCAAGGTGATACCATTCAGGAACCATTACATCTTGACAGGAACAATGAGCTGAAACGGTTTGACCGAGTGATTGCCAATCCCCCGTTTAGCCAGAACTATACACGGAGCGATATGAAGTTCGAAGGTCGCTTTCACACATGGATGCCCGAATCTGGGAAGAAAGCTGATTTGATGTTTGTGCAGCATATGGTGGCTTCGCTGAAGGCTGGTGGGAAAATGGCAACTGTTATGCCGCATGGTGTTCTGTTCCGTGGTGGTGCGGAGCTTGACTGTCGAAAGCGGTTTATCAATGACGGAGTTCTTGAAGCCGTTATCGGCCTTCCGGCTAATCTTTTTTACGGAACAGGTATTCCTGCCAGTGTACTGGTACTGAACAAGAAAGATGCCGCAGATCGCAAGGAAATACTGTTTATCAATGCGGACAGGGAGTACAAAGAGGGTAAAAACCAGAATTCTTTGCGTTCGGAGGATATTCAGAAAATTGGACACACTTACAAGCATAAACTGGAGATAGACAAATATTCACGGCTGGTGCCGGTCAGTGAAATCGAAGAGGAAGAGTTCAACCTGAACATCCGTCGTTACGTTGACAATTCTCCACCACCTGAACCCCATGATGTGCATGCACATTTACATGGTGGTATTCCTAACCGGGAAATAGATGCTTTAAAGCATTACTGGGGCAACTATGAAAACCTTAGGACATTGCTGTTCATTCCCCGGGATGAAAAATACAATGACTTTGCAGAACAGATTGAAAGCAAAGAAGCGATCAAGAGGGTCGTAGAAGAATCACCCGGTGTAGTAGCGAAACATGAAGCCTATCAGACTGCATTACAAATATGGTGGGAAGAAAATTTGAAAGGAATCGACGAACTACCGGGGAACAACAATGTGTTCGCGCTTCGACGCCAATTGATGAGCAGCATCACTGAAAAATTAAGTGGACAGGGGATATTGAATGAACATCAGATACGTGGTGCTTTCGCTGGATATTGGGTTGGTGTTGCTGCAGATGTAAAATCCATTGCAGCCAGTGGCTGGAGCCCCAACCTTATTCCGGAAGAAGACATACTTCAATCCCAGTTCCCGGAAGTGCTGGAAAAGATGGAAAAAGACCAGGCACGAATCCACGAACTGGAAGCTATGTTTGCATCCGCAAATGATGAAGAAGATGAACAGGACGAAGATAGCGAAGTGTTACCAAAATCTGTGACTAAGGAATTGCGGGATTGCAAGAAAACGCTTTCCGGAGAGCGAACAGCAAACAACAAACTGCTTCGCGAATTGAAAAACAACCTGAAGAAAATGGAAAAGGGCTGGCTGGATCAGCGGGAGGTTGAGGATAAGCGGAAGCGTGTGGCCGATACGGAAAAAGAGATTGCTAGTACTCCATAGCACTTGAATCGAGTAATATTTTGAGCCATACTATCTCCATTTAGTTGTTTGAGACACAAGGAGATAGACCATGCGTAAGAAATATATTGTAACCTTGACGGAAGCGGAGCG
>JAVCCM010000113.1 GCA_030765455.1 Candidatus Electryonea clarkiae | reverse complement strand
GGTCTTGTTTCTCTGAGCTTTTCTAAAAAAGTTTTGTGATTTCTTAGAAGAAAATATTGCCCCCCCCCCCCCCGTTGAATTAACTTATAGTATGAGCTTTCAATATAGCTCATACTATGAAGTACTGTCAGTCCACACAATCACGGTCTTTGAAAACCGAAGAACAACAACCATTTAATTTTTTGGAGGCAAGATGTATTTAGTATCAGTGTTTCGTGCGAGAATCACTCTATTTCTTGCATTCGTTTTTATTTCAACCTTTGCAACACTTTGCTTCAGCGAAGATTGCGATTTATGGGGTTATGTAGGCGATCCTGTTTAAGATGAAGGGTATGAAGAAACTGTTGATTTTTTCAGAGAGGAATCCGAGAGAGATGGAGGGGGTGATCATATTTGTGATGATGGATGGGGCATTCTCGGATACTATGCTGAAACTGAAGTTTGCAATTTTGATTGCCACTACCGGACTTTGGGAGCCTTTGATGGTAATGTTTATGATCATTGGTATCCAATCGATGAGGTCCCTAATTATGGTATGTCTCCGGTATGGCAGCCAGACGATGAAATTGATCCTCAGCCGGATTTCAGCTTTAATGATGAAGCTGAGGAATTCAGGATGGCGATTGCACACTCGAGGTATACATCAACATCACCTGACCACATGGAAGATCCACACCCATTTGTTTATGGACTAAGCTTATTGCGTTACGGTAATCGAGTTGTGGGTATGGCGCATAATGGAGGCATAGAAGGCTCAGAAAATCTCGATATTAGAGAAGCCTTCGTTGATATGATTGGTTGGAACTATTGGGATTATGAGGAGAATCAGAATTGGCCATTTCCTGGATTGTGGTATTTGGATGAAAGACTATATGCAGATCACAATGACAGCTACTTGCGGTATAATGGACAAGAAGGAGTTCAAGACGTAATCGACAGCGAACTATATGGAATGCTTCTTATCAGGAACTTGGTTACCGCTTCGTATTATCAGCTTACCATGGATTATGAGGCTTTTGCTATTCAATACACAATTAACCAGCTTCAAAACTATGCTGACTATGATGATGACTTCACCTTTACAAGTCTAAATATTCTTTTCACAAATGGTGAAGATATATATGCTGTTGTAAAAAACAGGAATAGCACTCAATGGAATACGCATAAAATATGGTATAGCGAGGAAGGCAATAATGTTTGCTTTGCGAGCGCCAATAACGGTGCTCTTCTACCAGATGATTATTTTGAAGATGGATGGACATCAATAAATACGAACAATACGTATTCGGCTGGACAATTTGTTAGAGTGAATCAAGATGGTGATTATCTTGACGCTTTCGGCGAGCAATGCGAGGAGGATGAAGAACAAATAGAAATAGAAGATCCTTCCTGGGATATACCTCCGATGGTTTGTGCTGTTGACAATCCAAACCAGGAATGGTTTCCGGTTAATCCGAGAGTAGCTTTACGTGCAAACCGGGGATTTATTGCTGCATGGGAGACTACAGACGAATCAGCAAGCCTATGTAATATCGAAGGTGTTTATCTTAATAGAGTCGGCTTATGGGATTGTTCGCCTTTCAACATGGTTACTGATGCCACTAACATCCTTGATCAGCCCTATATAGCGGTGGATGCTGAAAAAAATGATTATTACCTTGTATATACAGAAACTAATCCTTCATCCTCAGCGACTTCTATTAAACTGAGGAAATTTGATTATGATGACGAAGAGGATGAATGGACTCCAAAATCCATAACAACGATTTTTTCGGATGCCAATTTCGAGGTTTCAAATCCTTGTGTTGCTGTGAACAATGAAGTTGTCATTGTGAATTGGACACAGGAAGATAAGAGTGCAAATACTATTGTTACAAAGGCTTATGCTGAATGGGATGGTGGCTCAATGAGTACAAGGACTGTCGGGGCGCCTCCTGTTGCAAGTTCGCAGAAATACCCGGATATACTTTATATTGGGGATGACGGAAACGATCCGTTATTCGTGATATCCCAAACACAAAATATTGTGAGCGTGCTGTCAGAATACGGCGGAGTATATATGAGTCTTGTATCGCCAAAAACGATAGGGGGAGCTCCTATTACTGCCAGTTTGATCGATACAGTCGATACGGAGATATTTTCTATACGCTCAGCACTCGCTTTGACCGATACTTTTATTATTTGTTCTTATGGACATGAGTATAGCGCTTCTGTTTCCAAGGTTATGAGCATGAGAATAACAGCGCCTGACGATGATAATCCGATTCCTAAGTGGTATGAGCCTGCAGAAACATTAGCCATCGATATCGATACGGAAGATTATATACTGATGCCGGACGTTTCAAACGCCGGACGCGCTGATGGATACTTTGACGTAGTGTATTCCCTGGGAGATAAATCTGAAGACGATGAAAGCCAGGTCTGGGTAGCTGAATACCCAAATATTGGGGGCACTCCTCCAACGCCGGAAATGCTTGAAAACCTGAGCCCTGCCAATGAAACTCCCTCGATTGCCATTTCTGTCGATCCTGAAGAAGAGACTGAAGACATCAGGGTTATCCTCTGGGCAGCGGCGGAAACTGAGGAGACCTATGGAGTGAGCGGTATTGCTGAAAATTACTATCCGCCTCATTTCCCAACTTCTTCGCAAAAAGCTGCGCCACGTTTTCATGATCAGGAAGATAATGCGTTACCGGATGGATTTGTTCTTCATAAAGTTTATCCAAATCCCTTCAACTCAACAGCCAGGATAAAATTTGATCTGTCGAAAACAAGTGAAATCAAGCTTGATATATTCGATATCCAGGGAAGATCGGTCATGACTCTTGCAGACGGAAATTATCAACAGGGAAGTCACGAACTGGTATTCAATGCTGATAAGTTGCCAAGTGGAATTTATTTCTATCGCTTAAAGTCAGGAAGTCTCGAAAAGGTTGAGAAAGCGATCCTGATAAAGTAAATTATTATGTAACCTGTTATCACAAGTAAAATATTGGTTATTGCCTGAAAAATTTAAAATCAATTTTGCTTGTGATAACGGTAATTTAAGTAATCTACATATCCTTAAAATAGGATTTATATGACTGTGAAGTTAAAAATATTCAGATTTATTCTTTTTACCTTTATTTTATTATTTAACTCTATAGCATACGCCCAAGTGCATTTCATAGAGCATCTTATTGTAGATGATTATGATGGAATTAGTTGTTTATCAGTTTGCGACATTGATGACGACGGAAATCTTGATTTTTTTAGTTGTAAATATAGAACAGATCAAGTTAGTTATTGGCTTAATAATGGAGAACAGCATTTTACCGAATATAACATAGCTGATTATCTTGATCGTGTTTTAAATGTATTTGCAGTTGATATGGATGAAGATGAAGATATGGATGTAGTTGTAGGCAGATCAGCATACGGCGTGGATATGGACAATGTACTATCATGGTTTGAGAATAATGGAGATCAGGAATTTACGCTCAGGGATATTAGTGCAATCGATGATACAACGGACAGACTTCAAACCTGCATTGCTATTGATATAGATAATGATGACGACATTGATGTTCTCGGAACAAATTCCGGTGGTGAAGAGTTAAGTTGTATCGCCTTATGGATAAACGATGGCAACCAGAATTTCGAGCGACTTACTTTATCAAGAAGATGGTCGGTTCGATTGTTTGGGGAAGATATTGATGGCGATGAAGACTTTGACATAATTGCAACTAAATGTGGACATTGGCCCTATTCCTATAGCCAGGTGTCATGGTTTGAGGATACAGGCAATTACACGTATAATGAACACATTATTCAAGATAATATCCGTGATATTATTTTTATCGATATTGCTGATATTGATGGCGACGAGGATACAGACATTGTGGGTGTGATTAGAGATCAACATGAAAATATAGTTTGGTGGGAAAATGATGAAGACCAAGGCTTTGACTCTCACATTATCTATGGACCTATTGAAGAAGCTACAAGCCTTTACGCCGGCGATATGGATTACAATGGGGACATGGATGTAGTAACATCTGGAAGAATAGGTTATCCCGGAACCGGCTATATATATTGGTGGGAAAATGATAGTGAGGAAGATTTTTACGGGCATTTAGTCACTGACAGTCTAATTGGATTTTATAACCTGGATTTGGTAGATCTTGACGGTGATGATGATCTTGACATCCTGGGCTGGAGTCATGACGTTGATGAAGCAATCATCTGGTGGGAGAACAGACCGAACCAATATGCTCCAAGTGAATTCGAATTGTTCCAACCTGACGACGAAAGCTATGTTCTATTTGAAAATTGCAGCGAAATAACATTTGATTGGGAAGAATCTGTTGACCTGGATATACCTGACGATTCCAGCCAGGTGGTGAAATACGATCTGCATCTGGCAATATTCCAGCCGGACAGCAGCATTGATTCAATTTCTTATTTGTCATTGGACAACACTCAATTTACCACCAACCTTATTGATTTTCTGGATTTAAAACCTGGTCGGATTTCTATCCAGGTAACCTGGTGGGTTAACGCTATTTCCTTGCAAGACACAACTGAATGCGAATCGCGGTTTATTTTTACATTAGTACCAGAAAACGGTATTTACAATTACAGCAGTGATGTGATCCCAAGCAAATTCTGTATCGCCTCAACCTATCCGAATCCTTTTAATTCAAGGATAAACATCAGGATTAGTTTACCTCATCCGTCTCAATTATCAGTGTGTATTTTCAATCTACTCGGTCAGCAAATGCAAGTCCTTGCAAACGAACATTATGAAGCAGGTTATCGCAGTTTTACTTTTAATGCCAATGGACTAGCTGAGGGTATTTATTTCATTTACGCTGAGATTCCAGGCGAGATGAAGGATATGAGAAAAGTTGTACTGTTAAAATAAGGAAAACCTTCCGGCAGGCATAACAAAAGATTCTTAGACAACAGAAGCCTCAAAAGTGGTCACCCAGGAGTATCTGGAATCCAGCATGCGAAATTCCTCAATGTATAATTCAGTGGCTTCTTTAAGATTGGTCTAGCCCGGATATTTCATAAGAGAGTACGACGGAGCTCTGTAAACTCCTTATATTGTTGATAGTTAGACCAACAAAAAGGAGGAACTCCGTCGTGACAGATTGTAGCACTAACACTATCCATTTTTC
>JAVCCM010000169.1 GCA_030765455.1 Candidatus Electryonea clarkiae | reverse complement strand
GATGTACATACAATATGATAGATCAAGATCGAAACATTGTGACGTTTGTGAATGATATCGCTCATACAAGGGTAGCAAATGAAGCCTGTCGAAGCAAGCTTCTGGGTATTAACCGCAACGAGTATAACCTGTCAGTCTATCGACTGATCAAGGACTAAGGCGAAAAATAAACAACATGAAAACCGTCGAGGCCGTAATGGGTATCTGGATCGCTCCCGAGACGATTGGCGGAACGACAGTACCACGAACCATTGCCCCAGGAGCCGCCACGCAACACACGAGACGTCGTTTTTGGTGATGTCCACGCACTACCGTCATCCGGAGCATCATTATAGTTATCATGATAGCAGTCTTCGCACCATTCCCAGACATTGCCATGCATATCATAAAGTCCCCAGGCATTGCAATCCTTCTGACCAACCGTGTGCGTTTTTTCCTTGCTATTGCCCGTGAACCAGCCAACTTTGTCGAGATCAGATTCTTTGTCGCCGTTGTGATACTTTGTTTCAGACCCGGCACGGCATGCATACTCCCATTGAGCTTCGCTGGGAAGAGTGAATTTACGCCCTGTTTTTTCAGATATTTTTTCGCAGAACTCTTTTGCATCATTCCAGGAAACGGAATCAACCGGATTATCCGGACCTTTAAATTGAGAAGGATTCTCACCCATTACTGTCTGGTATTGTGCCTGTGTGATCGGGTAAATAGACATCCTGAAAGCATCAAGTGTAACTTTATGAACCGGTTGTTCGGAATCATGTTCCTCGCTACCCATCCTGAAAGAACCTGCCGGGATTGCAGCCATTCTGAGATTCAATTTATTTAAAAACTCACTGCCCCCCAGTTTTTCTTCCTGCCTGGTTTCTGATTTACTCTCTCCCAATGTGCGGCTTGTTTCCTCCACCATCATATCACGGTAGTCTTTATTCTTCAACCACTCCTGTCCTGACTTCAGCTTAAACAGCATACATAAATGTTTATATTTATCAAGCGTTTCAATCGCCTTGTCAAGCGATGGTGATTCAAACTCTTTTGAGCTGTTTTTCAGCTTTTCGATACATTCAGAATCTTCACTATCATAATCTATTAATTTCTCAGCAAGATAAATCCCAACTTTCTTGTTTTTTGCTTTAGCTATTTCAACATTTAAGGCGGACGTTAGATCTTTATACCTCTCTTCATCTAAGGCTATTGAAATAAGAAGGGCTATAGGATCGAAATCTTTACCCTCCAGGTTGCTTATCCTGGATGAGACGATTAAACGGTTTATCAGCCTGACAATTGAGCGGGGATTTTGCTCGCGAGCTTCTGCAATAAGCGGGATAATTATCTTTTTTGTATCTTCATCAAAGATTTCCACATCTTCTAACAAATCTGTAATATAATCCTTCATTTCATCTGATTTTCGTTTCGGAACGGGAACTTTTACCTGTACGATTTTATCCAGGTAATCCTCAAAAAGACTCCCGCTGATACCATAATCCTTTTGATATTTTGTCCTGATAAAAGCCTGGATAATCGCATCGTTTACGCCGAGTACGAATGCAAAACCGGGTTGGTTCAGGACGAGCTTTATTCCCTCCAACAGCTCGACCGCTTTTTCAGGGAAGCAACGATCCAGATCATCGACAAAAACAACGATGCGGGGAACACCCTCACTCCCTGAATATTTTTTTAATTCCTCAAAAGCATCGAAATACAGGCTTTGCCCGATAACCGAATCCTTGCTCAAATCCTGGTAACGTTCGATCATATCTTTCGGGGAGAGATTCACCTCAGCTTCCGAGACCAGTGGGATACCTACTTTACCTTTTACAGAAAAACCATAGGCGATAGAGCGGAGAGCATTCTTCAGAGATTTTGAAGCTTCATTAGTAAACTTGTTAAAACTTTTACTTGTACTTATGGTAGAAACTAATGGAACAATCAGGTGTTTCTCTTTTTCGTATTGCCAGGCATTGAACCAGACTGCTATCGCTTTATCTTTGTCTATTTTTTCTTTGATCAACCTCATCAGGCTGGTTTTGCCGGTGCCCCATTCGCCAAAAATACCTATAGTTAATGGATTACTGGTTTCAACAGCACCTCTTGCTAAAACTGTCGCTGTGGGTTCAAACTGCAGGTGGTCTTTTCTTCCGGCTTCGCCGACGGGAGTATCGCTTAGGAGAGCCCAGTTCTTTTGAGTATCGTCCGACATAATAATTCCTCACAATCATGTTCAGAATATTTCAAATACTATATTGACGGGGAAAAGGACCCGCCTACTTCTCATAATACTAATATTTAATGTTTGAACTAATTTTCTAAAACGTTTCGTTCTATCTATATATTTTATTTGTTTACTTTATACTTTGTAACGTTACGAACAGCTTCTTATCGTCCTCGACTCACTTTCGGCGAAAGTGAGCTACTCCTGCTTTTCTACTACCGGTTTTTCCTTTTTCTCCGGTTTCGGTGGTTTGGGTGGCTCCGGGCGGTTTAATTTATCGATTATTGATCTTGGCGGGCATTTAAAAACCGACAGAACAGAATCATCCTCTATTGAATAATGAAAGATTGGCAGGTTGGTTTCTTTATTCATCGTGATCATACCGGATGGTGTAGTTTTGGGATTAGCGCAAAGGGTGCAGCCGGTGCAGCCGATATCACAAACGTTTTTAACCGTCTTACCTCTATCCTGGTTCACACAGGCGTTATAGATATAAGCGTTTTTAGGTATCATTGCCATTATACCACGAGGACATGCTTCAACACATTTTCCGCATCCGGTACAATTGGCTTCGATCACCTTGGGTAGTTTGTCTTCACCCATGAGCATAGCGTCAAACTGGCAGGCATCAACACATTCGCCTAATCCCAGGCAGCCATAAGTGCAAGCTTTGAATCCGCCACCGACAAGCTCAGCGGCAGTGCAGCTTTTAACTCCCTGGTAATCAAATCTTTCAACGCAATGGTCAGGCGATCCCTGGCAATATACCACCGCTACCATTTCTTCAGCAGTCACCGCATCAGTACCCATAATCGCAGCAACTTTGGCTCGAGCTTCATCATTCGCTACAGGACATTCAGCAGCAGTCAGCTTTCCCTCAACAACAGCAAGCGCCATCTGGCGACATCCAGCCAGACCGCATGCTCCGCAATTTGCTCCGGGCAATTCCTCATCGACTTCCTCAACACGGGGATCGACATATACATAAAAAAGTTTTGAGGCGTATGCGAGTCCACCACCGAATATAAGCCCAAGTCCACCAACTGATACAATTGCCCCAAGTATTCCGAAATCCACTTTATATCTCCATCAACTCTTTTAACTGTATGGACGAAACAAAATTCCTAATTCCTAATTCATAATTTCTAATTAACCAACACTCAACCCACTGAAACCGAGGAATGCTATTGCCATTAACCCAGCCATGATGAATGCTATGGGGATTCCCTGCAACGGTTTTGGTATATTGGCAAGTTCCAATCTTTCCCGGATTCCTGCCATCAGGATTAAAGCGATTGTAAAACCTATCCCTGCCGCAATTCCATTTACTATTGATTCTACGAGATTTAAATTATCATCAATATTCAGTACTGCAACGCCAAGAACTGCACAATTCGTCGTTATTAAAGGAAGAAAGATTCCCAGGGCGCTATAGAGGGCAGGCGCTAATTTCTGAATCATCATCTCGACGAACTGGACCAGGCTGGCGATAACCAGAATGAATGCAATTGTTCTCAAAAATGTCAGATCAACTCCCCATATACCTGTCACGGGATGAAGCAAGTAGCGGTAGATGATCCATGTCGCAAAACTTGCAAGAGTCATTACAAAAATAACCGCCATCCCCATCCCGACGGCACTGTCCAGTTTTTTTGAAACGCCAATATACGGGCAAATCCCTAAGAAACGCATCAACACGAAGTTATTTATCAGGATCGATCCGACCGCTATGACGAAGAGGTTTCCAAAGTCCATTTTATTTTTCCCCTCCGAATTCAGTCATATAAGCTTTTGTCTTTTCTTTTTCAGCATTACGCTCATCAATCCAGTTGAATAATCCTAACCAGGCTCCCATTGTGATAAATGCACCCGGTGCCAGCATAAAGAGCAAAACAGGTTCAAATCCTGTTGGCGTTACCTGCAGATTAAACCAGGTTCCATTCCCCAGGATTTCACGCACTGTCGCAATAGCACATAAAGCAAGTGTGAACCCGATTCCCATTCCAAGACCGTCAATTATCGATGGAATAAAAGCTCTCTTACCGGCGAATGCCTCCGCCCTTCCAAGGATGATGCAGTTGACAACTATCAATGGTACAAAAATACCAAGGCTCTCGAAGAGTGGAGGGAAATACGCTGCTAATACCATCTCAACGACAGTTACAAAGGTGGCGATTACAACGATATATATTGGTATCCTGATTTTAGCCGGAACACCTTTACGCATCAGGCTAACCAGCATGTTACTCATCAAGAGTACAAAGATCGTTGATGCTCCCATTCCGACGGCGTTTGTCATCGAGGAGCTGACCGCCAATGCAGGACAAAGCCCTAATGCCAGCCTTAGTACCGGGTTTTCTGCATAAATCCCTTTTGTGAATTCATTTCCGAGGCTCATTCAGCAATCTCCTTGAATTCTTTTTTCATGTAAGGGTTATCAGGTTCAGGTTCGTGTGTTATTGATTCATTCTTTTTAACAGCAACTTCATCAATCACTTTAACTTTATCCTTTATTCTCAATCCCACCCCTTTTATAGATTTGGTAATCGCTCGTGAAGTGATGGTGGCTCCGGTTATAGAATCAATTTCACCGCGATCTTTAGTTACAGCGAGATTTGCTGCCAATTTTTTCATAAATTGTTTCAGGAACCACGGTTTAGTTTCACCTTTTTTAACTTCAACCGCTTTTGTTCCCAAACCGGGAGTTTCCTGCTGATAAATGATTTTCAAACCTGTTATCCTGAACTCAGTGTCAAATCCACATACGGTTTCAATTGTGCTCGAATAACCTTTTCCGTAAGCCATACCGACATATCCGACAAGGTTGGAGTCTGAATCAAATGCTTCCCAAAATAGTTCTCCATCCTCGAGGGATTTTTCCCTGAATTCCACTCCACCAACCGGTTCCGCAACCTCAAGCCTTGCTTTAGCTTGTTGCTCAGCTTTGTAAGCGGCAATAACCGGGGCAGTTTTTTTGTTCAGAAGCGCCAGACCGCCTGAAGCAATCGAGGCGATAACCATTAATATGACACTGAGTCGAACAATGAGCATGTTAAGACCCTATCTTTTTAAAAATTCCAATGTTTCTGATGCCTTGTATTAGCGCAATCAATATTCTTTCAATGTATTATGCTTAATTCTGAGCTTTAATTGTCTTATGTCCAAACCGCTTTGGTACGAACCAGCGATCAATCAGCGGCACGGTTAAATTCATCAGGAGAATAGCATAACTTACGCCTTCCGGATAACCGCCGATCATTCTTATCATCAGGGTTATCAGACCACAGCCTGCACCGAAAATGAGTCGTCCCTTTGGAGTAATCGGGCTTGTTACCATGTCCGTAGCCATGTAGAATGCGCCCAGGATCAAGCCCCCGGCAAATATATGAAACATCATATCGCCGGTGAAGAATGAGGTTCCGCCAAAAATCCAGCCACCTATCGCAACTACACCAATGAAACTGAAAGGTGTCCGCCAGTCTATGTAATTCTTATATAATAAATACGCCGCACCGATTAAGATCAATAACGCAGAGGTTTCCCCTATACATCCGCCAACGTTTCCCTTGATCAGATCGAACAAAAGATCACCTACTGTTGAGAGTGTTTGATGAGCAGCAGCTACTAATTCAGGCACGTTTTCACTCTTGATTGTCGTCAATGCGCTCTTACTTACTTCTAATGGTGTAGCATAGGATTGTCCATCTACCAGGAATTTTGAAGCTTCGACTTTCCAGGCGAAATAACCGTAACCACTCCCTTTCCACCAGAAAGCGGGCAACCAGTCTTTTGTCATATGCAGGGGCCAGCTTGCAAGAAGAAACGCACGACCTGCAAGCGCTGGATTAAGAGGATTATAACCAAGACCTCCAAATGGAAGCTTTGCTATAGATATTGCAAAAACACTACCCACCACTGGAATCCACCAGGGAACCCCGGCAGGAAGGTTAAAACTCAAAAGTAATCCTGTCAGCATTGCGCTGCCATCAGCGACAGTGGTTTTGGCGCCGAATAATTTCTGCAATACCCATTCAGTAATAATTGCCCCAGCCATCCCCAGGAAGATAAGCATCAGCGCCCGGAAACCAAAAATCCACGCGGCACCAAGAATAGCCGGTAACAAGGTGATAGTGACCGTGGACATGATTTTCTGTACAGAATCAGTGTCTCGAATATGCGGAGATGATGAGAGAGTAAAACGTCTGACAGGTATTTCCGGTTTCTTCTCTTTAACAGGTTTTTCTTTTGACGGTTTTGCTTTCACTTCCGTTTTTTCCTGATCGGCAACCTTTTTCTTTTCTGTTGCTTCAGGAGTTGCAGAGTTTGCGGATTTTTCTTGATTATCATTCATCCCTGATTGATTATTGTCGGATTTACCCTGCTCTGAGCTTTGATTCATTTCGACTTTTTCATCTGCCATTTCAAGCTCCCTTGCTCTTCGTCTGCTGCGCTTCTTTCTTTTTCAGCGCCATTATCGATGTCTTTCCGAAGCGGATATGGTGAACAAGATTTCGCTTGGAAGGGCAGACATAAGTACATGATCCGCATTCCATACACTCTAAAGCGCCAAGATTTTCAGCATCCTCAAATCGTTCAAATTCTGCCAAACGTGCTATATTCGTCGGCAGGAGGAATACCGGGCAGACAGAAATGCATCGTCCACAACAGATACATGGCTGTTCATCAGAAATGTATGCTTCTTCTTTATTGAGTACTACGATACCGCTTGTACCCTTGATAACCGGCACCATGTCAGTCCATTGAGCTGAACCCATCATCGGACCGCCATTAAGCAACTTGGCAGCATCTTTTGTATATCCACCCGCCGCTTCCACGAGTTCAGAAAACGGTGTTCCGATGCGAGCGATCAGATTTACGGGATTATTTACTGCGTGACCTGATACAGTCACATAACGTTCTATCAAAGGTTTATTAAATCGCACAGCGTTATAAATAGCTACACAAGAACCAACATTTTGCACCAGGCATCCGACATCCATAGGTAATCCAGGGGGCGGAGGAACTTCACGACCTGTGATAGCATTAATTAACTGTTTTTCAGCGCCTTGTGGGTATTTTACCGGTAGGCTTACAACCTTTATGTCAAATTTTCCATCTTTTACAGCTTTTTTCAGGACGCTGACCGCATCCGGTTTGTTATCTTCAATACCGACAAAAGTGCGTTTCGCTCCCACCGCCTTGCTCACAATCTGTGCACCTGCAAGGATTTCAGCCGGTTTTTCAAGCATCAGGCGATGATCACTGGTAAGATATGGCTCGCATTCTGCACCATTAATAATAACGGTATTAATAGGCTTCTCTTCGGGCGGGCTGAGTTTAACATGAGTCGGAAAAGCAGCGCCTCCCATTCCGGCTAAACCTGCATTCCTGACACGTTCACGTATAGTCTTTGCGTCAACGGATTCCCAATCTGCATCTTCTTTGATGTTTTCATGCCATTCATCAGCGCCATCGGATTCAATGGTAATAGTTTCTACATCCCGACCGAACGCATGAGGATATGTTCCGATTGAAACGACTTTGCCGCTGACAGGTGAATGAACCGGCACTGAAACAAATCCGCCCGGATCAGCGATTGGTTGACCTTTTTTTACCTCATCGCCCTTTTTTACCAACGGTATTGCAGGCGCTCCGATGTGCTGCAATATTGGCACATATACTTTTTCAGGGAGTTTCAGCTTTTCCCCAGGCTGTTCGGCTGTCAGTTTCCACTCTGGTGGATGGGTTCCACCTCGAAAGGTTTTTTTCATTTGAGCTTTCTGACCTCCTCTGTAAATTCTCCGGCATCCTCAAACCTGCGGTACACCGAAGCAAAACGGATGTATGCCACTGTATCGATTTTCCTAAGCTTTTTCATCACCAGATCACCAATAACTTTGGTCTTTATCTCTTTTGAAGCTTTTGAATAAAGTTTCTCTTCTATATCAGATATGAGATTATCAATTATCTCTGTGGAAACAGGTCGTTTCGTCGTCGCAGCTCGAATTCCGGCTATCAGTTTATTGCGATCATAAGGCTCTACACTGCCATCATATTTTACGACTTGCAACGAAATTTCTTCCACATATTCATAAGTCGTATAACGTTTCCCGCAAGCTAAACACTCACGACGGCGGCGTACTTCGCTACCAGCACGTGAGGGACGGCTGTCAATAACTTTATCTTCCTGTTCACCGCAAAAAGGACAGCGCAAACTGTTATTACCTTATTTGTTTAACCTGTTTACTAACCAATAATCTAACTTCATGACCGATATTAACACTTTTTCAGATTGTGTCTTTGAGTAGAACGCTGTTCTTTTTAAATTCTTTTATATGTTTTAATTCTTCATTCTTAATTCATAATTCTTAATTGTTTTCATCAGCTCCATGCGAAATGCGGAAACGAAGATGCCATTTCTTTTACTTCAGTACGGATAGAACGCCTGAATTCTTTATTCTCAGGATCTTTGATAACTGCATCGATCCAGGCGGCTATTCTTTTCATCTCATCTACTCCCATTCCCCGAGTAGTAAGTGCAGGAGTCCCGATACGTATTCCTGAAGTCACAAAAGGAGACTGTTTATCACCAGGAACCATATTTTTATTAGTAGTTATCCCACTCCATTCCAGAGCTTTCTCCGCAAGTTTACCGGTTACACCTTTGTTACTTAAATCAAGTAACATTAAATGATTATCTGTACCATCCGAAACCAGCTTAAAATCGTATTTCATCAATTCTTCAGCTAAAACTTTTGCGTTTTCGAGAACTTTTTCCATGTAAGTTTTATATGATGGTTGCAACGCCTCTTTAAATGCCACGGCTTTTGCAGCGATTACATGCATTAATGGACCACCCTGCACTCCCGGAAATACCATACTGTCAACCGCTTCTGTAACAGTCTTTGGCGTAGGTATCCCGGCAAGCAAGATTTCACCGCCTTCAAAATTCGACATAATCATGCCACCACGAGGACCTCTCAAGGTTTTGTGAGTCGTGGTGGTCACTATATGACTATAGGGTAAAGGATCAGGATGTAATCCTACCGCCACCATTCCGGCAAAGTGAGCAATATCAGAAACCAGGAATGCTCCTGCTTCATCGGCAATCTCCCTGAATCTTTCAAAATCCCAAAACCTCGGATAAGCTGAAGCGCCGGCAATAATCATCCTTGGCTTGACCTCACGTGCCAGAGCAGCAACCTGGTCCATGTCAATCCTGCCGGTTTTTGAATCGAGTGTATAGGCATGAATATCATACATTCTGCCGGAAAGATTAACCGGGCTACCGTGTGTCAAATGTCCGCCATGATTCAGATGAAGCCCCATAACAGGAATCTTCTTACCTTTTCCGGATAACGGATCTATCAGCGAAAAGTATGCGCTCTGATTTGCCTGACTGCCTGAATGAGGTTGTACGTTCGCCCATTTTGCGCTAAAAAGTTCCTTGGCGCGTTCGATAGCGAGGTTCTCAGCTATATCAACAAAATTACAGCCGCCATAATACCGCCGTTTCGGATAACCCTCAGCATACTTATTAGTCATTACCGATCCGACAACTTCCATAACCGCCGGACTGACAATATTCTCCGATGCGATCATCTCAAGTTTGTCGGTCTGACGGATATATTCTTTATCAACCGCGTCTGCAATCTCAGGGTCACTTATCTTTAACGCTTCGGATGTCATCACGAACGCTCCTAAATTTGTGAACAATTCTACAATGTCAGATAGAAATTGTTAGGTTCTCTTAATTAAATTATCTCTTTACAATATTCTACAAGTTGGAAAAGATGGGAAGAAATATACAAAATCGAAATGGTATTGGGGAGCCCTTGGAGCACAGTGGATACTCTGAAAGTCTTGTGTCACATCTATTGATAGAACCTGGATTCAGAAGGATGAATAGATCTAACTCGCTATCTCAGTAATAGCTTCAATTGTCTGATCTTACGTTTACTTTGAAGACAACTTGGAGAGGTAAATACTAATAAGATTACAGGATGCAAAGACATTAAGGATACACAGGATTCTTGCTATACGAATTTCCGTCTTTGCGCGACATAAGCTGCAAAGCGTATGGATGTCAATAATCGAATTTAGTCGAAGATCATTGTTGTCTGTAAGAAATGAAATATTTTAGAATTTACGCGCTGCTCTTCATGCATCAAATGTTTTCGTGATTTCTCTTTTCAATAGCGGCAATCTTTCCAACTCGACGTTGATGGCGCTCACCACCGTGGGGTGTTTCAAGCCAAGCTTTAACAGCACTCCAGGCAGTTTCGGGATCAATCATTCTACAGCCCAAAGCAAGCATGTTAGCAAGATTATGTTCCGCTGCCAGCTTTCCCTCTTCTTCGCTGTTGACTTTAGCGCAATAGATTCCTGCTATCTTATTGGCTGCAATTGACATCCCAATTCCTGTGCCGCAAAACAAAATTCCGCACTCCATCTCACCACTCGCGACCTTGATTGATGCTTCGAGTGCATAATCAGGATAGTCCACACTTTCGCTGGAATAGGTTCCAAGGTCGGTGACTTCGTGACCGGCTTTTTGCAAGTGAATTAGAATTTGATCTTTTAGGTCCACCCCGCCGTGATCAGCTGCAACGACAATTTTCATGCCAATACCTATACATTGATTACCAAAAAATAAAAAAACCAGGTTGAAAGATTTAAACTCTTTTAACCTGGCTATTTGAACAAAATAATACCATTAACTTTTACTTTTTGAAAGTTTCAGCAAGTAGTTATCGATCTGCTTGACCTCTTGCCAACTGCTGTTAACCCAGCCATAACAGGAGTTCTTCGGTCTCTTTTTTGTCTGATTCATAAACCAGTCCGAATAGACCGGAAGGTATTGTTTCAGATTGTTGTATTTGCTGGAAGCCCGGTCTTTGATATTATAATCATCTCCATTTGTCGCTTTACCGTATAATTCGCGGGCAATAATAAATATCAATTTGTCATCAAATTCCAGTCCTCTTCCCTGCGAGCATGCATCACCTGCTGACTCATACACTTGAGCCAGTATAAAATCAGCTTCAGGAGGATTATCTCCAGCGTTTCGTGCTTTAATGACCCATGTCCGTGCGGTGGAATATTTGTTTAATAACCGGTAATTATCTGCAATGCGTAACATTGCCCTGAAATTTTCCGGTTCTACAGCCAAAACTGCTTCATGTGCACTAATTGCTTCCGACAGTTTATTAAGGTTTTCAAGCGCCAGCGCTTTCTGGTTTATTGCATCTATTTTCCCAGGGTGGATAGTAAGAAGCATATCAACATGCATGATGATATTTTCGTTATAACCCTGGTCTGCATAAGCGAAAACCAACTCCATCTGTTTGTTCTCGTCTTGAGGATTTGCGGCGACGTCGGCTTCAAGGCTTGCAAGGTATTCATCAGGATCACGATATTCGCGAAGTAAGCTGGTATAACGATCTTTTATTTCCTGATTATCAGGAGTAATTTTCAGTACTATTTCATAAACCTCGATTGCTTCTTCACCTCTTCCAAGCAATTCAAGCAATTCACCTTCTTTTATCAGGTAATCTACATTTTCGCTCTCGGTTTTCAACGCAGCCCGGTAATGCTCGAGGGCTGCATCATATTCACTTAATGTCTTAAGGTAAAATCCAAGAGTTGAATTTAGAAAAGCATCATCCGGATGATGTTCCAGTCCTAATCGCAATACTATCCGGGCGCTATCAACATCGCTCATCTCTGTATATGTCTGATAAATTCTCGACCAATCGTTATATTGATGTTTAACATCTAATTTGACAACTTTCCAGAAATATTCACGTGCTTTTTCCCAGTTTTTCTCTTTAACTTTGTCATATGCAAACATTCGCCATTTTCTAAGTTCTTTTTCATTTGCTTTAGCTATGGAATCCTGTTGCGCTTGTATCTGCTCGGCTGTTAAACCTGTTGCAACTTGTTGAGGGGCTGCACAGCCATAAATCATAATAAAACCAAACGAAACTATGATAATAAATACCCAGATACGATTAACCATTACTTTCTCCAATTTGCCACTCCAAGCTGTAAAATCTTACGGATTATAACCTACAAAATAAAAAATCTATACGAGTCTCGCACAAGCTATCTTTGTTTTCTTTCGAACCACTTCTCCATCGAACTCCATCCAACGTTGATGCCCACAACTGTTTCTTTCGCTCCAATTGTGGATTCATCTCCGCGAAAATCCAATGTAAAAGCAAACTCAAGTATTCCAACTCCACTTTTGACTGGAATACCCGCCCCTGCTGCAACTCTGAAAATAGTTAATTTATTGTCGTTCAGTTCGATATAATGTTCATCATAGCTTACCCCTGCACGATACAACCATTTTTCATACCACGGATCGAGAGCACCTCTAAGTGGCAGGCGTTCAACACCAATGCTTAACCTTGAGGTATTAATATAGTCTGAATAAGAATCCCAGCTATCTGCAGTTTCTTCCCAAAATGAGTAACCGGCATCCACTACACCACGTAAACGATTCCCGGTTTTTGAAAAACCAATACCAAATTCAAGAGGTAATTCGTAATCCAGGTCATCAAACTTCAGTGAATCACCTGCCTCATATTGGATCACAGTCGAGACGTTCAGCTTTGCCGGAAGAGAAACTGTTGCAGCAATGGAAGTATTCCCCGGAAGATCAGACAAGAGACCCAATCTTATTCCAAACCCTGACAATTCTCGTCTTTCGGATCTACCGGACAAGGAAAACAAATCATCATCAAAATCAATAATTCTAAGATTATCAAGTTTACCCAGGTAAAAATCACTTGCAATACCGAACGAAGTAGAACCAAATTTTGTCGCCAGGTTCACTCCCATCTTTGATAATCCACCTTCTCCCTGTAAACGATCCTTATAGCTCAGGGTATCAGAATCATCAATTGGGTATTTGGGACTCCACTCTGATTGTCCTATTAATAAATAGTTATAATCACTAACAGGTTTATAATACAAACCTAATGCATAATTATGATATATAGGGACGGATAGCGCCATCCCCGGAAAAAGGAACTCATCCAAATCGTCAGTTCCAGTTTCATCGCTGGCGTAACTCCTGACCAGGGTAGTACTTATGGTATAGCGTGTTTTCCCCACATTGTACCAACCCGCCGGATTTGCGAAATGGAAATAGGCAGAGTCGGTCAGGCTTAAGCCTGCTCCGGCCATACCGACTGAACGAATCCCTTCATTTCTATCCAGAAATCCAATTCCATTACTCCCGAAAATCGTCTCCGCAAAGGAAAAGGATGTGGAAATCATGAAAGCAAATAATATTATCAAATGTTTATGAATCATGGTATGTCGAACTCAGTATAAACAACACGAAATACAGGTCTTAATAAAGAATCAGCGCTATTATCATAGAACGCTCTTCTTCCGATTGTGGTAAATTCGTTGAATGATCTGACCGCAACTCCATAATTCGAATCGGGTTCTGCTACCCACAATCTTGCTAAAGGAGTTATATCCAAACGTACAAGAGAGGTATCTTCAGAAACATTAAATAAGCGACTTGAAGAGCTTCCAATCGTTGTAGTATCGGGATCTGAATTACTCCAGCCATAACGAATTTGAGCGACAGTAAAAATGTTCGTTTCACCAAGCATGCCGACAGCAGTAGAATCAGTATGAACGAATACCTCTACTTTATTCAGACTGACAGTATTTGAGAGTAAAGTTGAAAAATCTGTATGGAACAACATCAAACGTGAGTAGCCTGCGCCAACATATAACCTGTCGCCGGCAACTTGAAAACTATCTGAGGTTAAGAAAGAACTCACATCCGAGTAGATCGTCACTACTGAATCAGTATAAGTCTCTTCACCTTTTCTAAAAGTAGCGTCAATCTTCAATACTGGCAGTTTTTCAGCATTACTGGCCAACCGGGAGGCAAAATTCTTTAAGAATCCGGCACCAGGCAGAGGACTGATTCTAATTCCATAAGCCAGCGTATCCTCAACCCAGCTCTTCAATGTCAAGGTATCAATTGAAACCTCCACTGAATCAAAAGGATCGCTTGTTATGAATTCGATTGTGTCCAGTGGGGTCATCATCAAGGTATCTTCGTTGGTCAGCTCAATGGGATCCCAGCTCTCATCAATTCGATATACAACAGCACTCCAACTTGCAGGATCAAAGGTTTCAGAAGAATCTACAAACCCATTTCCAAATAATTTCAGAGTTCCGGAACGCCATTCGAGTATTGTATCACCCAGGGCATTAAATTCAGTAAATCTAAGGACAATATCTGAGGTAAGTTCTTCCTGAATTCCAAGTGGAATGTTGGCAGCGTTCAATTTGACCAGATCTCCCCTGGTCATCATCGCTACTCTATCTACCTGGAACAGCGTGTCTTTCAGTTCTCCTGTTACCTCATTATCTACGAGAGAGCCTCCGACCTCATTATCATATTGAGCGCATCCGGAGAGAATCATCAGGATTGACAAAGGCAAAATCAAAAGAAATGGATTAAAACTTGCGGGAGTTCCCGCTCTTTTATAAAAAGACATCCTGTTGGATCCTGGTCAGAATATACTATTGTTTTGTTGAACTATTAAAAATTAATATTCTATAGAAAGCAATTGCGAAATTTATACTATGTCCCTGCGACAATCAAGTTTTACATTGACCTTACACTCTCAGTGTACGTAAAATTTTTACATCATTTATCCACAATGAAAATATTGATAATTTGTCTATTATTGTTTGTTTTTATTTTATTGAATCTTTGGATATTTGGATGTATAAGACAATCTCATTATAGACAAAAAAACATATTGCGCAAATTCATCATATCGTAAAGCAAAAATGTACAATAAATTGCCATCCAAAGCAGATGAATTAATTATTCTCCAATAAATTCAAATCTCTTCCGCAATTCGAGCATTTTCCATCTTGGAATGAATTCAGTTTAACACTCCCCCACTTTCTCTCGAGAACGAGTTTACCACAATCGGGGCAGAAAGTATGCTGACCTTCCTCTGAAATAATATTCCCCAGATATACAAATGATAAAGATTTTTTTGCTGCCCGATAAGCTTCGAAAAGAAAATTTATTGATGTAGCTTCTTTATCCCATCTATGTCGTGGTGAATAACGCGAAAGATGCAAAGGAATATCTATGTCAACACCTGCTATCCAGTCAACGAGTTCTTTAATATGATCAAGATTATCAGATAAACCAGTCACAATCAGATGCGTCAACTCGACATGAACACCTTCTGAATGCATTATACGAATTGTTCTCTGGATAGTTTCAAGATTGCCTCCGGCGTATTTACGGTACAATTCAGGATCGATAAATTTTAGATCGACATTTGCCGCGTCCATCGAAGGTATAAGGTTGCGTAATGGCGCTTCTTCTACGTAACCATTTGTTACCAGTACGTTCAAGCCGCCCAAATGTTTAACCTCTGGCATAATATCCAACAGATATTCATACCATATCAGTGGTTCGGTATAAGTGTAAGCCAGTCCGACTGATCCATTAGTCATTGCATGTTGAGCAAGGATTTGAGGTGAATAGTATTGAGTAGGAGCATCAAACTGAGATATTTCACAATTCTGACACCACTTGCATTGCAGATTACAGCCATTGGGTCCAACAGACCATATAGGCTTTCCAGGAGTGACATGGTATAATGGTTTCTTTTCGATCGGGTCCAGATGTAATGCTACTGTTTCACCATAGTTTGTGGCGATCATCTTACCATCAATGACTTTTCGGCCACGGCATAAGCCAACCTGTCCCTCTCCCAGCTTGCAGAGCACAGGACATATTTCACATATCAGACGACTCTTATGTTCGCGCACAAATGGGACTTCAATAAGTGGTGTGTTAGTCATGGTGATACCAATATATAAATCATATATGTCAAAGCAAAACTGCTTGTCAAAATATAGTTGTTTTAACAGGAGAATTTCCCGCTATTGATCAATTATTTCGAAAAAATAGACTCAATGCACAGACCATGCGATGATCTATAGTCTAAAAGTCAGCTCCGGTTGATTCGCGATATTTCATATAGACAAGCACTATAGTCTTGATAATATATCATTTAAATCTGTCAAATCAAATTACGATACTAAAAATGAAGAATCCTACTGATGTTTACCTTTGCACTAAAATGAAATTATATTTCAAGTTTGTTTCAGAATTTGATTTAATCGAGTCAGGTTAGATTTCAAATATCTTGATTTTAATTATTTCCGGAGGTATTCGATGGAAGGCGCAAAGACTGCACTTTACGAAAAACACATTGCTTCAGGAGCGAAAATGGCTCCTTTTGCCGGGTATATCATGCCTATTCAATATCACAGTATAAATGCCGAACACTTGAGAGTACGTGAATCCGCCGGAATTTTCGATGTTTCCCATATGGGTGAATTCATGGTTTCAGGAGAAGGAGCACTTGATTTCATAAATAAAATGACAGTCAATAATACAAAAAAACTCAGCATCGGTCAGGCGCAATACTCAGCGATGTTGAATGATAACGGTGGTATAATCGACGACCTGCTTGTATATCGTTTCTCTGATCATTTTATGATTGTAGCTAATGCAGCTAATAAAGCTAAAGATTTCACCTGGCTGGCGGACCATGCTGATAGCAGCATTAAACTTGCTGATGAATCAGATAATATTACCTTGCTCGCTATACAGGGACGTAATGCTCCTGCTATTGTGCAGGATTTAACCGAAACGAACATTGATGAGATCAAATATTACTGGTTCGCGGAAGGAGAAGTCGCCGGTTCCCCGTCCATAATCAGCCGAACCGGTTATACCGGTGAAGATGGAGTTGAGCTGTATTTTGACAACAAATACGCAGAAAATATTTGGGATGCAGTTCTTGAAGCCGGTAAAAAGTATAACATCGAACCTATTGGACTTGGTGCCAGGGATACACTTCGTTTGGAAATGAAGTTCGCTCTTTATGGTAACGATATCGATGATACCACCAATACCATCGAAGCAGGGCTTGGTTGGATAACAAAATCTGCTAAAGGACCTTTTACCGGTCGGGAACAGGTATTAAAAATTAAAGAACAGGGGATAACGCGGAAACTTATTGGATTTGAAATTGAAGGCAAAGCGATTCCTCGTCGTGGTTACAAATGCATTCAGGGTAATGAAAAAATTGGGGATGTCACAAGCGGATGCTGGTCTCCAAGCCTGAACAAGGGGATTGGTATGGCATACCTGGAAAAAGAGTTCACTCCAGTCGGGACACGCTTTGAGATAGAAATCAGGAATAAACATATACCAGCGGTAGTAGCCGATACCCCGTTTTATAAGAGACCATATTAATATAATCATATATTAATAAAAGCGCATTTATATTAGCGCGTATTTTTATGAAAACGCATTTTTAGTGAATGACACCACAGCAAGCCAAGTGGCATCAAAGAATGATATCACCTATGAATTTATTTAAGTGGATGTATCGATCCATTATGAACATAAAGCAAAGAGATTTGGCAATATTCTCTTATCAATATAGTGTTTGCTTTCGCCCCTGCGGGGCTTAGCGACGACAGTTTTCACAACCTGGGGCTTACGCCCCACGCTACATGATTTCGCTCCGCTGGAGCTTATTAAAGCAAAATATTGTGACAGCACAGATTTACGAAAGCACAATCTTATGAATTTCATTTTATAAAAGCACTGTTCTATCGAAGCACAATCTATGAAAGCACAGCTTATTGAAGTGCCGTTTTATTAAAAATAATAGACCCGAAGGGTCGGAAGCATGTAGCCCTCGGCGTAAGCCGGGGGAATAGAATGATCGCCCAATTACCAAGCCCTGCAAGGGCGAAAGAGATTCACAATGGCTGACACATTCACAAATCTGATATATCATGTCGTTTTCAGCACAAAAAATCGCGCAGACCTGATCAAAAAGGAATTACAATCCGATATTTCTTCCTATATTGGGGGAATATTGCGGGAAATAAATGGAGTTCTTCTTGAAACCGGTGTGATGCCCGATCACATTCATATTTTGATGAAACTCAATGCGACAAAACCTATTTCTGATGCTATGCGACTTATTAAAGCTAATTCATCCAAATGGATAAATGAAAAAAGGATGACAAATACAACGTTTCAATGGCAAAGTGGATACAGCGCATTTACGGTTAGTGAATCACAAATTCCAACAGTACGCAATTATTTAAAACGGCAAAAGGAACATCATCGAAAATTTTCGTTCAAAGAAGAATATCTAAAATTATTAAAGAAACATAATATTACGTTTGATGAACGATATATTTATGATTGAATGTTGTTTGCTTTCGCTCCTGCGGGGCTGAAGTGTAGTAGTTCGCCAACCCGGCGCTTACGCACCGGGCTACACGATTTCGCTCCCCTGGAGCTTTTTTGAACACATTTTATAAAAGCACATTTGAGGAGTAGGAGAATCGGCAACCAGGCGCTTATTAACCGGAATACCCGACTTCACTCCCCTGAAGCTTTTTAGGACACATTTCATAAAAGCACATTTGAGGAGTAGGAGAATCGGCAACCAGGCGCTTATTAACCGGGATACACGACTTCACTCCCCTTAAGCTTTTTAGAACACTTTCTTATTCGTTCAATTACAACTGGTTAAAGTGCGTTCACTCGTTAGAGTGCGTTCAAAAGAGAAAGACCCGAAGGGTCGGAAGCATGTAGCCCTCGGCGTAAGCCGGGGGAGTAGAATAATCACACAATTATCAAGCCCTGCAAGGGCGAAAGAGATTAACAAGGCTGACACATTCACAATTTTCATAAAGCGAAGATAATATCCCCGATAATTCAAAGAGGTTTTGATGATTGATAAAGTTAAAGAATTATGGCCTGAGCTTGATTGGATCAAGGATGATAACCTGCGCGATGCGACTGCTGAAACTTGGAAACTCGCATTATCGTTGAGTAAACTTGAAGCAGATGATCTTAATGAAATTCCTTTCACCCTTTTAGTGAAGGATTGTCCAGTAACATTCATGGAGCACAAACGAGCTGTGGTGCATATATCTCTTGACGCTGCGAAGAAAATGCAGGAATTCTTCGGTGACAACCTTCCACTCGATCTTGATATTGTAGTGTCCGGGGCGATTCTTGCCGATGTTGGTAAACTGCTCGAATATGACAAGGTCGATGGAAAAGCTACCGTCAGTGATTTTGGGCGGTACGTGCGTCATCCATTTTCGGGAGTTGGTTTGGCAATGCAATGCAATGTACCGGATAGTGTCTGCCATATTATCGCTGCGCATGCCGGTGAGGGCGATATGGTAAAACGCAGTACAGAAGCCTATATTGTTCATCATGCAGATTTTATGACGTTTCTTCCATTCAAGAACCTTTGATTTATTGATATAAGATAGGATGATAAATGATTTGAAGTATTGATTATTAGACACTTTATCCTTACATATTGGTAAGAAAAAGATTTGTTTACTCTGTTTTCGGATGAAAAACATCATCATTAGGTTAATCACAAAAGTTTAAAAGAATACAAATATGCATTTACCCTTATTGTACATTTCCGACAGACTGCCTAAATCCGAGAATAATAAACGCTTTAAAAAGAAAGATTTCACTCCCGATATAATCCCCTGGCTTGCAGATCCGGAAATTGCGATAGCGAACGCAAGATATCGAAATCCAATGTTGAATTTTGTTGCTTTGTCGGGAGCGGCGCTTGGAAGTGAGTTAACGTATTTCTCGTTGGTTAGTCTGCTATACAGCTCTTTTAGCAGAAAGACCGCCCTGTCACTTTTGTCAATGATGATGCCATCAGTTATCGTCAATCAAATTTTTAAAAGAAGTTTCAAATTTTCCCGCCCGCCTGAGAAAGCAATTCATCGGTTGGCATATATTGCGCGTGACGACCCTACATTCCCGTCGGGGCATGCTCAAAATGCAGTCGTTTTAGGAATATTTGCCGCAAGACAGATGAAAACTCCAGCTACCAAGTTAGGCAGTATCTTATTAGCAGTTATTATTCCCTGGTCACGTGTATATCTTGGTACTCATTATCCACGAGATGCTGTAGCCGGGGCATTGCTGGGTACCGGAGTAGCCTTTGCAGTATCTTCCTCAGAAAAACCATTTAAAAAATGGTGGAATTCCAAACCTCGCGGACTACGAAGTCTTTCATTTGCTCTGACATGTTTAATAGCAGGTTTTTTGACGAGAACCCCGATTGCAGCATACAGTTGCGCCATTGGAGGCGGATTGGCAGTAGGATATGATCTTTCAAAACCTTTACTTGATTCTAATCCGTTACCAACAAAACGATCAAGGATTTTAAATGGAATAACCGGTTTGGTAATGTTCATTGGAACTGCGGCGATCACAAGACCCCTTCTCCATAGAAAATCGACACGGGCAGCCAGCCTGGCAGGTGTGATTGTTGGTTTGATGTTAACCCTGGGTATTCCGGCTGCAAATAAGTTTATTTTAAAATGGAGCGATTTATTGGGATTGGATGAAGATGAGAAAAAACAATATGAGGGAAGCAAATAAGCTGAACATGCTATAATTTGAGCGCAGCAGCTTTCCCCGCCAATCGTCCCGCCCTAGCCGCAGATTCGAGTGTTGGCGGTAATCCCGTATCAGACCAATCCCCAGCGTAATACAGATTATCAGATTGTTTCAATTTAGGTCGCTTTGTACCAGGTTTTATTGAGGGTGTAGCGTTCATATAAGGACGCACCTGGATTTCAGATATCACTTCTGTTGCGTTAAAGTAATCTTTTGCTCTCGATACAAATTCCTCTTTTAATAAATTTATATCCGGCTTATACGATCCCAACATCCCGGACAAAACTCGCTCCAACAGAACTCCACCCCTGGGGGATGGTTCAGCAAACCAGACCGGATAAGGATTGCTCCCCTCTGCTATCGGCCCAGGCAAGGCTTCTATTCCATCAAAACTGGCTCTGATGGTAATTATCCTACAGCCTGAAATTTCCTTTGCAGCGTTAACAAGCTCCTCAGCTTGTTCACAATTATCTAAAAAATCCAGTCGAGATGGAGGAACTGTGATGATTACTGCATCAAAATCTTCCCACTCCCCGCTGAATTTTACTTTCCAGCCTAAGTTTCCAAGACGAACTTCGTCAACTTTGGTTTTTAACCTGACAGTGATCCCGTTCTCAGCTAAAATATCAGGTGCTGGATTTGTTATAAGCCTGCCGGCATCACCATGTACCCAACCAGCACGTTTGTCTGGTTCATGAAATATTCTTTTCATGGCTAATATAAATGGCTCCACTGCTGCTTCTACCGGCGAGAGGTTACACATCCCAATTGCTGATGGATTACCAAATCTTTTCTGCAACAGTTCTGACCATCGAGAGTTATCCATATACTGCGAAATTGTCAATCCATCAGCAGCGCTAATCGCTGAATTTCCTGTTCCGATCAATTCCTTATCTGATGGTTCAGTAACATATTCACCGACTATCTTCATCAATGACTTTAATGCATTAAGGCTATGCGATAATGGTATAAAACCAGATGTGATCAACCCTGCCAGAGGCGCAATATTACCCAATAATGGGATATTCATATACCAGAATGGTTTTCTTCGTCCCTCAATAATACCTAATGCCATTGGGCTTAGAGTTAAAGCAGAAGTGGTCCTAAGGTGATTAGTCAGTTGCAGGAAATCATAATAGGAAGATGATACCAAGTGTCGTCCAGTGTCCCAATTCTTGCCGGCAGCAGCACGACCTCCAAGGTGAGGCAGCGCTTCTAAAATTGTTACTTCAGCACCATGCTCAACCGCTTCAAATGTCGCGGAAAGTCCTGCAACTCCACCACCGATTATTCCAATTCTACGCAATTAATATTCCTGTAATTATATTTGCATGGGACAAATTAACAAGCTCTTATTATTATAATAACCAATCTGTAATATATCAAACTTTATATACTGATGTGCTCCTCAACTATTGCGCTTACTGTTATTTTCTTCTACTTTAGATGATTGATTACATTCCATTCATAATCCTGCAAGAAGAGGAAAATTATGTTTACACGTAAGCACACCTTTATCATTGGATTATCACTGATTTCATTGTTTCTCTTATCCGGTCAAATCTTAGCAGATATTGAATTCACCCAGCATGACATTACCACAAATTTCACAGGTGCCTCTGCATGCCAGGCATTTGATATTGATGGTGACGATGACCTCGATGTTGTAGGTGTCGCGATCGTTCTCGGTGATGTTACCTGGTGGGAGAACGACGGAGCTGGTGATTTTGAAGAACATACGATAGACGACAACTTCACTAACGGTATTTGCGTTCATGCTACCGATGTTGATATCGATGGCGACGTTGATGTCATAGCCGGAACCGGTGGTTGAGGCGCCAGTCTTCTCACGTGGTGGGAAAACGATGGTGATCAGGATTTTACACGGCATAACCTCAATACTACCAGTGGTGCAGCGGGAGTATATGCAGCAGATATAGATGACGATGGTGATATTGATATACTTGAAGCATCAACTTGTGCTAATAATTATACTTACTGGGAAAATGACGGTGATGAAGAATTCACTGAAATAATTATTGCGGCTGGCAGAGGTGCTACTTCTATTTATGCTGAAGACCTCGATGATGACGGTGATATTGACCTTATAGGTGCCGCTTATGGTGATAACAGGATAACATGGTTTGAAAATGACGGCAACGCCAATTTCACTTCACATGTAGTTCAAAACAACTTCAATTATGCCTGTTTTGTTCACGCCGAAGATATCGATGGGGATGATGATTTTGATATCCTTGGAGCCGCCAGGACATCCAGTTCACTGAGATGGTATGAAAATGACGGTGAAGGAGATTTTACGCCATATATTATTGGAAATAATTTCAGTGGCGCTGATTGCATTAATGCTGCTGATTTCGATGATGACGGAGATATGGACATCATTGGTGCTGCTACCACGGATAATGATATCGCATGGTGGGAAAATGACGGCGACCAGGATTTTACTGAGCACACGATATCCGGCAATTACAATTTCGCTACTCATGTTCATGTCGGTGACATTGATGATGATAACGATATAGATATAGTAAGCGCGGGTCAGAATGCGAACAAAATTACCTGGTGGGAGAACAGCCTCCACGGAGCGCCGAAAGATTTCTGTCTGCTCAGCCCACAAAACAATCTCTCAATTGATGAAACCAATATAACATTTTCCTGGCTTAGTGCTGAGGACGATGATCCCGATGATGTTGTGACATACGTTTATTATCTCTCAACTGATGAAGAATTTTCAGATCCTACTATCATTGAGACTGATACCGACACCTCGCTAATAATTGATGCACTCTCCGATGATACACATTACTGGTGGAAGGTTCATGCTGAAGATAATGACTCTGACGGCAAATGGTGCGAAGCTGTTTTTAACTTTGAAATCTACATCCCGGAAGCCCCTGAACCATTCGACCTGATCAGTCCTGAAAATGGTATCTCCATTCACACTCTCACCCATCTGTTCGAATGGGAAGACACGAATGATCCTGATCCGGATGACGCAGTAACATTCAGGTTATTTCTTTCTACTAATCCTGAATTTGACTACCCAAGACGCTTCTATGCCGGTTCGGAAACAAACCTTGAAGCTATTCTACTTGAAGAAGATGCTACCTACTGGTGGAAGGTTCTCGCCCAGGACATGAATACTGCAGGAACCTGGTCTTCCCAGACGAGGACACTTTCAGTAGATAGAGTGTATCCTCCTGATGATTTAGAGGCTGATCTCAACCAGTCTTCCGGAGTTGTATCATTAAGCTGGCAGGCCGGATCTGATGGTGGAGATGACCTCGACGACTTGATTGATTACAAGGTATTCCGTGATGAGTCTCTCATAGGGCGAACAGTCGATAAAAGCTATGATGATCAACTTGAACAACCCGGAAATCATGTTTACATATATCATGTAACTGCCCAGTTTAGCGATGGAGAATCGGAAGCATCAAATACTATCGAAGTTCAATGGTCTGCTGAAGGCATTCCGCAAATAACTTCCCAGCCGGTTCCGACAAAATGGTCGATTGCTTCAGCTTATCCAAATCCTTTTAATCCAACCCTGACGGTGGTTATTGGATTACCTGAACAATCTTCTCTAAAAGTAGAAGTATTAAATGTCGAGGGTCGCAGGGTAGCATTAATTGCTGATGGCACATATAGCGCCGGTTACAACAGAATGATCTTTAATGCCGACGAATTCACCTCCGGCATCTACTTTGTTCACGCAGTTGTTCCATCGCAAATGAATGAAATACAGAAGGTTTTATTAGTGAAATAAGGAAAATTTCTTTTCGCACTTAGATTGATTATTTTGATTAACATAACAAACCCGAACCAAAACCGGTTCGGGTTTGTTCACAAATACAGCGTATATTACCTGATCTATGGAGAATAAAATATGCCGGTAAAATTCAAATCATATATCTTTGACCTTGATGGAACTCTTACCGATTCGAGCTATGCATTATGGAAGGGTGTAGCATCAGCAATGTTATCCATAGGCGTTGACAATATCACACAGGATGATGTTTGTCGATGGATTGGACGACCGCTTATTGAGGTTTTCGAAGGATTTATTCGTGAACGGGGAAATGAAACCATACTTGATGATTCTATATTTTCGAAGATGGCGAAAATATTCAGGGACGAACATGACAGGAATTTTCCATCCGGAGTAGTAATTTATCCAGGTGTGGTTGATTTGTTGATAAAGCTGCGTTCGGAAAATGCAAAGATCGCAATTGCTACCAATAAATTTCAAGAACCCGCAGAATTTGTAACCAAAGGACTCGATTTATTTGACAAGGTCGATGCGGTATGCGGAGTCGAGCCCGGATTCCCGGCAAAACCTGATCCGTATGTATTCCAGGAGGCATTAAGATTACTTGACGCATCCCCTGAATCCACACTTGTTATCGGAGATACAATATCAGATATGCAGGCAGGAAAATCCGCCGGCTGTAAATGCGGTTTTGTAACCTATGGATACGGAGATTTAACAACACTTGATCCCGATCAGTACGATTTCCGCTTCGACAAAATATCCGAAGTACCGTAAGCCCAGGTCATACAAATGCTGATAAATCTCCGTAAGTCGCTAGGTCACATCTCTTGTTATTCCTACCCTACAGTTGTCCTTTATTTGATCATAACCGCTTTCTTGACTGCTGTAAATTTATCCGACTTTAATTGGACTATGTACACTCCTGACGCTACAGTGATTCCTGAGCTGTTCTTACCGTCCCATACTACTCGATGATAACCGGCTTGAATATTACGGTCTGCCAGCTCCACTACCTCCCTGCCTAAAATGTCAAAGATAACCAGACGGAGTTTCGTGTTCTCCGGCAGGGCAAATGGAACTACTACCGAAGGATTGAAGGGATTGGGATATGGCGCGGACAGCTCATACTCTGTGGGTAATAATGCCAGGGCTTCATCCGTATGTGCCTGTTTGTCCAATATCGCGAGGATCTCACGTACCCGTTTTTCGTATGTGGCGCGGCTGACAGGTTTCCAGTCCTGACTGCCGGGAACTGTGGATGTTTTGCTCAACTGGTATTCAAGTGTTTCCCATTCTGTCGGATCGAAAGACGTCTCAGGTTCGACAGGGTTGCCGGGTGCGACTTTTCTTCTACCTCCGGGACGTTCGGGGCTGTTCAACGCTCCAGCCCAATTGACGTAGATTGCCCCGATATGTATCTCAGCTAAAAGAGAATCGGTCATTTCAAGGGCGTTCTCCATCCGGTCAGTGTATATACTGATAGCGTCTTCCCATCGCCGTGCACCCACCAAACATCGGGCTGTAGCGTCACCAATTGGTTCAAACAGTTCGCTGTCCTCATCGAGATCGTCTTCTATTGCTTCGAGGGAATCAAGCCGAGCCGTCCATTCTGTTGAGTCGGCATTATCGTCATGCAGCCAGTGAAGTATCGCCGTACTGCGGTTAAAATCGGAAGAATCGTTGACCGCTATCCAGTAGAAAATACGGCTTGCATCAGACCATTCCCGCAGTGATTCATGAGCGAATGCCGCCGAAAGGGAATCGTCGTATGTAGATAATGTTCTCTTCTGCGCCGAACGTGAAAACTGTGATCCAGCAAATGGTATGTAAGTGTAAATGATAGTATCTCCCGGATCATAACTGTAAAACAGTTTATATGGATCAATTGACGCTCCTCCCCAGTAGTTATTGGTACAGGGGTAGTCCATAGGCGGCTTTGAGGCGGCGGTATAGTTGAGGATGCTGTCATTCCCGGCGCAGAAGATATTGTTCAAACCGTTATTGGTTACCGGGAAGTATTTGTAAGTAGTGGCGAACTGGTAACCGGCATTATCCTCAAGTGTGTTGCGCTGGTAAAGCGATGGCTGGGCGCTGCTGGTGCAGCTCAGACCATGAGTGCCGTTATCACTGATGATACAGCTTGAGATGGTAGGAGATGAATTGTTGCATCGAACTCCCGATTTGAGGTTATCGGTAAAGTCGCTCCAATAAACCGTTCCACCAGATTCATAGAAGTACAATCCGCTTTCATCGTTGTATGTAGATTCGGTGGAATCGATGGTGACATTGTTGGAGTACTTGATATAGATGCCATAGCTCCCGGCGCTGTCAACGGTCACATTACTGATCAACGAATTGTCACAATCATCCAGGTAGATGCCTTCATCAGTCGTATTCGAAATATCGCAATCATAGATATAGACTACTGAATTATCGCCGTGGATACCGATATCTACCTCGTCAAAGGTGTTTCCATGGTATTCACTGACAGCAGAAGCGGTCGCGACGTCATTGACATATATCCCCTTCTCACCACCAGTGAACTCGCAGGAATCAATATCCAGCTCAGTACTGTCCTGGTAAACCCCCCAATCACAATCTGTGAAAGTGACATGGGAAATCCTGTTATCGTCATTCAATGAATCAATTGCATGAATACCAACTTCAGCATCCTCGATTTCGCAGTAATTGATAGTTATTTTCCCCGGAGAAGACGCGCCATCTCCCAATCTCTGGATAATTCCACCCCAACTTGTTTCGCTGGTATCTTTAACAAGTAAGATTTCATTCCCATCTGAGCCCTCAATAATAAGTTCTCCTTCGACTATCAGATGGTTATCTTCACCTCCATCAAAAAGAACCTTTGTTCCATTGACTAATGAGAGAGAAACACCTTCTGGAATAATTAACGAATCAGGTATTCTTGCGAATATACCATCCCAAATGGTATTTTCATTCAAAATCACAAAATCAACTGGCCAATTGGAGGTTGGATCGCCAAAATGTTTCGTCCTTCCGGGTGATCTTAAACCAGAATAATCAACAGTTGAAAACCTGTATACAACAAACTCCCCCACAACATATCCCGTCTCTGGCAAAGTAAAAGAACTATCAATGAAGACAGTAGCATCAACATCAGGATAATAATACGTCCTATGATCGAATCCGGGACCATAAAAGTACTCTGCTTTAATACGATAATTAACTACATCTGGCGAAGTAGATAATACCCATGTTAGTTTAGGGTAAATGCTGTCATTTGGAGCATCCTCATGCGAGCGATAAATTTCTGTTGCATTATATGGTGGAGCTACCGCGTGATAAGCGTTAACCATTCCAGCACCGTATGATGTATCAGCAACATCCGGGTCTCCCCAATAGTCAAACCATGTTGCAGACCGTATTAATATCTCTTTTATACTATCAGGTTCATCAACTAAATTTGGAAAGCGTGACATAATAAGTGCGGCTACTCCAGAAACAATTGGTGCTGAAGCCGATGTTCCTCTGAAATATCTATAATTGCTTGTGTCAGCATAATCTGTTGTCCAAATAGTATCACCAGGCGCAGTTAGATCCATATATCTTGCAGTTCTTGAAGTATCTTCTGAACCCCAATTTTGATCAATGCAATAAAACAGTGAATCGCGATCAGCAGTAGGAGTAAGTGCGCCAACAGATATTACTTCATCGAGTTGAGCAGGCCAACATTTAAATGGTGGCTCAGGATTATTATTTCCATATGAACAAACTATAGTACAATTCTTTTCTAAATATGCAAATTCAACAGGTACTCGAATGAAATCTGGACATCTGAAACTTCCATGCCCATGGCTAACATTAATAACGTGAGCGCCTGTACGCGCTGCATGCGAAATACCTGAAGCTGCATCACTTAAATGACGACCGAATCCTTTACACTGAATTTTTGCACCCCAAGCCACTCCAGATATTCCTAAATTATTATTTGTCTCAGCGGCTATTATTCCAGTTACACATACTTCATGCTCTCCTTCAGCCTGAAACCCTGGCCAAGGCTCAAACTGGGAATTATGCGTCCAAACTGTATCTCCATCACGATCAAGATAATAAGTTGAATCCAAATCCCAAATATTTCTCAAATCCTGATGATCTTGGAGTGCTCCATCACCTATTACTGCGATCTTGAGTGTGTCAGGGCAACGAATAATATCCCAGGCAGACGACATATCGATATCACAATCATTATTATAATAATTATGTAAGTACCATTGTGTTGAATCAAGCAATTTTGTATCATTGGGAATGATCATAAGCAATCATTACATAGTCTTTTTCTACAGTAACGGTTTCATCCAGAGGATCTAAAGATGAAATTGCATCGTCCAAATCCATCTCTTCTTTAAAGTAAACGATAAAATATTGCGAAAGCTCAGGTACTGGAGGTGATGCTTCACCAAGGAATGCTAATTTGAAAAGCTTTTCTAATGAATCTGCTCCTATTGAGATTAACGAATCCAGCGTCTCTTGATCCTGAACTGAATTACTATCAACAGAAACAGTTGTTTCTCCAACTGGTAAATCAATAACTCCTGAATCGAAATTGACAACTAATCTACCCGGTACTTCGTCTCCAGGATCAAGAGCATATAACCCGAAAGATAAGAATGATAAGTAGCAAAATAACACAACAATCAGCTTAATTTTGTTCGTCACAGTAATCTCCCTTCAATTTAATGTAAATGCGTAAACTTGTAACTTAATAATCTATCTAAGTAAGAGTACTTTCCTTATCTCTTTTGCAATGTTATTGTTGAATTGTATAAAATAAGTTCCGCTTGGTACAATATTACCATTTGAATCCAATCCCTCCCAGGAAAAAACATACTTCCCTGCAGGGCTGAAACCACTATAAACAACAAGAATATTTTGACCAAGAATGTTATAAATGGAAAGAGTGTAGAAGCAATCCTTGCCGATGTTTAACACTATATTTGTATTGTTGTTAAATGGATTGGGATAGCAGTTTAGTAAATAATAAGATGTCGGATTTTTGATAGATAATGTAGGGAGAGAGCTGATTCCCCCAATGTCTGTTCTTAGTATTGTTCCTTCTGATCCAATCAACCAGCCAGTTTGAGAATTGATAAAATCAATATTAATTAAATGTCTCGTTGTGTTAATATTAAAGCAATTCCAAGTATCTCCTCCATCATTTGTACTATAAACAGTTCCTGAATATCCAGCTGCGAAACCATTTAAAGAGTCTGAGAAAGAAACTGATCGATACATATGCGTAGCGCTTGAATCCAGTATTGTCCATGTTTCACCACCGTCATCCGTATGCCAGATGAATCCTGTTCCCTCTGAATAATTACCTTGAAACGTTTCATCACCACCGACAGCCCATCCCTCGTTTTCATTCTTGAAATAAAGTTGTTCGAATTCTCTGTAACCATCAATATTATCAAGATTCTGCCATGTTCTTCCCCCGTCATTAGTCCTTAGTACACCACTTGGTTTTGATATCCAGCCAGTTGAATCATCAATGAAAAAAATTGATCGTAGAGATGAATTACTATTCGTTTCGAGAAGAGACCAATTCTCGCCCCCATCATTCGTAAACAACAATTGAGAGCTACTTAAAACAAAACCAATATTTGAATTGATAAAATAAATATCAGAAATGTGATTTACAATATTTTGATTGATTTCCACACGTTCCCATGTTTCACCGCCATCCGATGTTTCTATGAAAACACCGCTTGCACCTCCAGCCCAACCATTTAAATCATCGACAAAACAAACGGCATATAGATGTGGCAGTCTCTCGAATGGTGTATCCTGAGAAGCCCATGTTGTTCCACCGTCATCAGTCACATATATAGAGTGTGAAGAAGGCGAATTAACAACATAACCAACAACCCAACCGTTCATACTATCGACGAAGCACGCATCAATTAGATTTGTACTGAATCCTCTCGACTGTTCCTCCCAATTCAATCCGCCATCTACTGTATGAAATATTTTCCCATGCAATCCAATGGTCCAACCGTTTGAAGTATTGTCCAGATGAATTCCTCTCAATTCACTTTCACTGATTCTTCCTTCCAAAGGCTCCCAGTTTTCTCCTCCATTAGATGTGCGATAAACTCTTCCATTCATACTCACAACACAACAAATATTTTGATTTACAAAACTTATATCATAAAAAACATTCGCTGACAGAGTAATAAATTGTACTGTCCAGGAGTCTCCACCATCTTCTGTATTTAAAATTATTCCACTACCATTATTTGCAACTCCAACAGCCCATCCAATATCTGAATTAAAAAACTTAATTGAATAAATCGCCAGGTAATTCAATCCGTCTATTGCAACTCTATCCCAGTTCTCTCCATCGTTTGTCTTGAAGATAGCAGTGCCAATTCCGCCTGCCCAACCTGTGGTGTCGTTACAGAAGTAAATAGATCTTGTGAATTGAAAATCATCCGGTGTTACATCAGTCCAGTTCACACCACCATCTATGGTTTTTAACAAATTACCATCACTATAAATCCAGCCAACGTCTTCCCCAACGAAATGAAAAGACCTTGTATTAGTCGGAAACTTCGAGATACAGCTCCAATTGTCACCTCCATCGATAGTTTTAAACAAACAAGTTGCACTATCTGAGTATCCTGAATATCCAAGTAAGAATCCGAGACTATCGTCCAAAAATTTAATTACTTCAATAGAGTCCAGATTACTGATGTGATTTACACTCCAGTCAGAACCACCGTTGTTCGTTTCTACCATTACTCCACAATTACCAG
>JAVCCM010000127.1 GCA_030765455.1 Candidatus Electryonea clarkiae | reverse complement strand
CTGGTAATTGTGGAGTAATGGTAGAAACGAACAACGGTGGTTCTGACTGGAGTGTAAATCACATCAGTAATCTGGACTCTATTGAAGTAATTAAATTTTTGGACGATAGTCTCGGATTCTTACTTGGGTATTCAGGATACTCAGACAGTGCAGCCCGGTTGTATAAAACTATTGATGGAGGTGTCAGATGGAGCCGTATATCGGCATTCCCGACTAATACCTGGTCATTTCATTTCGTTGGGGAGAATGTTGGCTGGATTTATAGTGATGGCAATTTGTTCAAAACCGTAGATGGTGGTGAAAACTGGAGTGATGAAACGCCGGAGGATTTTCCCTTCACAAGATCTATTTACTTCTGTAACGACACCACAGGTTGGGCAGGCGGAATAGGCACTGCTATCTTCAAGACAAACGATGGAGAGAACTGGGATAGAGTTGCAATAGATGGAATGAATTACCTTGAGATTTATTCAATTAAGTTTCTTAATTCAGATATTGGATGGGCTGTTGGAGTGGCTAATTATGGTAGAGGAATAATTTTATATACAGAAAATGGAGGAGACTCCTGGACATCACAATTTATTACCCAGGCAATGAATCTCTTTTATGATTTAAGTTTCGTAAATCAAAATATTTGTTGTGTAATAAGTATTAATGGTAGAGTCTATTGTACAAATGATGGAGGAGATCACTGGGCACCTTTAGAAGGGACTGTAAGTGAAAACGAGTTACGATCCATTCAATTGAAAGACGATTCAACAGGTTGGATCGTTGGTGATTTCGGTGAGATATATAGAACATTTGATGGTGGAATGAATTGGGTAGAACAATCATATGGTTTTAAATCTTATTTGTACGATATTTGTTTTATTGACAGTTTGGTTGGCTGGGTAGTCGGATATAACTTTTCGCAATCTGATTCACTGAGGAGCATATCTAAAACAAATAATGGGGGTTTAACATGGTCTTATCAGGAAACTGGATTAGAAAATGAACCGCATCTTCGTGCGGTATTTTTTATTGATGAACAAACTGGTTGGATAGGCGGAGATCATGGAATTTTCATGAAGACAGAAGATAGTGGGGAAAGCTGGACAAATATGGAGGTTGATGCTAATCCAATTGGAATTGTGTATGACATTTTCTTTTTGAACTCTGATGTTGGTTGGGTAGTAGGCAATGATTCACTGTTTTTGGCCACAAATGACGGTGGCGAGAATTGGTCAATTATTGATACAGATAATAGTTCAGCGTTGTTTTCAATTTTCTTCCTTGACGATTCAACAGGTTGGATATTACAAGCAACCAGTTCAAGCAGTGGAGTATTAAGGACTAATGATGGAGGTCGTACATGGGAAAATCTAGAGAATATAGAAGGTAATCGTATATTTAAAGACATTTTTTTCAAAAATGAAAATGAGGGTTGGGCAGCTGGAGGAAGGGAAATATATATGAATAATTACTCATACGGGATTGGATTAATATGGCAAACTGATAATGGCGGTGAAACATGGAACATTAACGATTCAAGTGCTTCGCATATGTATCAAGCAATCTCATTTTCGGATTCTTCAAAAGGATTTGTAGTTGGTATTTCTGGAACGTCATACAAAACAGATGATAGTGGAGATACGTGGAATATATTAGATATTAACAGTAAAAATGACATTACCAATATATTTTTTATTAATCCTCAAACAGGATGGTTGATTGGATCAAATGGTACAGTTTTCAGAACAGATGTTGGAGGAATAAATTCAATTAAATCTGAGATATTAAATACTACGATACCTATTTATTCTATTGAATATTACCCCAATCCATTTAATGTAAGTTCTACTATTATAATTAACCTTAATAAAAACACCATTTATAAGCTTTCAATATATAATATTTTAGGTAGAAATGTGATAGATCTGTTTGATGGATTCGGTTACAAAGGAAAGCATAGTTTCTCTTGGAATGGTTATGGGAATGATGGTCTCATACTTCCAAGCGGGATATATTTTATTCGATTTAGCATGGAACAATCAAGTGAAGTCAGGAAGGTATTTTTACTAAAATAAGAACATATGTCCTAACCACAGATAGTGTATTGAAAAGAGCATTTTTTATCAAATTTATACTGGAGGTGATCATGATTAGGAAAACAAGTTTAATATTACTCTTAAGCTTTCAAACTCTAATTATTTTTGATTCGTTTTCATTTGATCCTGGAGACGAAGTACCTGGGATTTTGATAGTAAATTTTGAATCTGGGGCCATCAATCATATAGAAATTGAAAAAGCGTTCGCAGTTGATACCAATTCAGTGAAAGTACCGGAAGTTTTAGATTCATTAAACTCAATTAAGGCTGATTCCTTAGAAAAGCTTTTTAAGATGAGCTTCGAGAAAGACACCCTTGTTTATTCAAGTCTTAAAGGGCAATATGTCAATATTCCAGATCTTTCGCAGTTCCTCATTGTATATTTTGACAGTTCAATTGATCTTGATACAGCTTTGCTTAAATTAGATATTTTAGATGAGACACTATCGGTAGAAAAAGGTTATGTAGTATCAGAATGTACATTTCCAACTGATTCTATGTTTGTAGATTCCTCGCAATGGTATTTGAATAACTTTTTCGCGGAAGAATGCGATATTGGTGCTCCGGAAGCTTGGGATATAGTTACCTGCCCAGATACTATTAAAATTGCTGTTGTTGATGATGGTGCCAGACAGACGCACAATGATTTATACACTTTGTGGGATTTAGATACAACAATAGTAATATACGATGCCGATGGCGATAGCATAGAAAATGACACTTTAGTGCTCCCTCATTCATATTTTGAAGCTCGAGATACTACTATCGAATGGGCTGGAAGACATGGAACAAGAGTATGCGGATTAGTAGCAGCTAAAACAAATAACGATACAACGATGGCTGGTGTGGCTTGGGGTGCAAAAATTCAGTGTAAGGCGGGGGCGGGTGGTAGAAGGGCATGGCATTATGCACCCGAAATAAGGTACGCAGCTTGGACGGGTGCCCATATTATTAGTAATAGTTGGACGCTTGTTGATCTATTAGGTCCAGATACTTCATCTTGCCCAACTTATATTAGCCTTCCTGTAGAGGCTGCATATAATATAGGATGTATAATAGTTGCATCTTATGGTAATGAAGGTAATGGACCCATGCAAAGACCATACAAATCCTGGCCAGCTCAACTTGACGAAGTAATTAGTGTAGGGGCGCTAACACCGACTTTCGGTCGTGATTCTGTATTCTGTGCACCTTATCAAAATTGGTATGATGAGGAGGAAAACGCTCAAATCTTAGATATAACAGCACCTGGGGATAGTATGACATCATGTTATATTAATAATGATTGGTCAAGACATTCTTTCAAAGGTACTTCTGCTGCAGCTCCAATTGTTTCAGGGGTAGTCGCCCTAATATTATCTCGTTTTCCAAACTTAATTGGTGAACCGGATAGTGTTAAGGAAGTGCTTACTCGATCAGCAGTCTGGTTTGATAATTGGGGTGATAGCCTGCAGATGGGATGGAATGATGAGTGGGTTCTCTCTCCTTATTGCTACGGTGCTGGAATGGTTAACGCATATCACGCAGTAGCTCCACCATATAATGCAACAGCAATTAATCGCGCGTATGAAGATGCACCGGATAACAGAAGGTACCCTAAACTTAGATGGATATTATCTACATCGCCAGATGCAGTTAATTATCGTATTAAAGCAGAGTACTTTGATGATCGCTTATTCGATCATAGTACGTATTATTATCCTGATATCGATGATACTATCTTCGTTGATAGTTCTTTTACTTTACCCGATTCGGGATATGATATGGGGGAGTTTGTTGTATACAGTTTTTCAACTGTTGATTATTCTGGTTTAAGATCAATCAGAAGGGTGCGATATTTTGGCGATCCAACCATCGCTTGGCCAGTTGATTTTGCAATTTTGAATGAAAATACCGTTTGGGATGATATGTTCGCAAGAATACCTGACTCGTTAATTATTCCTGAAGGTGTTTCACTCTCATTAGTCAATGGAACGAAAGTTCTTTTTGATGGAGGTGAAGATAATCGTCTGATTGTCGAAGGGGAACTTATTATTGAGGGCTCAGATGGGAATGAAATCTCACTTGTTAAAGATACCAGTGAAACAAGTTGGGGTGGAATTATTCAGAGATTGGGAGATGGCGCGTCTTCTCCGGGTAAAATAACTATCAATTATTGTGAAATTGAAGATGCTGAAGTTGGTATTCATGCAATTGATACTTTGAACGAAGATAACAGAATTTCCCATGTCACTTTTACCGACTGTGACTGGGGGATATATCAGGACAGCACAGAGTTGGATGTCGATTCCTGCGAGTTTGTTGGTGGTGAGAAGGGGATATATGTCAATGACGTCGCGACCGCTTCTGATATAAGTGAATACCATGGAAACACGTTTGACGATGTGGATATTGGTATCCACGGCGATAATTCAGTAGTCTATATCTATGATTGCGATATTTCGAATACTACTGATGAAGGTATCTACCTGGATGATTGTGACAATTCGTTGATCAGTAATGTGACTGTTGACAGCGCCGGGAGCTATGGCATCTATATCAAGTACTCCAACAATGTCACCATCGATACGACGGAATCTACATACAACGATGAAAGCGGCTTATACTTCTACGAGTCAGGCGGTACGGTTTATTGGAGTGACTTCACCGATAACACCAAATCGGGAGTTCGATGCAACAATTCATCTCCCACCATCTCAAGCTGTATCATCAGCGATAACGGTACTCATGGTTTAAGCTGCACCAGCAGCGCTCAACCTTCACTCTACCAGCGCAACACACTTGAGGATAACGCCGGTTACCAGTTCGCCACTACTTACAAATATTTCCCGGTGACAAATAACGGTTTGAACAATATCTTCTGCGCCGGGAATAACACTATTCTCAACTACACTTCCGCTTCGAAGCCGCACTTTGACTACCCCTGTACCAATAACTACTGGGGAGGCCCGTCAATTGATCCATATAAACTGTTTTACAGTTACAATCCTGCTGATACTATCATGTACGTTTACTATCCCCCTGCTG
>JAVCCM010000021.1 GCA_030765455.1 Candidatus Electryonea clarkiae | reverse complement strand
TACCTCACCTGTTTGTCGGTGACCATCCAAGTCCTCCTATGTTGAGTCCGTGGACAGTCTAATAATTCCACATTATAAACGGGAATTATAATTGTCGTTAAACAGGAATTCTAAATGTCGCTAATCAGTTGTCATTCCCGCGAAGGCGGGTATTCAGAGGTTAAAAAGATTGTATTGGTTAAGTAAAGTTTGTTCAACTGGAAGAAAAAAAAACGGCACTTCTTTTGAAGTACCGAATCTGTGACCCCAGGGGGAATCGAACCCCCGTTACCAGGATGAAAACCTGAGGTCCTGACCACTGGACGATGGGGTCATCATTATAATTAAGAATTAGGAATTATGAATTATTCTTATTTGAAATCTGTTGTATAAACTTCCTTCACTTATATTTACCTGAATTTTCGCACTTATGCATCTATACATGAGAACAAAGAAACTGAAAGTAACAAAAAAGGGTCCGTGACGGGATTCGAACCCGTGACCTCCTGAGCCACAGTCAGGCGTTCTAACCTACTGAACTACACGGACCATATTATAACAATCAGAAAAAAGAATCTAATGATGAAAGTGCAGTTTCTAAATCAATATAATATAAAAGAACTCCTTGAGAACCGGGCTTGATACATATCTTTTATCGAATCCAACTTGGACGGCAGAGTTTACTGTTCGTAAGTCGATATGGCAAGTAGAAAAGAAAAGTCGCCGAGCAACAAAACTCCATAAGAGAGTCACTTTTCATTTGATCATCCCAAGGTTCAACCAATGACAACCCGAATCCACAGAGTTCAGGAATAAACAAATTAAACAGAATTTTTGTTAAGCCGATTTTCAGAACGGAAATGGTAAACTTTCCACAACAACGTGATTGGTCATTAAAATCCGTATGATTCAATAACTACATTACTCACAGGGTTTTGAAAGGAAAACCAATTAGCGAAATCCAACAATTGATTACCAGAAAGCGCACCTTAAAAATTCGTGCACTTGAACAAATTTGGTGAGAAAAGAATTTCTGGAGTTGGAATATTGGAACAAAGCTCCTGGAGTCTTTGATGAATTTCAGCGCAAATCATATTAATAAAAGAGTGGGCGATACTGGATTCGAACCAGTGACTTCTGCCTTGTAAGGGCAGCGCTCTAACCAAAACTGAGCTAATCGCCCGAGTTGTACTATATTGGAATTTGCTGCTGTTCTATAAATATAAAACGATATATATGAAGAACCTCGCTTTTTAGAAAATGTGTATTTAGTACCTCCGTACTCAGAAAACAACTCACTTTCATCGAAAGTGAGCCACTTAATCATAGGTAAGCTAAAAGATCGAAATGGAGTTGCTTCATCGAAAATATAGCTGTCTGATTAATAGTTAAATACCTGTAAAATTAATTTTTATCTTCTGACGGATCGCGAATTATTATTGCCAGCGGTACAAGAAATAGGTAGCCTATTATCAAAATTACCGGCGCGATTGTACGTGACGATATGCTGTCATGCGGACCATGCCCAAGAAAAAGATACCCGACAATAATAACCGCTAGCGCTATTATCAGCATGTAGAGATTTCTCTTCCCGAGAGACCATGTGAATTTCGACTCGGGGTATTTTCCCTTGCCGGTACGCTTTTTCACAGCCTTTGTATCGATTTTAACCTTTGTGCCTGTTTTCTTTTCTGCCATATATTACTCCATCAATTGGCGATAAAGTAGGTGACCAAAAGACTTAAGTCAACTATCTTTCAGCCTTGCGTAACCATGAGCTTCATCACAATCTTTAGAATTGTTTCAAATCGGAGGAAATGATGATGGCTGTGCGCCACATTTTAACAGCAATTCTTATCGTACTATTACTTGGTTCCTGTTCAACTTTTGCAAAGGTGAAATATCCTCCTGTGAAAACTGACAGAGCTATGAGCTACATTGAATCCCTCTCTGACCCATGGAAATACTACGGCAGGAAAAGCAGTACAGTAAGCGGCGCATGGGCTATGGCGATTATTGCTGAGCAATTTGAGGAGTGGGGACTGGAACCGTTAATAGGTGATGATTTCCTCATTCCGTTCAATATGCTCGCCTGTGATGAAGAAAAAGCAAACCTTGCCCTGGTGGATTCGCCCTGGGGTAGAATAGATTTCCTCCTCGGTGACGATTTCACCCTGTGTACCAACAGCGGAAGCGGAATAGTCAAAGCCCCGGTCACGATTGTCGGTCATGGTTTCGATAAACCTGAAAAGGGATGGAATGATTATGAAGGAGTTGACGTTCGGGGAAAAATTGTCGTGATAGTCAGGGGCAGGCCAGATAACGGAGAAATCTGGCTTGACGAATTCCCTCGAACCTATACTTTCCCTGAAGCTGTTAGTCATGGCGCGGCAGCGGTTCTTTATTATGACAGGGATTTTCCTGTCAATGGTGCAACCATAGTTGAGGAAGCATATAATCCATACGTTCCAGCCGGTTACATTGGCAGCCGTGCGATGAAACACCTCCTCAGTGGATCGGGTTATTCCATCAAATCCTATAAAGAAAAGTTGAAAGAAGGACCTCTTCCACTGGAACTGGACAAAGTCCTTCAATTCCAGGCTAAAACCAGGTTTATCGATAATGCCATCGGATGGAATGTCGTCGGCGTTGTGCCAGGCAAAGATCCGAAATTGTCAAATGAAGCAGTAATTATCGGGGCGCATGGCGATCATACAGGACAAAATGCGTTAGGCTATGTATATCCAGGCGCGGATGATAACGCTTCCGGAACTGGGGTGGTTATGGAACAGGCGCGTGTTTTCGCCAAGTATCCGCGTAAACGCACACTGATTTTTTGTATATTCGGCGCCGAAGAGCAGGGATTGCTTGGAAGTAAAGCGCTGGTGCCTGAGCTGCCTGATGAATATACCTACGTTGCCATGATCAACCTTGATATGGTCGGACGTGGTGAAGGCGTTTTTGGTCTTGGTGGTGGAGATATGCTGCCTGAGATTTGGAATCCATGGTGGGAAAAACTGGACGAAGAACAGCGCGAGGGCTATGCAGTATATCGAACCTGGGGCGGAGAATCGTCTGATCATGCCCCCTTCAGAGATGCAAACATTCCTGCTTTCACCGGTTGGAGCAAAGGTTCACACGACTTTTATCATTCAACAGAAGATTTATTCAGCACGATTGACCGGGTGGCAATCGACGGAGCGCTTAAGGGAGCCGCGCTTTGGACCGGTGCTGTGGGATCGTACTCCAAATCGATGAAGGATGCGCGGCTCGGCGAACGCACAATATGGCACCGTGGTTTACCTTTATCCTGGCATAAAAGTACGGGCGAACCGTCATTAGACCTTGATCTGGCGGTGAGGAGAATGAATGACGGGTACATGGGACTGGTTTTCACTTTACCTAAACCGGTAATTGCCAAAACAAGCAGCGAAGAGGAAAAGGTACAGGTTCTCGTAGATTCAAGTGCAACAAGACTAAAACATCAATTTGCGGTGCTTGACCGATGGAAAGATGCCCTTTCTAACTCTACCAAAGCAGTTTTCGCAAAAAACCTGAAAGATTTGCCGGGAAACAGTTATAATAGAAAAGCTACAATTTTCCTTGCTATCGAAGCGGATTCTCTTGTCCAGTCAGATACTATCATGATCCAGGCTTCTCATACCCTGGGATCAAACTGGGCTGTACTTCGTTCTCACAGACTCTGGACATTGGAAGGTTCTGTTCGTGCTGGCAAAACGCGGGTATTGAATGAACTCGCTAAAGACGGTGCCGTCATCCAGGTTCCGCTTAGAAACGTTCAGGAGTGGATTCCTGTTGCGGAAAAAGCGAAGGGGAGTATCGTAGCGATAGGAAATTTTAAAGATTTCATGTCAAATAAACCATCAGCGCTGGACAAACTAATCGCTGCAGACGGAGGAATCGTTGTAATCCTCGGCATGAAAGATATCGCGAATGCCGTAAAAGCTAAGGAGCGAATCGCAAAATACAAAGTCCACATCCAGCCTTTCGAACAGGAGTATATGGAAACACTTGCATGGGTAAATAAACTTACAGTGTCAGGTGTGGATAAAGAGACTATAGTGCAATGGATTGGCGGAAACATGAAATTGTGGAAATGATAGCACCAGAACAGGGTGGGCAATGACACAATGCATCATTGATTTGATCTGGTAAATACAATGAACCATGTGATTTGAGCCAGTGGATGCAATGTATTATGTGATTTGAGCCATTAGATAAAAAGAGAAAGGTCTGTAAAAGACCCGAAGGATCGAAAGCATGTAGCCCTCGGCGTAAGCCGGGGGAGTTGAGTGATCGAATATTTCTCAAGCCCTGTAAGGGCGAAAGCAATTTATAATACCGGACTACATTTCATAAACATAAACTCAGACTGAAATTCTTTATTTGAAGATTATTATCTCATGATTCGATACTATTTCTTCCGCCCCGCCGGGGCTGATCAGATTTTGACTTCCCCTCCCGGCGCTAACGCACCGCGCTACATGATTTCGCTCCGCTGGAGCTTTTAGATTTCTTACTGCTATAGCTTTAAGATTTCGCTTTCCAGGAGCTTTTCAGATTTCGTACTGCTTGAGCTATTAGATTTCGCTTTGCTGGAGCTTTTCAGATTTCGTACTGCTTGAGCTTTAAGATTTCACGCTGCTGGAGCTTTTAAATTTAGTACTGCTTGAGCTATTAGATTTCGCTTCGCTGGAGCTTTTGCCTTTCACTCCGCATTCAACCATCAGGGCCATTTGCTTTCTTCGAATCGTTTAATTGATCAGGAAGGGCTTTCAATTTAATTCCCCTCTGCTCCACTGCACTTTCGATAGCTTTTAACATATCTTTGTTATTAAAAGGTTTCGAGACTATCCTGTCAACATTGCCACTGTTAACAGCCCGAAGAGCCAGACCAAGACTGCAATGCACAGTCATTATCACCGTGCAAAGCCACGGATTTTCAGCCCTGAATCTCTTAAAAAGGTTTATGCCATCGTAAACAGGAAGCATATAATCAGATACTACTATATCGAAAGGTTGATCTTCACTGAAAATTTTCATTGCCTCCCGGGCATCGGAAGTTCGAACCACTTCAAATTCCTGGGACAGGAAGTCGCTCAATGCAAGAAGCAGGTCCTCATTGTCATCAATGAGTAGTAATCTCATTTTTGTTTTTTCGGTCATATTTATTGAATCCAGTAACTCTTAATAATTAAAGATATCAATATTTTAACCACTGGTTGATGTTCCGTATCACAATATAGAGGTATCCTCAATAAGCACTTGCATTCAATCCGGCTCAATCTCGATTTCCAATTAAAACAATGCGCTTACTTCCATCCTGGCTATGTGTACCGGTTCACGTCCCTGGTCAAGCCTGACAGTATAGGATGCGCGCCCGGTGAGGTGTGTACCCAACTGAACATCTGCGATCAGGTTTCCGCGACCATTCCGTCCCTTTGGTCTTCCATCAGCTAATTCAAACGGTACTCGATCCATTCCCGTTTCAATCCAGAGTGCTTCAAAATCCATGTTTATTCTTCCCTTATCCCGCATCCTGAAGGAAACACCCGGCTGTACTCCAAAACCGGAAACCGGCGATGGATCAGCAAGCTGTGAGTCCCTGAGACCACGTGTTGTTATTGACAATATCCATTTCTTCGAAGGTCTGTATGATAATTTCAAATTCCCCCGCCGCAAGCGAAAACGGTCCGGGGTATCCCGTCGCGCCAAGCTTTTCAGCGTTCTCGTATATTTTCCTTCACTTTCAATATCTGTTTGTTCATCCAGCGATTTACGTACTCGCAATTCCCACGAATCGTTTGCATGACGTTCCGCTCCCGTTAGAAACAGGTTAACCAGCCTTTTTTCTGTATTATATCTCAGGCGGGAGGAGAAATCGCGTGAACTCCGAAACAAGTGAAAATCCTGCCGCCATGCCAATCGCCCATCCACAGTGAAATCAGTTTGATACTTAGCAATATTAATGAGATAAATATCCGATGGTTTCTCCCATCGGGTTCTCTCTGCAGCCTCGAGGTTGGTAACCAATGAAATGTCCTCCCAACCGAAACCGTCGATCTTTCCTTTTCCATCCGGGAGCCGATGCGGTGACCAGTCAATGTTCATGGCGCTTTTCAGGTCAGTAGTTGGCAGTGCAGTTGAGTCGCCCGGTTCCGAACGCAGTATATAATCGCCTATCTCGGGATCATAAAAATACTCGTCCCCTACTCGAATATAATCGCCTTCGCCGGTTGGAACCTTGTAGGCGATCAATGCGGATTGACGGGTTACCGTGCGGTTTAAACGGTATTGAAAATCTACCGCCAATGCACCATTGTAGGGATTAAATGAAGTCAGCAGCGATGCCAGATCGGTTGTTACATCGGCGCTGTCTGCTAACGTATATCGTTTTTCACGATGATTGATCTCAACTTCGCTGCGCCAGGGATAGGATAACGGATGGTAAGCCCATTTTATTCCAGCAGCATCTTCGTTATAGACACGTCCATAATGATCTTTGGATTGCTGTCCGTCACGGTGACGTTGTTCATAATTTACCTTTCCTGCATGTCCTTGCCAGTCTGTCAAACTCCATGACGCATTCCACCTGAGATAACGATGTCCTGTGAAAAGAGTGTCTGAGCTATTTTCGTCCTTGTTTTCCCATTCTGTTTCAAATCCTGGCATCCATATACCAAGCATATACCTTGCCATGCCATTTGTTCGCAGCCAATCTGAGTGTCGATCATATTTTTTGTCGTCACTTTCGATATTCTCGATATTGGCTTCAGTCCTCAGGTTTGCGATATTCAGATTAGCACCACCGGTCCTGCGTTCACTTTTAAACAATCCCCCTCTGTCCAATTTGCTGTAACCACTTAACAGGGTCACCCCTTTGACAGGTCTCCCGGTGAGCTTCAAGCCTCGCTCCCTTTCCGAAACACCCTCCTCCAGGTTGTCAACTCCCCAGCGCCGTTCATATTCCACCTCACGACTCCTGGCGAAGGGGCGAAAATCTTTGCCTTCATCCCGAGCATGAAAGTTCGCTTCCAATGGGGATATTTTTTGATTTGTAGGCAAGCTGAAAGTCAGGGACGAATTTCTTGCGAAACCTGTATTATTTTCATCGCCTGTCTGTGACAGGGTATTCATATCATGCCCGCTTGCTGCAAGATCAACTGATGCCTTGAACCAGCTTGTGGGCGATGCCTGCAGCGATAATGTTCCTTGTCTTCTTCTTTCAGGTAACGGCACCAACCTGACCGGGGCATAATCACCATTAGCCGGACCAACCCATTTGAAAGAATATCCTCCAACAATAGGAACTCGTTCATAGGCACCATTTCCACTGCCAACAAAGCTGAACAAAACACTCCAAGAACCCCGGGGATTTCCATTCACGTCAGGTTGGACGTACTGAAATATAATGTAAGTACTATCTGTCCATGTCGTATCGACTCGGATATAGTCACCGCTATTCACTCCCAATGAATCCGCCACGGGAAACAAGGCTGCATCTGTACTGTTTCCCTGTTTCGACAAAAATCGTCTTAACTCAGGCGTCATCTCAAATCCGATAGGACGATCTGAATCATCACCTTCTTCGATGTAATTAGCTATGGCTCGGAATGAACGGGACGGATTGGAAGTTTCTACCTGACCGGCATAAAGGTTCCGTGGAAATACCTCCGTAGAATATTCAAAATCGACCTCTATCCTGGATTCGGAAGTAATAGGCAAACCCGGCGTAAAAATTATTTCACCGCGGGTATAATCAATTATATAATCCGCTGTCTCGCCACGCTGCCGTAAAACACCATCAACCCAGACCTTTTCAGTGCCGCCTTCTATCAAGACCGGATGCTCGCCATTCTGTCCTGTAAGTTCATAAGGCCCTTGAATACCGTCAATACCCTGGAAACGGTTTGAATGAAATTGTGCCTTGGTCACTGCCCCAGCCGCTTTGACTTTGATGTCGGGATGCCTGTACTCCACCTGTCCGCCCTCGAGTCGCCGGCTGAATGTTCCATATCTGCCTCCCTGGAACTCCAGGTTGTAATCCCCGAACCTTCCATTTGCTCTCCGGGTTCGGATATCAACATAAACCTGGTCGATTTCCTCGAGGCGGCGACTGCTTCCTTCAGGATGTATCGGCAGGTTACGATCATCCAGCAGGGCACTGACTTCGATATCGCGTGTTATCTTTCCATCAAGTGCAAGACGAAGCCCCGACTCAAGACTTAAATCCCGACCCGACCCCACCTGTACTCCACGCATTATATGTCCGTTTCGCCTCAGGTTAGAACGACTGAAAATGTCGTCTTTTTGCCTTTGTCGTAGATCCTGCAGAAGATTTATAGTTTCCCCTTCTACCAGGCTGTCTGCCTGACGCGCTTCAGTTTCAGTGTAATGAATCAGCGTATCGGTTACTGAAATGGGAAGGAAACGAAATTGGACTTTCATTATTGGAGGCGGCGTAATTTTCCATGTCAATAATCCCAGGGTGGCATCGAAATCGAAATCTCGATCAATATGCAGCGTATCGCTGTTGGAATCATTAATAATTAGTAGTGTCGAAGGATCGATATATTTATGTGGTAATATAGTTTTGTTGGATGTAGTGTCATTTTCGATGGTGCCGGAAAAAGAGCCAGGTAATGAAGATAGGTTTTCCGCCTGGACACTCTTCAACAAAATTAGAGATATTATTGTCAGAATTATATTGAATAAAAGGTCCTGATTCCTTAACCGGATTGATCGCCCATAATAAGGATTCCGAACTGGAGAATCAGTGATCATTCGTTACGACTCTATATATTTTCACACTGTTGCCAATAGCTACTGCGAGGCGATCTCCCTGGGCTGCAATATCCAAAACCGGTGCGGGAAAGGTCTCTTTTGACCATACTTTGGATTTATTATCGGGCGTGAAAACAGCAACACCTTCCACTCCGCACATCCATAAATTGTTATCCTGCCATGTGATTCCGAGAGGTCCTTTATCGGGAAGCGGGTAAGGACGAATTCCTCTTGGTGAACCGAAACGGTCAAAAAGCAATACAGCGCCTCTGCCTTCATCAGCAATAGCTATTATTCCGCTGGACGAAATCTCGGCTCGGCTCGGCGAGATCAATCCAAATTCCGATTCGCCATATTCTGCAAAACGATCTATCAGCCGTCCCTCATCATCAATTAATAGCGCCTCATTGCGATCCGATTCAATGACAATAATATCACCACTCAATGAATGTGCTACTGAAACTGGTCGATCAAAAGGGAGATAATCATCTTCGTTCAATGTCTTGCCGAATATACCTAATGGCGCGAAATAACGGTCGAACCTCACTATTCGTCCGCCCAGGACATCGGAAACCCAGATTTCAAAACCAACCATAGTGATATCAGCCGGTTTGTGAAATGCTCCTTCCCCAAATCCGAATCCGCCCGCCTGTGCCAGGTAACGTCCATCATTACTGACATGAATGATCCGCCTGCCGGTTTCCTCGAGGGCATACAACGATCCATCCGGATCGAAAACCAATGCGGTCACAGGTCCAAATTGACCTAAATCAGATGGAAGACCGTGAAGAGTATCTACAAGAACTAATTCGATCTTCTCTTCAGCAAAGCAGTTGTTCAAGGAGATTGCGTGAAAAAAGAGAATGATCGTCAAAAACGACAAAACGATTTTTGATGCAGTCTTGTATTCAGGGAAAAATATATTTCTCGCGCAAAGGCGCAAAGACGCAAAATATAGTCGCATGGTATTTTTAAGGTAAGCACAAAATTACGGCAGATGAATGCTAATGGACTCAGAATTCTTTTCTAATATATACTCTTAATGAAGAATATTGTGCCAGAAAGCGATATTCACTATTGTTTCGATTTATATATAGTATCTCTCAAAAGTAATGTTCGTTTTATTTTAGGGTGCCCCTGACAGCTTGATGTCAGGGAGATGATAAATCGATTTTAAATCGAACATTCTTTTCAAGATATACTATAATTCAACGAGTTATCATTCTCGGGCTTGTCCGCCAGTGGCGGGCTTGACCCGGGAATCCATTTTAACGCAACAATACTACCCGCTTGGTCCCATTCCAATCGCCAGCCTGGATGCTAACAAGGTAGCTACCTGAAGCGATGTTTTCGGTATTAATCCAAAAATCATTAGTGAAACTATCGGTCCTTACGAGTATGGGTTTGGTAATTTCTCTTCCCAGGAGATCAAACATCTGAATTCCAATGAGCCCTGCATTATTTGCTTCAACACGGATTCGCAATGAAGCATTAAACGGGTTGGGCCAGACTGATACCAGGCGATATTCTATTGGGATTGATGATACAGGAGGAGATCCCGGCGGTGCAGAATTATTTACTAATATCCTGCCATCTGAAAATAAAAAGTCCGCATCACCATCAGCCTCCCAGTCGATCACTGCAAAACCATCCTCGAACACCATCACAGAATCTATTTCGCCGAAGGGATAAACACGCTGCCAGACTGGAAATTGTGGGGGCTTCACCAGGTTCTTCCAGACTTCACCATTGGTAGTAAGGAGATCATTTACCCGATCACCATCCATATCAACTATATACAACACTCCACCAGCACTTTCGACACCAGCTCCTTCAGCGCCAAAATCCCATTCATTGATAAGGTTCCAGCCTTCAACTGTTAACTGGCTTGCTGTGAGAGAATTCTGGAAAATTTCAACTTTATCTGCAGTTTGATCACCGGTTAATTCACCGAAGTCAATTGAATGATAATTCCATATTCCATAAAAATTGCGTGAAAAGTTTGAATCTTTCCATGCCAATCCGGAAGCACCATCTATCACAAAAAAATGAATCTTATTTGTTGTGTAACACCAATTATCATCGTTTTCTCCTATCCTTTCTTCGTTGATCACAAGCACATCATAGCTCCTGGAATTATATAAATTCATCATCGGTTTTATATGGTGTCGATCAAGATGAGAATGATTATGATCATCGTCTTCGATTGCTTCTTCGTTGATTCTTCCTCTCCAGTTCCAGTCATCTGATATCTGATCATATTGCCAGTAATCGAAAAAATAATGAAAATCGTGTTCGCCTTCATGGGATGCCCGGTCAATTTCCTCGTAAACATCTGCTGTAATTATTGCCCTGACTTTTCGTGATGTATTATCACACCAGACAGCTTCAACATTTTCGGGAGAAGACCATAATATTTTCTTGTCAAGCTTATAAACTGAACCATCTAATACAGCTTCCCATTGCACCATTGAATTATCATCAGTGGCAAAGATTTCAAAGTTTCCATCATTGTCCAGATCTAATTGTGATATCCAACCAACATTTTCCACAGGACCTTTAAGGCGTGAAATCTGCATTTCTTCTTGATACAAATCACTACAATACAATGCGTATTGATTAGTTCTGATCAATTCCCAGCCACTCAAAGAGTAAGTCACAACAAGTTCAGGTAGATGATCATTGTCTAAATCAACTGTAGTGAAATGATTTACATCCCATTGAGTAGAGCTATATGGAACTATTGGTTTTGTTGATATAAGAAGCATTGGGCGCCAATAGTCAATCTCATTAATGAATCGTATTATATTGGCATTATTGCCACTGCATACAATCCAGTCTAAATCGCCATCATTATCGATGTCAGCATGCACCGGAATCCAACCACCGTAGCCACGATAATATCTCATGGTATCTTCCTCTACAAAGGAGTAGCGCATTCCGATGTCTTCATTCCATTGGGAATGTGGCAGATAAGCATTACGAGTATAACTTGAAAAATGATATGCTGAATCAGCAGAAACAAAGGTTAAGCAAGACAGACGTACAGTACTGTCTTCTCCGGTAGCATACCAACGAGGGGAAAAATTCTGCTGGTGAAAAGTTGAGAAAATATCAAAAAACGATGAATCTACTGCCCAATAATGATTCTCAGGGTCAGGATTTATATCATGCACCATCAACAATCGATCACCAGACTCGTAAACAAAACGTGGAGAAGGTTCATCGAGGAGATGAAAGGCAAGGCATGAATTACGGAGGCGTTCCTCGCCGGGTGATATTTGAATATCCAGCACAGACCATTCCCATGACCAGGTTTGGGCGTAAATAGAGGTAAAAAGGAGCAGTGCAGGAAGAATTATAACATAAAAAGTAATGTTGGGTTTCACTATACACGTCCTTTTTAATGATTAGTAGTTCACTTTCGCTGAAAGTGGATCGACAAGAATCATGTTCTAAGGCTCAACTTATGATATCAGCATTGTATCAAGAATTAACACTCAATTCACTTTCGGCGAAAGTGAACTACTTCTCGATACATTTCAACTGAACCACAGTAATAACTACCTCAACAATATCACTTTTTGTATCTGTTCCTCCTTATTATCAAAATTTACCCTTAGAAAATTTAAGATGCGGCAATTCTCCGCGCAGTGGGTATTACATTCTATATACTCATAGATACCGCATCCGGGTTCCATTCGCCGTTCAATCAGATATTCCATAATTATAGCACTGCTAACAAATAAATTCGCATGACTATAAGGAATATCATTTGATACGTGGGAATGTAGGGGCAGGATTTATCCGCCCAGTCCTATTGACTCAATCACGGGCGGATAAATCCTGCCCCTACAATATGCGATCTTACTTCCGAGCAATACTATAATTTGCGATCAGACGGAATTACACATAAAAAGGATCGAGAGACAGTGCTGCATCTAATGGCTCCCGTCCGCTTTCTGTGATAAGTATCATATTCTCGGTACGATAAGCACCCTCTCCTTTTTCATACATTCCCGGCTCTGATGTAATAATCATTCCCGGTTCAAGCAGAATACTTTGCGCCAGGGTTATACCGTAGTCATCGACGCCCTCTTTCATGCCGCTGAGTTTTGGCAGTTCATGGACGTATGCTCCACCGGTGCCGTGTCCGGCGCCGTGAAACGGTTTATCAATTCCTGCTGTTTTCAGCCCATCCCAGTACACATTTCCTGCCACGTAAGCCGGATTACCAACTTTGCATGCTTCTATAACGTCTGTCATCCATTTTTCCTGCAACATTTTCATTCCTTCAATCAGTGGCGGCATATTGTCAACCAGGATAATCATCCTGGTCATATCCGTACACACGCCCTTGTAGAAAATGCCCCAGTCAACCAGCATCACTTGTCCCTCGCTCAGAGGCGTCGGCTCCCTGGTCATGTCGGGATGCGGCGTATCGGCGTCGCCATCCATAGCAACCAGCATATCGAAGGACTCGCCCTCGCCGCCGTTATTATCTCCCCATTCGACCATTGCATCGCGAAAATCGAAATCCGTAGCAGTATCCTTATTTGCCGGCAGCCATTCATCTATCATATATCGGAACTGACGTATGGCGATATCGACTGCTTCCTTGATTAGTTCTAATTCCAGGTCGCCTTTGATCATACGGAGCCTGTCAAGAAAACCCGAAGGCGCTTCCAGATTCTTTACCCCAACCATCGTATGCAGTACGCTGTAAAGATCCAGTGGTAATCCTCTTGTATCGAGGTTTAATGTCTCGTATGATTGCAGGAATTGTTCCAACTCTGGGTAGAAGTGAGGATGTTTTGCACCCCAGATATATGTTTCTACACCGGGAATTTCAGGGACACGGTTCTCATATCTGCCGTCGGTGATGAAATATGTCTTTTCAGGTGTAACTAAAACACGAGCATCCTTCTGGAAATCAACCGGTATGCCGGTGAGCCAGCCAACATTGGGAGGATCGGTGACAAGTATAGGATTATTTCCATGATCTTTTAACGCAGTCCGGACTCTCCGGATTCTCTCTACCAGAAGTTCTTTTGGTGCTGGCATATCTTTCTCCAAGTATTTTACTTTGAACAAATAATTATTATTTGATGATGTATCGACCCCTCAATATAAGTAAATTTTGGGGTAAATGAGTACCCTGAGAGACCTGAATATTACAAATGAAAGAAAAAAAATCCACCGAAAAGAAGAACAATTCTTCCCGTACGGTATTCCTGGTAAGAATATCAGGCTTCATCTTGCTTGCTGGTGCATTATTCTTTAATGAATATACTGCAGAATTACTCAGTTACTCCCCTGGACTTCATTCCGATACTATTATGAAAGTCCGTATTACTGAATTTTTCTTGTTTGCTACGGCTACCGCTTCATTTTTATTTGCAGGGCTTGCTAAAAGACATCCTCATTTTAATAGAATTTTGAGCTTACGCCATAGTACAAATATTGCGCTTCTCTTTACAGCATTTATCATCCCGGCAGGCACGGTTGAATTAGGTTTACGTGCATTTCTAATTACAGATTCAGTATTCCAGGGCGATACAGCGCTTGGCTGGAAATTGAAACCTGATGTGGAAGGCTTCTGGAATGGCACAAAAATAGAAACGAATAAAACTGGATTTCGCGGCTCAGAAATACCGTATGAAAGAAGCAAGGATAAGCTGCGGTTGCTCTTCCTTGGAGATTCAGTCCCATTTGGATACCGAATGCAAAATTATCAACAGACTTTTCCGGTAAAAACACAAAAGATACTTGAAAAAGAAACCGGTTTCAATTTTGAGATCGTTAATTTATCTGTCCCCGGATACTCTCCACGGCAAGAAAATATTGTTCTACGAAATGAAGGGAAAAAATATACTCCGGATATTGTCATACTCAGTATCATACTCAATGATTTCACTGATAAGCTATTAACTCGCAATTCTATGGCTGATCCATTTAAAAAGCAAAATCGAGGATTGATCCCTGCCTTAATAATGAACCTCTCGAGGATTAGCGGTATATTTCATTACCTGAAGGCTGCGACTATTCGCGATAAACTTGTTATAGATACCGAAGAGGCTTTATTGCAGAGAAAAGGTTATATCGAGACATTAATAAATGATAGGGACAAAAAGCACGTGCAGGTAGCTTGGCAGAAAACCATGGATAATATTGTCGATATATCCAGGTACTGCCGTATGAACGATATGCCGCTGCTACTGCTAATCTTTCCCTACAGTATGCAACTCAATGAACCTTATGAATCTATTACTCCCCAGGATATTATCGCTCGATTCACAGGGAAACATGGCATACATGCGCTGGATTTACTTCCACTATTCCGAGAAAGAATAGAAAATGACAATATAGATGTACAAAGTATTTTCATGGACTTTTGTCATCCAACTGCAACCGGTTGTGAGATGACGGCAGAATTTCTTGCTTCTTTCATAATGAAAGAACAATACTCATTCATTACAGCTAAGACGGAATCAAATTTCGATCCCGGTAATTTGTCCTCATCCGATATTAATCAGTAATAGAATATGAATCTTCAACGTAAACGATATCTCCCTCCCGGTCTAAAACTTGATATACTTCCGCAGATTCCTGATAATTTCTGGGGGGCTGTTTTCAAAAGTTTGTATGAATCCTGGGGCGATCCATACTGGTGGCCCGGCGAAGATTCATGGGAAGTTGCTGTCGGCGCAATCCTTACACAAAATACTGCATGGACAAATGTCGAGAAAGCGCTTGAAAATTTGACAACAAATGAAATTATAACGGCTGATGATATTATCAAAACAGACTCTGTTCATTTGGGACAAATCATTCGGTCTTCCGGTTATTACAACAGTAAAGCGAAGAAACTCAAAGAATTAGCAGGTTGGTGGAATTTATTTGTAACAACTGGAAAAATAATTGATTTTTCTGATGATAAGCTGCGTAGTGAACTGTTGAATATTTGGGGTGTAGGTAAGGAAACTGCTGATAGTATAGCCTGCTATGCCTTTGGTCGTCCGGTATTTGTCGTAGATGCTTACACAAAACGTATCCTTGTTAGATTGCAGGGACTGGATTCAAATCCGGCTTATGATGAGATTCAAAAGGGCGTCTATGATTCCCTGCCCCGCGATTCTATGCTCTATAATCACTTACATGGTTTACTCGTGATATTGGGAAAAGAACATTGCAAAGCAAGAATCACAGAGTGTTTGACTTGTCCACTGGTTGCTACATGTACATCAGGAATAATGAAACAAACGGACAATAAAAAAACCCGGAGAAATGAAAATCCGGGTTCGACCAATTGATCAAATTTAGTTCTATGTTTTAGTTATCTTCTTTTTTCTTGTCTTCTTCTATATTTTTGATTTCATCCCGAATCTCAGCAGCCTTCTCATATTCCTCTTCTTCAACCGCTTTTTTTAATTTCTTATTTAGTGTAGCGAGTCGATCTACCGGTTGAAGTGGTTCAGCCTGGGCAATTTCTCCCCTCATCCCTGCTTCGGTGAAAACAGATGGTGCAACAAATATCTGAGCTTTGGTTTTAAGTGCAAGCGCAATAGCGTCGCTGGGGCGGGCATCAATTTCTTTTATTCCATCAACGGTTTCCAGGTGAACACTGGCGTAAAAAGTATTTTCTTCCAACTTAGTTACTTCGATCTTCTCAACCTTAGCCTGGCTTACATCAAGAAGGTTGCTGAAAAGATCATAAGTGAGAGGACGAATATATTTTAATCCCTGAAGAAGAAGAGATATCGTATGTGCTTCTGCTTCTCCAATAAAAATTGGCAACCATTGATCGCCGTTGGTTTGCTTTAAGATGACCACGTAACCTTTATAGGGTGGACTTATTGAAATTCCGGTCACTTCGACAGGAATCATATATCTACTCCTTTTCTCATCGGATTTCGATTTTCTTGTATTCAATCATCAAATATGATTACTTATACAGATAGTAATATAGTTTATCTATTGAAATGTGTCAAATATTTTTACAATATCAGAAATAATGTAAAAGTTCAATACTGAAACTTTATTGACTATAATATATGATTTCTATAGCAAAAACAACCCGGCAGATATTTACCGGGTTTATAAAATAATAAATTATAACTGTGTTGTTAAGGCGTATTTCAGCCATACCTCCTGAAGAGACTCACAACTTTACCGATTATTCTAAATTCAGGCGCATTATGATCAATCACTATAGCTCCAAAAAACTCATTTGCCGGTTTAAGAATAATATGATCATCCTCAGGGTGAAAGTACTTCACCGTAGCTTCATCACCTATCAGCGCAACAACAATATCTCCAGTTTCAGCATCATCTTGTGCACGGCAGAATACTACGTCTCCATCATGGATTCCCGCTTCGATCATCGATTGCCCTTTGACTCGTAGTGCGAAGGTATCGCCTTTGGGAGCGTAATCAGCATCTATAGCGATATGAGTATCAATATTCTCTTGAGCAAGAAGTGGTAAACCCGCCGCAACTCGACCTAATAAAGGAATTTGAACAATCCTGCTTGCTTCATGTACTGTTTCGTTCAGGGAAATAGATATAGCTGAAGTTGGGTACACCTCATTACCTACATCCATTCCCATCTCTTTCATAACCTCGGATTTTCCTGTTTCAGTCAACTCTATCGCGCGGCTCTGATAGCGTTTACGAGTTATGTATTTCTTTTTCTCCAATGCCTCAAGCACACAACGCACTCCATTAGTTGAAGTGATACCTTCCAGGCTGCCAATTTCACGCAGGGTCGGGGGATAGTTTTGTTCCAGTAATCCCTCCCCGATGCGCATTAACACTGAACGTTGACGTGGTGTAAGTCCTTTTGCCATTTTTACTCCTCCTGCTACTCGCCTTTGATGGATACTGAACACAAGATAAGTGAACAGGAGTATAGTGTCAAGAGCCGGGCTCTCGTTCCAGCATAATTGTAACAGGTCCGTCATTCACCAGTGAAACCTGCATTTGCGCTCCAAAAACACCTTCTTTTACTGTAAGATTACCTTCGCGCAACAGGTCAGCAAAAAGTTTGCAAAGCGGCTCCGCTTTTTCCGGAGGGGCAGCATGTGAAAAAGATGGGCGGCGACCTTTACGAGCATCTCCGTAAAGTGTAAATTGACTGACAACAAGAACTTCGCCCATAGTTTCCTGTATTGAGTGATTGAATTTCCCGTCAGCATCTTCAAACAGCCTTAAACCCGAGGTTTTAGAAGCCAACCACTTGACCTCAGATTCAGTGTCATGCTCATGGATTCCAACAAAAAGCAGGTAACCCCTGTCGATTTTTGATACCTCATTATTATTGACCTGCACCGAAGCGTTCATCACTCTTTGAATCAGGATACGCATGGCACGAAAATTGTTATGTTATCTGCAGAAAACATCATTGTTTCTCTTTTTATGTCGTCCCTGCGGGACTAATAAAGATGGTCACGCGAACTCCCAGGACTTACGCCCAGGGCTACATGATTTCGACCTTCCAGGTCTTTACAACTTGTAAACTTTTGAATAATAGCTTGTACGTGTATAATCTGTTAGTCATTCTGAACGTAGTGAAGAATCTCTAGTGTTGAACTCATAACTGCACAGATGGAAACCGAGATTCTTCACTACGTTCAGAATGACCAATTATCAATAACTTGTTTAGTGAACTATGCAGTTACAAAAGCTTAATGATCAAATGTGTGCATGTATAATTATAATCTTCTTATCCTATCCCGGTCAACCTGACGGATTCCTGACCAAGTATGTCTTCGAGTTGATCAAGAAGAATGGTCGATGGATTTATATTATATCTCTGGGAAGTCAATGAAAAATAATTTCCATCATCCGCCTCGAGAATAATCTTAATTTTTGCTGCACCCTGATTTCTGCGTAAATGATCCTCGAAATCTTGCAGCGTTTTCCCGGAAGTTGAATCTTGTATTTTTACTTCGACACCACGAATCAAAAGACTCGCAGCTTCCTCCAGGGGTTGTATATCTTCAACGATGATTTCCGGATTCTCATTCTGCAGCGAAATTTTACCCTTTAGCAATATGGGTTGATCTTCAATTATCTTGTTTTTGAGTCGTAAATAGTCTTTGGGGAAAATAATTGTCGGTATTGTACCGGTAAGATCTTCAAACCGTGCTTTGCTCATCATATCGCCTTTGCGGGTTTTACGATTCTCTATGGATGTTAATAAACCTGCAATTCTGACCGGATGATCATGTTGAATATTCTCCGACAAACTGCGCGTGTTGATAGAAGAAAGAGCCTCCACTTCACGTTTATACCTTAATAACGGATGTCCTGAGAAATAGATTCCAAGGAGGGATTTTTCATTTGCAAGCCGTTCATGCGCTGGCATTTCCGGAACATCAGGTGCTTCAGGTCTGGGAAGGACGACGGTATCGTCACCATCACCAAAAATACTTACCTGACCACATAGCTGCTCCTGTTTTAATTGTGCTGCAAATGCGAGCGTCTGTTCCAGCATGGCATATTGTTGTGCACGATGCCCGTCCAGGCTCTCTGTTGCTCCCGCCAGGACAAGCCCTTCAAGTACTTTGCGATTAACCAACGGGTTATTTATGGCAGTCTTGGCAAGATCGAACAAATCATGGAAATGTCCCTGTGAAATACGTTCCCCGAGAATTGCCTGGATTGCAGCACTGCCAACGTTCTTTACAGCCACAAGTCCAAATCTTACTGATTTCTCATCAGGAACAGTGAAATCCTCCTCGGATTCATTTACATCGGGCGGTAATACCTCAATCCCCATTCGGCGGCATTCATCGAGTAACACGATCAACTCATCAGTATCATTGCGACGGGTAGTCATACTCGCAGCCATAAAATATGCCGGGTAATGAGTTTTCAAATATCCTGTCTGGTATGCTACCAATGCATATCCCGCAGCATGAGATTTATTAAAGCCATATTTCGCAAACTGCTCGATTAAATCCCATATCTTTTTTGCTAATTTTTCGCTGACACCATTTGCAGCTCCACCCTGGATAAACTCTGGCTGCAACTCATCCATTAACTTCTGTTTCTTCTTTCCCATAGCTCGTCTCAAGACATCAGCGCGTCCAAGGCTCATTCCCGCAAGGACGTTGGCAATTTTCATCACCTGCTCCTGATATACTATGACGCCATAGGTTTCATCAAGAATTTCCTCCATTTTGGGATGCAGGTAGATGATTTCTGCTCTGCCATGTTTACGAGCTATAAAATCACTGATGTTTTTCATTGGTCCTGGACGATAAAGAGCGTTCATAGCTGTCAGGTCTTCCAGTCGCTCAGGTTTCAACTTGCGGAGGTTTTCTCTCATTCCTTCCGATTCAAATTGGAAAATCCCGATTGTACTTCCAGCAGAAAAAAGACGGTAAGTTGCTGAATCATCAATGGGGATATCGTCAAGTGTGAACTTTTGTCCAACCTGGCTTAAAAGTTCAAGTGTTCCTTCAAGAATTGTCAGGGTTTTTAGACCGAGGAAATCAACCTTTAATAATCCTATTTCCTCGAGATGATTCATATCATACTGAGTCGTAACGTCCCCGTCAGGCGCTTTGTATAAAGGAACCAGCTCCCTAAGCGGCTCAGGAGTGATCACAACTCCGGCTGCGTGGATACCGGCATTGCGTATTGTACCTTCAAGAACCAGTGATTTTTGGAGCAAATCCTTATATTCACTGCGGCTGTTCAGAAGATTGCGAAAATCAGGCGATTCATCTAATGTGCTCTGAATTGTAACTTTCGGTACGCCGGGGATTTTCTTTGCTATTGCATCAATTTCCTTCAACGGGATGTTCATTACCCGTCCTACGTCACGGATCACTCCCTTTGCCAGCATACGCCCGAAAGTGATTATCTGGGAAACATTTTCTTCACCGTATTTCTTCTTTACGTATTCGATAACTTCTGCCCGCCTCGTATCGGAAAAATCAACGTCGATATCAGGGTAGCTCTCCCTTTCAGGATTGATGAAACGCTCGAATAGGAGACCATATTTTATCGGGTCAATATTGGTAATTCCGATGAGGTAACTTACAAGTGATCCTGCAGCACTCCCCCTGCCCGGACCAACCGGGATTCCCTTTTCTTTAGCATGAGCAATAAAGTCCCTGACAATAAGGAAGTAATCAGACAATTGTTTCTGGTGAATGATCTCAATTTCCATCTCAAGACGGTCTTGGATTTCTTTCGTTACTTCATCGTACCGATCCGGCAAACCATCTTTACACAGACTCATCAAGTATTCATCATGAGACAATTCGCCTGCGCTTGCGGGTAATGGGAAAAACGGGAAATGTTTCTTGCCGAACTCAAATTCGAACTCCACCTTTTCAGCCACTACAAGAGTATTACTGAGCGCTGTTGGCTGTTCAGCAAAAAGTTCAGCCATCTCCTCGGGACTTTTCAGATAAAACTCCTGCCCAGTGAATTTAAACCGGTCAGTTTCATTTTGATCACTGCGAGTTTGAACGCATAAAAGAACATCATGAGGGTCGGCATGTTCTTTTTTCAGATAGTGACTGTCATTTGTCGCAACCAGTTTATATCCGGCTTTCTTTGATAATTCGGCAAAATAACGGTTACATTGGATTTCATCTTTTATTCCATGATTTTGTAATTCGAGATAAAAATCTTCACCAAACAGGTCATAATACCTGCCTGCAATTTGAGAAGCTTCCTTTTCACCGGAATTCAGAAGAGTCTGGCTGAGATGACTCTGGATACATCCACTTAAACAGATTAAGCCTTCGTGATGTTCTTCCAATATTTCATAATCGATACGCGGTCGATGATAAAATCCCTCCAGGTATCCAGCCGAAGAGAGTTGCATCAGGTTTTTATAGCCCTGCTCGTTTTTCACAAGAAGCAACAGATGGTAGCGCGGTTTTGTTCGACCATAGATATCCTTGCCTTTATCTTTGCGCGATCCATCAGTCAGGTACAGTTCACAACCAATTATCGGTTTGATCCCCACTTTTTTTGCTGCCTGGTAAAATTCGATAGCGCCGCAGAGATTTCCATGATCTGTCATTGCTACTGCCGGCATGCCCATTTCTGCGGTTGCATTACAAAGATCTTTGACCTTGGTAGCGCCGTCAAGAAAGGAATAATCGGTATGGTTATGAAGATGAACAAAACTCATGTTGAGGAATCCAGGTTGATGTATCCAGGGAGTGCCCTATCCCGGGAGAATTGCTAAACAAGAAAATTAGAACAGCTTTATACTTGAAAACATTACATTTGAGAGCTATAAACAAGAAGCACAACATCTTACGTAATCATATAAATAACAACACATAACACACAAGACATTTCACATTGCCCGTGCAATATAACCACCCTGAAGGTAAAAATCGAGTGGCAGGAGTCAAGTGAATATTTTCGCAATTTCATTTCACCAAATCTCTTGATTGGAACAAAATTGTAAATAGAATAAACGTTCAGTGATACGGCTGCATCTTCCAAAATATCCAGCAGGCTCCAAAAGAAAAAGCCGAAAACTTGATGTTTTCGGCTTTATTCTAAGAAATGTTCATAGTTACTTCATCAGGATCAACTTTTTCATCTCGGATATTGGTCCGGCTTCAAACTGCAGGAAGTATATCCCACTTGCCAGTTCACTGCCATCGAATGTCAGGTTATGATATCCTGCTGACATGGGTTGTTCTGCGAGGACCGCGACTTCCTGACCGAGGAGATTGAATACCCGCGCTTTTACCAGTGCTGTCTGCTTCAAGGAATAACTTATGGTGACAGCCGGATTGAACGGGTTAGGATAAGCGCCACGGAAAGCCCATTCGAGGGGTCGAACCTCAGTATCGTTGAAAATATCCTGCGTCGTGTCCGGGACAACCATTGTCACTGAGATAATATTATTCTCAAATTCACAGGCGCTGTTTTCGAAATCAAGGAAGAACGGATAGTTACCTATGGGCAAATTCGATCCTCGGAATACGATGTCGATTGCCCTTTCGCCACCACCCTCGAGTGTACCGGTAGGATTGAGGATTTCGAAGAAAGCGCTGCTCTCGTCTGCAACCCAGCCTTTAACTCCATCCTGAGCCCCATCATCGATTACCGTTGCAAATGCCGATATCAGGGGATTCCAGAAAGAGGTAATATCTGCACAGGATGCCATCAAGCCACCACCGGGGGTATCATACTCAAAAATAGTCTCCGTTTCACCGGTGGATGGATTCATCCGAACAACTGAAGTAATGGTCTCAGCAGTACGACGTGCAAAGAAATAAAGATTGTAATTATTCTCATCGGTTGGATTCCAGGCGGCGCCACGTGGTGAAAATTCCTGCTCGAACTCCTCTACTATTGCGCCTGCACGATTGACAGCGTACACAGGTGAATTTATATCACCTATCCAAAAATAGTCATAACCCTGATCGTAAGCGAGATAATGGGGATCTTCAACCGGTATTTCCCATGAATCAACCAAGACTATTTCATCTTCCATATCTTCGCGTGCCTGCAGGAATTCCATCTGGATCATCCTGTCACCATCTGCTCCATAAATATATTGACCATCATAAGCCATACCGTAAATTCCCTGCGAGGTACGGTATTCTTCAGGAACAGGCTGATCAAACGTTGCAATCAGTTCACCCTCAAACCTTGAGTACTGATACATCTTGTTTGGACCGGTGGGATCGAAATTGTCGGAACCGGTGACGAAGTAGTATTGATCGACAAAAACTATTCCCCGATTACGGGTTTCCTCTTCAGTCAGTTCGAACTCGAACGCTTCCTCCCATAAGGGAATCATTTCATCAAGCTCTCCGGGTTCACCGGGATTGAACTGCAACGTATCGTCACGTGGATCAGACAGATGAATTCGTGCAGAGTAAAAAAGTGGACCGTTGCCGTTATTGGTCAACATAAGCTCATACTCTATTTCATCACCCTGTACAAGTTCCTGTTCAATATTGAGGGTATCAAATTCGAGTTCAGAGTGACGCATTGCCACACTGACAGTAGTGGTCTCATCCTCAATAACTACTAATTGTGTAAGCAGCGTATCAATGAAACATTCATACAGAAACTCAAGGTTATGTTCACCTGTAACAATTTCCTCAAGGACAAAATAACCATCAGCGTCAGTTTCAGCTTCGTACATGTGATCCGTAGTACTGACAAAGATGCCTTCCATCGGTTCACCAGTGGCTGAATCGGTTACTGTTCCTTCGAGTGTTCCGACTATGAATGCAACATTTGTAGTGAACAGGATTGCCAAGTCTTCTTCACAATCGCTGGTAGATACCGCGCCGGGCCAGGATTCGTTATAGTAGAAATACATCAAACCGTCGTCATAGGTGCTGTTCTGAATACCGGTTGTCCACCAGGGCATACTTCTGCCATAGCCAAGGTGCCGGTTCATGTCGGCGTACTGGAAGAGGATATCGTTATCTAAAGTCCAGGTCCTGTGTTCACCTACACGGTCATAAATGATTATCTCAAAAGTACAATTGTTTCCATAGGAAGCCGTTCCTGTTCTGCCTTTTGTTTCGAACCATTCAATTATATACCGGTGGTTATCTTCGTCGTAAAAGTGGTAAATCTCTCCCTGTGCCCTTTCATCCCAGTATGGAGCGACCATGTTGGGCATTCCGTAGGGACCGGGAATAGGAGCGTTTCTCAATGTGAAATCCATATCAGGCCAACTGCCAAATGCGGCATGACCATTACTGCTTATGGTAATGGAATCAAATGTCTGCCCGTAAAATTGAACCACGAATGGCAGCTCAAAGACAGCGCAGGTATCACCATCATCACCTGGGTCATCCACACCCGTATCCTCGCCCTCGTAGTCATTTCCGTTCTCATCAGGATTAATCTCGATCCAGTCGTATTCCGGAGCCATTTCATAATCTGTATCGGTGTTGTCAAAAGCGTAATACCCGTAATTATCCGGACCGGAAGGATCAGAGGAATCACGTGTGCCCATAACGATAGAGAACCAGACCGTATCAACCTGGCCATCATCAGTTGTAACAACCAGTTGGGCTGGGACTGTGTATCCGTGGAAAGATTCAGGATGGGAAGCAATTGTGAATTCAGCATCGTCATCTTCCCCGATATCCATTGCTGAAAATGTTCCAGTCGCGTCCGTAGCGTTTCCGAAAGGATGAAGTATCGTGAGGCGACCATCAGATGCCCCGGCGTCACTTCCACCAAGGTTAATAATTTCGATAGTAATATCGGTCTCATCACCCGGATCCATATCCTCGGCGCCTTCAACCTGAATGAAGAAATAATGGGGAGCATTTACTTTGAAAGAATATTCATCAGAATAATTTCCTGCATCGGTGTCAAACTCAAGGTCGAACCGTAAAATCCAGTCATGCTGAGCTTCAGGTGAGATTTCAACAAGAATTAAACCCTCACCCTCCTCTTCACCACCGGCATTTATGGCGTCAACCGTAACTTCGCCATCCAGCGATTCAACCCATTCATCTTCAGTATCTGCGGTGATAGTTATGTTCGTCTGGTTATTACCCCCGAAATTGTGAGCATTAATAACCAACCCAACGGTTTCACCAGCCTCGGGAATGCCGTTGTCATTTCCGTCAGTGCCATTGTTGCCGTCATCCTGGAATGTTATCTCTTCATAACCAATACGGGCGTTTGGTACTGTCACTTCGATTACAGTTCGATTCGGAATACAGTTTTGAGCGGTTACTGTGAGCATTGCCTCACCTTCATACCGGAAAGGAGCATTCAGGATAGCGACACCATTTTCATCAGAGGTTCCCCGGGCAATGATCTCTTCGTCATCATCTACCTTGTACAATGTTACCCATGCTCCTGCTACAGGGTCTTCATCTGAATCAAGAACTTCTACAGTATAGCTGTTTCTGCCAATTTGTATAGTTTCAGCAGCATCAACTGATAATGATTCAGGAATAGCTGTCCAGATCCAGCAGGTAGGATCACCCATCAGGTTAGCCTGGTTGGCGAAATTCTGGAAAGTATATCCACCTGTACACCAATCGGGATGGAAAGCATTCCAGAGGAATTGTTGACCTCCCCAAAGCATCATTCCAAGGGCAGGATGACGCAGGTTGAGGGCTGCATAGCTGCCACCGACCGCCAGTCCATTGTTGAAAGAACAATGTGTTGAGTTTGTATTTAAACCGAAACCACCAATAGCGCCTTTTGGACTATTGAAAGTGCCTGCACGCATCCAGGCTTCCGAAATACATTCAGTGGCTGCCCAGGTTCCGGTTCCACAGGTGTATTCCGGGGCAGGGAACAACATTCGGTTATTTGTCAATGCTCGAATACTATTTACTGGAATTCCAGTGCTTATTCCTCCCCTGTGGGCGTAGAAGCTTATTCCAGCGTTCATTCGTTGGATTGTTGCAGTCGTGTTTGAGGTTCGGTGAACAGAAATGCCAAATTCCTCATAACCGATTCTTAAAGCTTCGAGCTTCGCATATTCACATGTTTGAATTCCGGAGGTGCCGGCATAATCCCATACAGCCAATCCAGCGCCTTGAAGATACCAGTCCGTTTCATCCATGTAAGGATCGCGTTCGTATAGAATAACCTTGTTTACATAATTTCTTATATCTTCCATATCCTGAACGCTGATACGTCCAAGTACTACGTCCTGGTATATGTCATCATTATTCATAGTGCAATAATAATAATCGTTGGTACCACTGCTGGGTGTTGAAAACAGTCCATTAATATCTCCGATTATCACAACATAATCGAATATTTCGTCTTCATACCTGTCACGCAATTCACCCCGGATACCAGTAGTGCTCCAGGCACAATCATCATCGGTCAGTAGTTCGACCTCCCAGCCTTTTTGACGCTTCCATTCAATCCAGGGCTGCATTGCACCCAGCAATTGGTTATCGTCACGCATGACGACCTGCACACCGCCACGATATACTTCGTATTCGTCTAATTCGTTATCATTCCAATCGAGGAATTCACGGTACCAGGGAAGGAAGGTTTCGCTAACCCTGGTGGGCCAGTCGTCAAGAGCAGACTTTCTATCAATTCCTTCAAAACTGACATCAACTGCAATATTGCTGTAAACGCGGACTTCTTTACGTGCTGTGTTCACCTGTACCGGGTAGGTTGCAAGGTTGCAGGTTCTGAAATCATGAAAGATGACTGGATCAGTAACCTCTGCCAGAGTACCGGGATACCAAGTATCTTCACCCTTGGCGGATGGTCTGTAATCTTCAGGTTTGTCGCCGCCGAAAAATGCGGCATATTCTATATCGGTATAGGTTTCGTACTCGGAGCTGATAACATCAACTCTTACTCCGCTTCTTGGAGGAATGCGAAACATCCGGCTTGTGACCGGAACAACGGGGAATCCTTCCGCTTCGATATGACCCGCCATAGGACCGTATTGAGCGATAACAGCATCGTCCAATTCATTCCCTGCCTGTACCCACTCCGGTTCCTCGAGATTAAGCGTCATGCTTATCTTCGTGGGAGTTTTCACAATTCTGGAAACTTTCATCGGCATATCACGATCAGCCGCTCTCTCAACCTGTGCTGCAAAAACCTGCATGGTCAATGCTAACAATATAGTAAGAACAAATACCCAACGAGTCATTGAAACGTCCTCCGTGCTTTTCTCTTTAAACTTAAAATAGATTAAATGACTAACTATCTGTGTGAAACAAAATCATGCAAACTAATAAACATTTTTGTGTAAAACATTGGATTGATACTTTTACCAGAGAGACCAAAAATAATATTCAAATATGCTTCTTCGTGCTCTCATGATACCTGATCGCGAATAAACATGACCAGCAACACTTCTAATATTATGCAAAATATGCATGCATCAACAAATTGATTCACGATTACGTATTAAATATGACCAATTGTGATTGTCACTATGAGTTTGGCAAAATTCGAGCCAAATTATCAGGAGTACAACTTTATAGCCATCCGAAAAGTATTTTCTACTTTTCCAAATAAATCACAAACCTACAATTTACGAATAATTTTTACCGATTGCAGTTAATCAGGTTCTTTTTTCTCACTTGAGAAGTACAACTTTGCGAATTTCATCCAATTTTCCGGGCACACTGGCATGAATGAAATAAATACCGCTTGATAGTTGTTCAGCATTGAAACTGAATTCATGATATCCTGCACTGAAATTATCATGTGCAATTTCAGCGTATTCCCGTCCATTAATATTAAACACTCGCACCGCCAACTTACCTATCTCGGGTAAACCTACGACCACGCTGACCACAGGATTGAACGGATTTGGGTAAACCGCAGCTAACGACCACTCCGTTGGAATTCCTGCGAATGGATCCTTATAAACAAAATTGTAATCCCAGCTAACCTCAACCTCGTTTGATATTTCTGATTCACCCTCATAATAAACCGCAGTTACATAATACGTCCAACTATATTCACCCCAGTCATCGGGTTCTTCCAGTACCTCGGACCAGGTTGTATCCCGGCTCTGGTCGATATATTCTCCGTCACGGAAAATACTATAATTACGGAATTCATCAAGATTGTTTTCATGATTCCAGGTCAGGATAACCTCTAATCCAACAGGGTCAACTTGCTCAGCAGTTTCTGCGGTAAGGTCGGTTGGCGAGTTTATTTCAACAAGTTCAATGTCTTGCTGCATATTGGGAATGATTCGAACACCCTGTCTCGTCATTTCGATAATACCGGTGAAAACTCCCCAGTCATAAATTTCAAAATCAGAAAGATCCAAAGATGCCGGTTCCCTGATAGAAACGTAACATTGTCCTGAACCGTCATCAACTGTTAAAGAATAACTACCGTGGTTTGGAGGTGTGCGATTAATCTGACCGCAGATTTGCGCCCAACTACCTTCCATTTCACCATCCCGTGAAATCTCAAAAGTTGAGCCCTCAAGGGGCGGAGGTAGCGGGTTTCTTGTACTGACCAGCTCATAATCAAAGTTGGTAATCCGGGTAATTTCCTCTTCCTCCACAAGATATCCGGTGATAATTACCTCGTCTCCACGGATTATATTGTCCTCAATATCCCAGGGATCTTCATCCCAGACCTGTATACCGAACTCCCCATCCTGAATATAGAAATTTGTGTGTTCTACATCGGTAACATTTGTTCCTTGAGTAACTATGCCGGTGGTAGTAATCCATGTTCCGAGAGCCTGGGTTGTCTGTAGAGCTTCAATGGATCGTTCGTATATGGGAGTTATTTCAACATCATGTACGTTTTCACGATTCCATCGAATCAAAACATTTTCTGTGTCGGAGGGAGCGTAACCTTCTCTTGTGACAACTAACCGGTAAATCACCAGGTCATGGAGAGCAGGAGCTTCATAATAGCCCAGATCATCTGTGAGAATTTCACGATATAATTCGCCTGTTTCCGAATCAAAACATTCTATATTTGCGCCTGAGACAAATTCCTCAGTAAATTCATCAGTAACAATCCCCGTAAGTGGAGCTGAAAGAATATCAATAGCAAAATCTGCCTCACTATCCCCGTCTTCAATCACAAAAACCGTATCTGTGTAATCGAAATAACCTTCCAACTCAATAAAAAGCGTATTTGTGTCTGCACGGATATCGATCAACGAATAATTGCCATCTACATCAGTCGTATCAATATGTGATCCCCAACTAATAATTGCACCTTCAAGGGGGACTTCCGTTTCCGAATCATTTATGATCCCACTTAATATCGCCAGTGGGGTAATCTCAATATCAAACTCATTATCGCCACTCTCGATAACAACATCTTCCCTATAAGAATAATAGTGCTCACGCTGGATACGAATTGTACGTTCACCGGAATGGACATCAATAAGTTCGTAATTCCCGTCAATATCTGTAGTATCTCTTGCGCCGCCTATACGGATCACAGCGTTTTCAACCGGATCTTCAGTGAATGCATTAGTAATAACACCACTGACAGTTGCATCAGGTTCTCCGGGTTCATCCACATTCTCGACTACGACGTCAGCTCGAACCCTGCCTGCTCCGTAATCGTTATCCTTACCATCGTCCCCAAGATCCAAAGCAGTCTCTTGTAAAAGCTCATCTATCTCTTCCGGTAACAATTCAGGATTTTTTGAAAGCATTAGGCATGCTACTCCTGCCATATGAGGAGTTGCCATTGACGTTCCACTCATGGAAGTGTAACCCAAAGCCATACTGGTTGATACAACGTCCACACCGGGGGCAGCAATATCGGGGCGAAGTAAACCGGGATCATCATCGCCAAGGGGCCAATCGTTATAATCATCCACATCTTCCCACTCACAGGGACCGCGGCTTGAAAAAGTGGCGAAATTATCCTCGCTATCCGTCGCGCCTACACTTATTACACCACCTCTTTCGCCTTCGCCTTCTTCATCAGGATGTTCCCAGGGAGAAGGAACGTTTCCGGGTGTTCGGCATGAATTGGGAGGTAGAATACCTCTCTCGTTTCCTGCAGCGACAAAGTTTACTATCCCGGCAGCGTCAAGTACATCGTAGGTCTCACGCCATGCCGTCCTGTCCGGATCCCAGGCAGGCATCCAACCCATCGACATTGTCGTGATATCCACTTCCTGCTCAATGCAAAATTCATGCGCTTCCCAAACGGACGCCTGATCTTCCTGACCTGTTCCATAACCAACTTTGACGCACATCAGTGTTGCATCTGGAGCCACACCTGTTTCTGTGCCGTTTTCCCCATCTCCACATACCGTTCCGGCAACATGTGTCCCATGACCATATGTATCCAGGGGATCGTTATCGTCAGTTCCGAAATCGTACCCATGGTTCGGATAATCATCGCCGCCGTCCCAAAGATGATCTTCAAGGTCAGGATGGTTATAGTTAACACCTGTATCGAGAACAGCTACCAGAACTCCCTCACCCGTGTAACCGGCTTCCCACACTGCTTCCGCGTTAATCTGTTCAACTCCCCAGGTGAGTTCATCCAATTCATTCCCGGCTTGCGTTCCCATTTCATCAAAAAATACATTCCTCGGAGGATCATAAATGACCCTGTCAATATCGTCCCTTCGTGAGATATTATGGATAACATTCGCCGCAGCTTTTATCGCTATTCCGTTGATGGTGCGTAATGAGTGAATATCCTGCACGGAACCACGATCCGATTCAAATTCCAGGTATTCCAATAACTCGTACTGCGTCTCTTCCGCCAGGCTCACGATTTCATCAAGGACAACTTTTGCACGTTCCTTTCGCGGCAGGTTCTTTACCAGGTCGCGTAACACATTAATATCAGGGCGTTCACTCATCAAAACGACCACAGGAAGCAATTCGCCATTCTCGATATCGGTCATCTTTTCAAGCAGGGGAGAAGATATTCGGTTCTGTTCTGCAAATGACGGGATGGTTATAGCAATAGATAAAACCAGGATTATAGTGAAAACTGTTACTTTTTTAAACATAATTACCTCAAATCTTTGCGGAAGTAGTACTTGATGAAAATACATTTCAATATGTAATAAATCAGTAATTTAAATCAACAATATATAATGGTTCAACATTATGTCAAACTGATATATTAATATTTTTTGAAAGAATCGTTATCACTCCCTGTCAAATACAAAGGAGAGTAAAATTGTTAACCCTGTTTATAGCGCAAATCTGACGCCATAAACAGGGTTTCTAAGTAGTCACTTGCTGTCTGATATATTATAACAGTTTAATGTTTTTTAATCGAGCGATGATTCTTATCGCTGGAATTAGCACCATGCAAAATATTCATAGAACATTTTTGGATACCTGGAAAATGATATGCATGTGAGATTGAAATTTTCTTTATTTCATCAACACAACTTTTCGAATCTCGTTTAGTTCACCGGGTACAATCGCCTGAACAAAATAAATTCCACTCGATAAAGAACCATCCTCAAGCACGAAGCTCTTAATTCCAGCATTCTGTGACCCATTGGATAGTATAGCTACTTCCTCGCCCAAGATATTATATACCCTGATCTGTAGAGTGGATGCTATTGGCAACGAAACCTTTATCGTCAATTGCGAATTAAATGGATTCGGGTATAAAGCGGTGATTTCATACCTTTCGGGAAGTTCGATTTCTTCGTTCGACTTCACGCCGTCTTCAGGTTCGACAAGGAGTGAAAAACGTTCTTCGCATTCTATGGTATCGAATTCAGTGATAGATTCAACCCACCATGTAAATCCAAGAGTGTCTTCCATATCCAACAAATCCAGGGAATCGAGGAGATCCAACGTGATAGATGTGTCCTCTATCTCTCTATATACCAGTATAGATTCGCTTAGAGAATCACTGGACATGATATGAATATTATACTCAACGGCATCTGTTGAATCCGGGTCAAAGGAACTGTTCCATGTAAGTATTAAATCTGATGCTGTTTCATATTGAATTATAGAATTGTTTTCTGGTTCAGCCAAGGCGAAATCAGCCTGGACAGTCCAAAGGTGATTCCTGAGGATAAGAAAATTGAATGCATTGGCAACAAACAGGTAATGCCCACGGCTTGTGACTCCGATTGGCAGTCCATTTTCGGAAAAGAACCAAGCTCTTGCACGTGGTTCCGCAACCACTGTATCGCATAATCCAAACGCTTTAACAGTTCCGCCTTTATACCATGTTTGTTCCCACATAATAGCAGCAAAAACGTAATCATGTGTGGCTACTAAACCATTCCCGCTTCCTGTAATATAACTACAGAATTCAATGGGATTTGTGATATCTGTGATATCATAAAACGTTGTTCTTGTACCACTTCCTGTAGTTAAGTAATTCCCATATTTTTCTATACTAAACGCGGAATAACTGTCGATCCGAGAAATTTCTTCAACATTTTCTACATCAGAAATATCAAGTATATGACTGTCATTATATGAGCAGCCAACATAGAGTGTATCGCCATCCAGAATCAGTTCTTTCGCGAGATCAGCAGGCTCATAGACCGCAATTTCTTCAGGGGCTTCAGGAGAACTCACATCGATAAACCTGACTCCACCTCCTGAGTCAGCCAGGTAAGCAACCTCATTTCGAACGAGAACATCCCAGGAGTAGCCGGGAGTATCGAGGAATCCTACTTCGAAAAGCGCTTCAGGATCAGACACATCAACCACCCGTAAATCACTATCACCATCCGCGATATATGCATAATTTTCCAATACAAATACCTCTTTTACCTCGCCAGGAGAATCATAAACGCCAATTAAAGACGGTTCCTCAAGATTTTCGATATCATAGATAAGCATCCCCAGTGTTCCCGCTGCAATGAATGCGAGATCATCCTTAAGCGTGACGCGACGTACAAATCCCTGTTTATATATTCCACCACACAAGGGTTCTTCGGGATCTGAAACATCGATCACCATCAACCCAGCCCGTCTCTCATTCGTTATGTAAACGTAGTCATCACTAATAGCCATATCTTTGTTAGCAAAAAAATCCATATTCTCATGGAACCACATCGTCACTTCTTGTGGTGCCGAGGGGTCGCTGATATCGATAATTAATATCCCGCCACTCCCATAACTCATCACATAGAGGTAGTTATCCTCTTTTCTCATTACGCTTGGAGTAAATATAGTCTCATATTCATTGAGCAATTCAGGGTTATAGGGATCAGTAACATCGTAAATAATAAGGAAAGAACTACGATTCGTAAAATCGTAAATACTTATAAATAAAAGCGAATCTTCTACAAGAATGGAGTAAGATGACCCCTCTAATTCAATCGTAATAGCTATTTCAGGATCTTCAGGATCGGAGACATCTAAAATATTTAGATAAGATCCGCTAATTATATAGAGGAAACTATCAACCGCTTCATAACATCTAATATGAAGAAAATCCACTATGTAGCTTATTAGTTCGGGTTCGGCCGGATCTGTGACATCAATAACCAGCATAGTATCCCATCCATCATCATCATAAGTATATTCTAGGAAAGCAATATTATCCGAGACTTTAACATTTTCTATTACTTTTCTGTTACGGGTGTCAATCTCTGTAAATGAGGATTCCAATTGGGGTTCTTCCGGTGAAGAGATATCAATTATTTTAAATCCTGCCCGACCATCTGCCAGGTAAACGTAATCACCAACGATCTCAAGGTCTATAGCCTGACCATCGGTTTCCAGGCACCCTATTTCAACAGGTTCAACCGGATCAGTCAAATCGAGCACTCTTAATCCGGTAATCCCACTTGCCACATATGCTATTCCGTCATGTATTTCAATTGCATGGAACTCATCCGCCCCTGTATCCACTTTAGCGACATAGGTGAAGAGACTGTCCTGTGCTGGGGAAATCACTGGAAGAAGAAGCAACACTAATATAAAAATGCGCATAATATTCCCTCTTGAGAAACAAAATTCATACTTTTCTATTGAAAAAGGGCCCAGGTTGAATGTAATTACATATTATGCAAGAGTTATACCAATCACCTGATAAGCACAACCTTCCTCACGTCATTGATCTTACCCGGTACTTCTGCATGGATGAAATAGATACCGCTTGGTTGATCAATTCCGTCGAATGTAAACCTCCGGAAACCTGCTGGATATGTTCCGTTCGCAAATACTGCGACATTTTGACCGATAATGTTGAAGATGCTGATCTGCAGCTCCGATTCTGCCGGTAATGCAATTGTGATCGATAAAGTTGAATTGAACGGATTCGGATACATAGATTCAATTGAGTATTCAAGTGGAATAGTAGTTGAAGGATTTGATTCCACAGCCACATTCGGCTCGATGTTGATTGTGAAACGTTCGTCACACTCCACGTTATACCTGCCGGATATCGCTTTTACATACCAATGAACCAGCAGGTAATCAGCCCAGGTTTCCAAACCAAATTCGTCCGGAATGTCAACTGTATAGACTGTATCTGCCAAATCTGTGATACTGACTTGTCCTAACGTATCGTCAGCTAATATCGCCATTAGATATAGCTCATAAACCACCACATCACCGGAATCGGGATCAACGGAATTCTGCCAGGTCATCATGACTTCGTTCGACTCATCCGCAGTCAGGGTATCGCCGTTTTCCGGTTCGAGCAGTGAGAAATGTGAAGGTGGGTCGGGAAGTTCGACAGTAAAGCTGGAAGTATCATCCGCCCAGATTCCCTCTGTATTTGTATCACGCGCGTGAATCGTCCAGTAGTAAATCTCCTGGTCAAAGAGTTCAAGGATTAATGTTGTATCAGTAATATTTGTTTCAAGCGGATCGTCCAGATGTTCCCGATCAGTTGAAAGATAAACGTCATAAACAACCTCATCATCGGGGTCCGGATCGTAGGCTGTTGACCAGCTCAGGGTTACATCCGGAAGCACAAACACTGCGCCCTCCTCCGGTTCGATCAGAGTGAAGGTATCCGGCGCTTGAGGTATAAGAATTTCAAAACTCCACGTCTGTGGGGACATAACAATAATGCCGGTATTTGCATCGCTTGTCTGTACACGCCACCAGTATTGCGAGTAATTTTCAAGATCTTCAAGAACAAGGAAGGTATCGTCTCCGGTATCTGCAAATTCATATTCTTCAAAATCTTCATCCATTGACCATTGAACCTGGTAGGAAAGATCACCTCCCGGTTCAGGGACATTTTCCGTCGTCCATGCAAGGGTAAGTGGCAGCTCTTCAATGACAGATTCATCATCAGGTTCGTTCAATTCGGTTTCAGGCGCAAGATTGCTTTCAAACCAGGCGATTTCGTCAGCCCAGTGGTCAGCAACCAGTACGTCAACATCTCCGTCGCTGTCCACATCCCTGCCGATGACGGTTATCGACCAGGTAAAATCTTCTGAAATTACATGCTCGTCGAAATTCATCTCACCGTCATTTTCAAACCACCTGACTGCGTCGATGTCATGCGCACAGCCGAGTATATCCATATCACCGTCATTGTCAAAGTCAACAGGATAGGCATACCGTGCCGAGACGAAATCACCTATAATCACATGCATGGTGAAGTTTTCGTTCCCATCGTTTTCCCACCAGGCAATCGTACTATCCCCAAACGCCGCTCCCAGTACATCAATATCTCCGTCCAGATCCAGGTCGGCAGCAACAGCTTGAACCGCGCCGTCAAATGAACTGGTGATAATACGCTCCGTAAAGACTTCCTCGCCGTCATTTTCAAACCATGATATACGACTCGAATTCAATGCAACCACCAGCGCATCCACATCGTCATCATCATCAATATCTTCTGCATAAACACAGTAAGCGCCAAGAGAGAAATCCGAAATCGTGCGCTGTATAAAATCCTCGTCTCCATCGTTTTCCCACCAGTAAACGACGTTATGACTCCGTGCCGCGCCGAGAATATCAATATCATCATCGCTATCCAAATCAGCGGCATGTACATAGCGGCAGCCGGTAAAAGTTGTGGATAGGTCATGCTGATCAAAATCCTCATCGCCGTCATTTTCAAACCATGAGATAATGTTACCGGTTTGTCCACCGCCAAGCATATCTATATCATCATCACCATCAACATCAATCGCGAACACAGCTTTCGCGTCAATAAAATTGCCATTAATAACATGCTCTGTGAAATCCTGTTCCCCGTCGTTCTCCCACCATGTGATATCATTACCAATTTCAGAAGCGCCAAGCACGTCCAGGTCTCCATCGCTATCCAGATCAATAGCGTAAACGCCGGTAGCGCCGTCAAAATTCCCGGCGATGGTATGTTCCTCGAACTCGATTTGCGCAAACATAAAGGCAGGTATAAAAACAGTTAAAACAAGAGATAAAAGACAGGATTTTATGATAGTCATTTTTGTTCCTCCACTTTCTAAGATCAACAGAAGCAGTGCCTGATATTCTCGCCCTGTATACTTTTTTCTCCCCCTGCTGCCGATTATTCCCCAGTTTTCTATATATGTGGGAAAAAGAGAACAACCGACCTTTAATAGAAAATATACAACATTCAGCAATGAAACATTTGCTCATTTCATATAAACAATCCTTCTGACCTCATCCATCTTCTCCGGCACATTTGCATGGATGAAGTAGATTCCGGTAGAAAGTCCATCGGCATTGAATGTGAATTGATGGTAACCGGCTGAAAAGCGTTCATGCGCAAGAACGGCGATTTTTTGACCTGTTATGTTATATACACTGAGGTTTAATTCGGATGGTGCTGGCAACCCTATTGAAATGGTTGTAATTGAATTGAAAGGATTGGGATAATTCTGAGAAAGCATGAATTTCTCTGGCAGTGAGGCGGATTTGTTTTTGACAAGCTGATAGTTTGATTCGTAGGCTCCGATATCCGGCGCTTCACCGTTGTATTCATCATCGGAAAGATTTATCAACGTATCGCCTTGCCAGACAAAAAATGCAGTTCCGGCGTCAATGCATGGAGAATTTTGACGAAGGTTATAGTCACCATCATCGAGATCCACATACATAGGATCAGCGTCAATATTGCGATCTTCCCAGTACACCGAACCGTTATCGTTGGTTTCAATAGATTCTTCGCCGCCTGACACATCCGAATATGCGACCAGGATACTGTTCTCAGTCTCATCAGGACCGAATGCGATCACAAGAGTCTCCTGACCGTAAAGACTGGAATTAATTATGCTGGCATTGGAAGATGACAGGAAAATCAAGGTATCATTTTCTTCTTCCCAGTCAAAAGTGCAATTCCTGATCAGGCAGATCGAACTTTCAAACATGGCAATTGCGTCACCGATACCATAATCTTCGGTTTCATTATCCTCAAAAAGACAACCTGTAATTAAAGGCATGCAATTATCATAGACTGCTATAGCCCCACCGTGATATCCAACCATATTATCAAGAAATTGGCAATTGCTGATTATAGGATTACTGTAGATACCAATCCAGATCGCTCCACCCTCCCTTTCAGCAGTATTTTCGTAGAAGACGCAATTTTCAATAAGTGGATGAGACTCCGTGTAGATGATCATACCACCTCCACTGCCGAAACGGGCTTCGTTATGATGTATATAACAATCACTGATTACAGGATTACAATCAGCGCCAATATCGATTCCCCCTCCTCCAGGTCCGGCGCTATTAAGATATATCTCACAGTTTCTGATAATCCCGTTCGAATTTACGTCAAAACTGATTCCTCCTCCCCAAATCAAGGTATAATTATTCAGTATTAAACAATCTGATATTGTTGGGCTTGAATAGCGACATTCAATTCCTCCTCCACTCGTTTCGGAATAACCATTACGGACAGCAAATCCGATTAGTATAGCATTTTCGTTTTCTTCATTCTCAAAAGTTACAACAGCGCCAATGGAATCGCCGTCAATGATGGTATTTACAAGATAGGATTCATCCCCGGTAGTCAGGAAATGGCTGGCAACAGTGATATTTTTACCATTGAAATTGATGTTTTCGAGATAAGTTCCGGAGCTGACAAGGACTGTGTCTCCGCTTTGAGATGTGTCAATCGCAGCCTGGATCGTTTCAAAGTCATCCGGGACATTGATAATTGTTGCAAATGAACTGCATGTACACACGAACAGAACGAGCAAGACTATTAGAATCCGCATTTTTTCTCCCATCTATGACCGGTTTATCAAAATTCTGCAATTCCTACATTTCTAATGACGGGTGGCTTGGGCTATTTATTGCCCAAGTCTCTTAAATTGTCTTCGTGAGACTATATGAAACTCGGCTAACAAGTAAGCCGAGCCACCCATCTATCTAAGACTGGTTTCTCAGAATCCAGCAATTTCTACAATTCTTTTGCTTCAATAGCACTGCATGTCGATCTTTATTTCATCAATACAACTTTTCTAACCTCATCCCAGGTTTGTGTTTCTAAATCTCCAGAAATCTCAGTCTCGCCAATAACAATAGAACTCAGCATAAAAAGAACACTGCAAACAACACACAATAGTCTCATGTCAATCTCCTTTGTCAGGTCAATTTGACAACTCATTTACTCTTGTAAGATTACAATCAGCAGAAGGTTATGAGCAACGCTTTTCAAAAATCTTTTAGTTTTATCGATAGAAAGAAATTTTGGTCATCAGTAACTGAAAATAGAACTGTTCATGATCAATTTATCTGTTCCCGACACGACTTATCTCATCAACACAACCTTCCTCACTTCGTTCATCTTTCCCGGCACACTTGTATGGATGAAGTAGATGCCACTGGAAAGCTCTGAAGCATCGAAGGTGAAATGCTTGTATCCGGGTGAATAGCTTCCATTAGCGATTTCTACTACCTTTTTCCCAAGGAGGTTATATATTCGGACATCAAGCTCCGATTTAAATGGAAGACCGATTATTATTGATAGTTCTGGATTAAACGGATTGGGATAAACCGCTTCAAGCGCCCATTCTGTAGGTATACCGGAATAGAGTTGATCTCCAACCGCACCCCTATTGAAGACGTATATTAATACAGGTTCGGTTTCAACTTCATTATAAACAGCTGTCACACCGAATTCCCATTGATATAAGGAATCAATATCAATTTCTATCGAATCGACCCAAGAATTTTCTGTGGTATTTCCGATCCGTTCTCCGTCACGATAGATGTTAAAACTGTTCCACTCGTCTAAATGGTCATGCGACCATTCAAGAAATATCAGCGCGTAATAAACATCGTTTATTTCTAAAACTTCAGCTTGGTACTCGAGATTATATGGCGGTTCGATGGGAATCCAATCAACATCTTCCAGCATATTAGGAATTATTCGCAACCCCTGGCGGGAAAGACCTATGACGCCTGCAAAAGTACCCCAATCGTCTGCGGAGAACTCCGACAAATCAATCCTGCTGTTTTCGATGATTCGCACTTCGCATTGACCGCTGCCGTCATCCACGATCAATGAATAATCACCTTCTTCAGGAGGATCACGGTTGATCTGTCCGGCGATCTGACCCCATGTACCCTCACGCTGGTTAAGTTGAGACATATCTCCCGTGGATTCAATCAGTGGCTCAGGTAGAGGGTTATCATTGCCTGTCACCTCCAATTCGAAGCTGGTGATACGGGTAATTTCATCCACTTCAACAAGGTATCCGGTGACATTGACAGCATCTCCACGGTTGATATTATTTTCAGGATCCCAGGGATCATCATCCCATACCTGGATTCCCCAGCCTGTATCGTCCTGAATGTAGATATCGGTGTGTTCCGTATCTGTGGTGTTTGTCCCCTGTGTGACAATTCCGGTGGTGCTCACCCAGGTTTCGAGGTCCTGCTCGGTTTGCAGTTGAGCGATGCCTCTTTCAAATATTGGTGTAAGTTCGAAATCCTGCTCGTTGTCGCGATCCGAACGGATAAGAACTTCCTCGGTATCTGATCGCGCATATCCCTCTAATTCTGCAAAAACCAGGTACCTGATTCCTTCATGAAGCGCCTCAGCAGTGTACTCGCCGTCCTCATCAGTCAAGGCTTCACGATAAATTTCGCCTGTTTCCGGATCAATCACCGTGACCGTTACTTCAAAGAGTAGCTCCTCGGTTATCTCGTCTGATACAACTCCTGTCAAATCTCCCGACAGGATATCAATCGAAAAATCTATCTCGTTTTCCCGTTCTTCAACCTCGATATCATCCGTGAACTCAAAATAACCCTCAGCGGTTATCGTTACAGCGTATTCCCCGGCTTCAACGTCCTCGATAGAATAATCACCGTTTTCGTCAGAAGTTGCAGTGTAGAGAAAATCACCGAAAACAATTTCCGCATCCTCGACAGCCGCTTCAGTTTCGGAATCGGTAATGGTTCCGGAGATAGTCGCGAGGGGAATCAGTTCGAACTCGAAAAAGTTTTCACCCGGTTCTACCTCGACCTGTTCACTGAAAACGTAATAATGGTCGGCGCTGATAACTACGAAGCGTTCTCCCTGCTCCTGTGGCGGGGCTTCCCAGTCACCGTTTTCGTCAGTGTGTATTTCATCATTACCGAAACGGATTTCGGCATCTTCGATAGGATCGCCGGTGTCAATATCTGTAACTGTTCCGGATACGGTGGAAAGGGGGAATAATTCCATATCAAGAGTATTCTCACCCTCTTCAATTTCAATCTCTTCAATGTGTCGGGAATAATCCGGGTGTGTGACAATTACAGTCCGTTCACCCGACAAAACATCATCAATAAAATAGTTCCCATTTGCATCAGTCGTGTCACGGACTGCACCAGCGCGAACTATCGCATCTTCCACAGCATCACCGTTCTCACCGTCTGTAACAGTTCCTTCCAGGGTAGCATCCGGAACTGGATCGAGATCGCTTTCCCACCAGAGAACATCATCAGGATTACGCGCTGCACCAAGAACATCCATATCGCCGTCACCGTCGATGTCTATGGCGTAAACGCTGCGTGCTCCATCAAAATTTGCCGTGATCGTATGTTCGGTAAAATCTGGTGGCTGGGCACCGTCATTTTCCCACCAGGTGATTGCATCATCGCCGTACGCAGCGCCGAGAACATCCATATCTCCGTCCAGGTCCATATCAGTCGCATAGACTGCATAGGCTCCGGTAAATTCATCTGAAATAACATGCTCATCGAATTCCGGTGGTTGCTCGCCGTCATTTTCCCACCAGGTTACCTCGTTACCGCTTTGAGAGGTACCAAGAACATCAATATCATCATCCCCATCCACATCCGTAGCATAAAGTCCTATCGCCTGTGCATAATCCTCAGCAATCGTATGTTCGGTGAAATCCTCCTCACCGTCGTTTTCCCACCATGTGATTTCCGCGGCTGTAAAACCCGCGCTAAGGACATCAACATCATTATCACCATCCACATCTACGGCAAAAATGTTTATGGCGCCATCGAAGAAATCGTCTATCGTATGTTCCTCAAATTCCTGCTGACCATTATTCTCCCACCAGGTCACCTCGTCTCCCCCTGTGGCGGCGCCAAGTACGTCTATATCACCGTCACTATCAACATCGATAGCAAATATGCTCCTGTTTCCATCGAATTCACCGGCAATGGTATGCTCAGTAAAATCTTCATCACCATCATTCTCCCACCAGGTGATGTCGTCTGCGACAAGTGATGATCCAAGGACGTCTATATCATCATCCTGGTCCAGATCAATTGCATAAACTCCGATTGCTCCACCGAAATTGGCGCTTATGTTACGCTCAATGAAGACCTGGTTATCAGTATTCTCAAACCATGAAATCCGGTTACCGTCATAACCGGCACTCAACACATCATTATCGCCATCACTATCAACGTCAATGGCAAATACATGATGAGCGCCATTAAAATCTGCTGAAACCGTGTGTTCCGTGAAATCAATCTGACCTATTGCGATGTTATGTGCCGCTTGAACAACAAGTGTCAGAACCATCACAAAAAGAATAAAACTTTTTGAATTCCGCATCTATGTCCTCCTTGAAGAATGAGTTCAACTGATGAAATAATCAATATAAATTCTTTCTTGGATATTTCTTTTTTCTATATATTAATTCTCATTTGATTAGTACAATTTTCCTAACCGCATCCATCTCGTTTTGCATTCTTGCAACGACAAAATATACTCCACTTGAAAATCCATCCGGATTAAATGAGAAATTCCAACTCCCGGCAGAGAAGTAATCGTTTGCAACAGATGCGACTACTTTTCCCAGAATATTGTAAATGCGGATATCAAGATCAGAATCAGCAGGAAGATCAATACCTATGTTCAAAATCTGATTGAATGGATTAGGATATGCATGTGTAATTCTAAAATAATATGGTAGTTGTTCTATTTCAATTTGATCATAATCAATCTTATAGGTTGAGAAAAGATAATCACTTGCCAAAATTGTAATGTCATCTGTAATATTTAGCGAGTAACTCTCTCTATTCAATTCATAATGTGCAACCTCTCTTATATATTTTGGATTAGTAACATCGTAAATATTATAACTCTTCAGCGACGAGTATTGCCGTACTCTATCCTTAATCACGTGAAGCATATTGTTCATAACCTTGAAATTTCGCAGATCTGTAATCGGAATCGACGTAACATTCGTTGGTAAGAATCCATTTTTCAGTTTATACATTAAAACATGATCAAATCTACCCCGATAAAGCCTGTGATTGTTATAATCTATCTCTAATATTTCCTTTACCCTTATGGTATCAGAATATATTAATTCAGGTCTATCAGGATTAGAGACATCAATAGCGACAAAACCTACCCCCTGATAAAGTGATCTGAGTGTCGCAAAAATAGTTCCTTCATACATCTCCATATCTCGAAATGATCCCCTAATCTCATTTCCAAATATTTTGGTGGATATAAATTGTGGCGAAATAGGATCTTGAACATCTATCACATATAAAAAGAATCCAGATTTATCACTGCTCCAATCTGTCCCTCTTAAACCTATATATGCGTATGGGTAATCAACCACAATTTTTGCACTATCACTATTATTTGGTGACTCCAGAAGAGTGCTTGCGGATATTACCTCTGGTGAAGTGGGATTGGATATATCACGGATTACAAATTCATATCCTTCAACATCTCTTCCTTCAACATCTCTCAAGAATGTTTGAACTGAAAACATCTTTTCATCGGTTAAATCATAATCTAGGTATGATCCTTCATGTTCCTGCGACCTTTGATAATATAGGACTTCTGGGTTTACTGGATTCGAAATATCGACAAATCCCAATGCATCCCTCCAGGAATCATTATGACAAAGAAGAATAGATACATCATTTACTACCTGGATATCACTTCTGCTAAGCCATAAATCCATCTCTATTGATAATTTTGGTTCTTCGGGATTTGAGGCATCAATTATTCTTAAGCCTTCGCTCCCTAAAGGAGCGACAACCAGACCATCTGACACTTTGAATTTGGCTAATCTGGAACCCAAGTCAAGGTTGCGAAGTGGCTCGGCAAGAGGTTCAGGATTAATCGGATCTGTTAAATTCAGGATATTAAATCCAACTCTCCCAAAGGAATATAGGAGATTGTTATCGATTACAATTTGTCCTAAACCACCATGCTCGGTCTCGGTTTCTAAATCTAAAACAGTGGGATTCACGATATTGAAAATCTTCAAATCTTCAGCAGTGGGGACATAGAGATAATCTCCATTCACAGTCATGTTAGAAACATTTCCCAGATGATTATAAGCTACCACTTGGTGAGGATTGTAGGGATCTGCAATATCTATTACATGAAGCACTTCTTTCTCAACGTGCATATACCAGCTCCATGTAGCAACATACAGATAATTACCATGTACCGCGAAGCTGTATTTACCTCCCTGAATAGTTGTTTGCCCAATCACCTCAGGCGCCGTTGGATCACTGAAATCGACAACTGATATTTCTGTATCTGAGTTGGAAGATGAGCCTGTCTTGAATGCTATCAGGTATTCATCCATTCTCACAAACCATGAACCTGGAAAACTATCTTCCATTTCGCCAATAACCTCAAGCTCGTATGGATTGGAAATATCAAGAATCTTTAGAGTTGTATTTCGAACTAATAAAAATGCCAGGGAATCATTAGCATCAACCTGGGCGACGCTTTCTTCAAAAGTTAAACGATTGACAATAATTGGTGACGAGGGATTGCTAAGGTCGAGGATGAATAAACCTGACTGTTCTGTTGCCAAATAGGCAAAGGGCTGTTGGACAGCAACACTTACTGGCCAACGCCAGCCATATATTTTTTCAGATAAGCGAGTCACATTCAAGCTATCTTTAGGATAGCATAATCCAACGATGTTGAAAATGATTATCAGTCCAGCTAATTGCTTTACACGGATATTCATCGTAATAATACAACCTTCCGCACCTCATCCATCTTTCCCGACACACTGGCATGGATGAAGTAGATACCACTGGGAAGTTTTGAACCGTCGAATTGAACGGAATGATCTCCGGCGCTTAACTGGTGATTGACCAACTGTACCACTTCTCGTCCAAGTATATCGTAAACTGAAATCTTGATCCTGCTTATTTGTGCCAGGCTGAAATGAACCTGGGTTGTGGAATTAAACGGATTTGGATATACCTGGGAAAGCGAATATTTGAGAGGCTGAACTTTTACTGATGGTTTAATACCTAATGCATCAGGACCTTCGTAAATACCGATGAAAGCGTTTTCAGCAGTATATATCCAGCCATCTACTACTGAAATATCGTTGGGGCGGCTGTATGATGAATGATAAGCCGTTTCAACCGGCTCGAAGGGACTTGAAATGTCATAAATAACAATTCTGCCATTTGCTAACAGGATATATAGATAATCTTCATAAGAATCCATCTCGATAATTCCACTGCCTTGTCCCAGGCTGTCAACGAGTGCGCTGCTATCAGGATTTGATATATCATACACAAATAAATGATCATTGTTTTGCATTCCTGTATAAAGCGCTTCATCTTTTACCTGAATAGCATCAACTATTGTCGGTACAACAACATAGCCTCGTCGCGCCGCAATCCCATTCTCCTCTATTTCAAACAGGCATATTCGAGGTTCTGACACTTGGGGTTCCGTCGTATCATCTGAATAATAACCTGATACACAAACATAATTTTCAGATGCACATAAATTGTATGCAGAAGCGTGACCAGGTAATTCAAATTCTTCCAATTGCTGAATAAGGTCAGGATTACTTATGTCTATTTGAATTAATCCAGCATCATATGAGTACCAGTTATTACCAGTCCATAAATCATAAATGAGGAATAGATTAGTACCTTGAACTATGAGTCTAGATCCATCTGAAAAGTTATCATGTAAGATAGGGTTAGAAGGATTTTCAATATCAATTACCTGTGATGAATTAGAATTCTGATTACCATAGGCATACTCATCAGGCGCATGAAGAACAAACAAGTAATTATCAACTAATACGATATCAGTAATGTCCATAGATGTTAAATGAAAATTCTGATTTATATCATTTTCATTCTTACGAGCGAAAAGCATCCAGTCTCGATAGTAACGTCTATCGACCGCAGCAATGTAATCCTCAGAGGCAGTGATTCTATGAAGTCTATTTGGACTTGAAATTACTCCTGTATAATCACTGGATTGATTGACAGGTATCTCAAAAGTAGCTAATCCTAACCATCCACAGCCCAAGAATATAATATTATCTCTAATGAAAATATCTGCCGGATAAGCAGACGCTCTTACATTGTTATTACGAAGTCTATCCAGTTCACATAATCCAATGGGAACAGGATTATATGGATCGCTTGTATCAATTTTCCTGAAGATTCTTTGCTGTCGATATGTCGCCCACACGTGTCCCGGAATGGCATCTACATATCTTGTATTTTCGCCTGGATAAATGTCAGTGCCTAACTCGACCATATTTGAGGGATTTGAAATATCGACAATCCGGGTTCCACCAGAATCAGCAGCGACAACCGCCAGACCTCCTTCCACATCCACATCTACCGCATTGTTCGCATCGAGATCTATAACATCTATCTCAAGTAAATGTTCTGGCTCTGTTGCGTTAATTGCACACAAACCGCCTTCGCCATCTGCTACGATTATTGTTGAGTAATAACGGGCAATAGCTCTCGAATTTCCATCAGTATCAAGCGAACTGTATATATATGGATTTTGTATATCAGTAATATCGATTATGCAAATTCCCTCAGTGCCATCCGCCACAAAAATAAACGGATAATCAATAATCACTCCCTGGGCTTCGCCATTGGTCGCAACTCTTGAAATTACATCCGGACATTCGGGTTCGGAAATGTCAACAATGATAATTCCGGATAAACTGTCGGCGATGCATACGATGGTATCAAGAACTGCGATGTCCATACAATAAGGCGAGTAGATTGAACTGATAGACTGAAGATTTTCGGGATTTTCGATATCGATGATTTGTGCGCCGGTTCGTCGCGAGGCAAGGAAAGCATAATCTCCAGAAATAGTAATTCTACCAACATCATCCCAGCCAACAGGATAGAGATCAACAAGGCTGATATCCAGGCTGTCAAGACCATAACAACAGATACTCGTTGTTAAAAGAAGTATTAACGTACAGATGATTTTCACCTTGATCTCCGAAAGAATAAATACTATTTCCGAAAGAAATGAGCGAAATACAATCAGTTTGTTTAACTATAGTGTATTGTTTTAACTAAAAAGATTTAGTAGTTTTTATATACCTGATTTAAACTGCTTTGAGTATAATTCCTTATAATCAACCGAACTAAAATTTATGGAGTTTTCTCATGATTTCCAATAGATGGTTTAATAGTTTCATGTTTTCATTGAGGACAATCGGGAGAATTCTATTTTGCATAAACACTAATAATTTTAGTATTACCATACCGACCATTATTTTCTTGATTGTTTTACCTGTATTAACACATGCGCAATGGGAATCAGATGGCGTCCTACTGGAAGAAAACAGCAGAATTTATAATTGGCAGATTATATCGGTTTCAACTGGAGGATTCTGGATTGCCTGGCAGACAAGGTGGGATGCTAAACTTCAGTTTTTTGATGAAGACGGATTCCGCTCCTTCAATGAACCAATTAATCTACCTGTTGATACCTTCTATGTCTTTACACGACCTATTATAGGATGCACTGCAAACGGTGGCAATGAACTCGCCTTAATCTATTCAACTAATTATCAGCTATATTACCAGATATATGATATTGAAGGAAACACTGAATGGGATCCCCCTGGAATGGAAGTTGGAGGATTTCGCGAAGAGTATCATTTACCATATTCAGATCCATGGCCTTGGACTGTCCCCGATGGTGTTGGAGGATTATGGATTTATTACGCAAGTGATGGTTTAAGAGTTTGTGGAATTAATGCTGATGGCACAAATAAGGTTAACACACATCCAAACATGGATGATTATCATAGTCAGTCAGCTTATGCTTCCTGCTCTCCTGACGAAGAAGGAGGATTGTTCATTGTATGGAAGGATCACCCTGATGAAGATAGGATGAACATTCAACATATTTCCGCTGGTGGTGTTATGCTGTGGCACAGACCTATAAGGGTTCCTGGGCGGAACTATGCGCCTCCTCACTATATTAATGTAGATCCAGTAGGAGGTATTGTTCTCACGCGTCTTTATGATCACAGATATTTAAACATACGAAGATGGACTCTGGATCAAGTTCCCTCATGGCAAGATGATGGTATAGTTCAAATATATAATAGATCGCGAGTATCACCTCCTGTGCTATTGCCCGATTCAACCATAGCGCTAACCGTTCATATAAAGTGTGCTTATCAGGCAGATGAGTGTAAATTTGTTAAAATCAATTTAGAAGGAGAATTTGCACTCGTTGATACTTATGCAGTCTATGATACTCTCATTGAAGTTGATAGCCGTTACGAACCGCTGCTTATTCTACCAGAAGAATCGAATAACCTGTATGCATTAAATCTTAATCCTTCACCCGATATTCCTCATAGAGTAAGATATAATAATGTAGTTGCTTCCAATCTGAATTTAAATGGCGAGAGTGTATGGGATGAACCTGTCCAGATTACCAATGCAGCATATTTCTACTCTGCTGATCGGTTCAGGGCTGAACCGGTTGAAGATGGATCTATCATTACTGCCGTAGCATTCACGATAAATGATGATGATGGTAACCAAGAGCTTAGATTATTCAAGTTATATCCCAATGGTAGAGTCGCTGGTCGGGAAGATAGAGTAGAAGAAACTAATTCGCCCTTTCCTTCCAATGTAATCATTCGAAGCATATATCCTAATCCAGCTAATTCCTCGACAAACATCGAAATTGATTTACCCCTGAACTCATTCCTGGAGATTAGTGTTTTTAATCTGGTCGGCGAGAAGGCGTTGACACTGTCAAAAGGATATTATCCTCATGGTTCACACAGAATCAGTTTGAATTCCAACAACCTGCCAAGCGGAGTATATTTCCTGAATGCAAAGATTAATGGAACACGAAATGAAACAGAAAAAATTGTTGTGATGAAATGACAATTCCACAATTATATTATTTCTGAAAGTTTTGCCTCGTTAATATAAAACACATACTTGAACGATCTAAGGTTCAGCAGCGCCAAAAAGAAAAACCACAAAGTACTCAAAGAATTCGCAAAGAGCACGGAGATTGCCTTTGTGATCTTAGTGCATACTTTGTGTTCTCTGCGGTTTGTTGTTTTCTTTTTGGCTGATCGACTCAAAGTTTCTGATAATTTTACTTTATCATTAACACATCGAATAACCAGACTTTTAGCAATAAACATGACGCAATACCGTCAAGAACCAGTATATCAACTCTTCTCTTAAAAAATCAATACTTAACTCGCCTCATTTCATCAATACAATCTTCCTTACCTCATCCAACTTCCCCGGCACAGTAGCGTGTAAAAAATAAATACCGCTTGTCATGTTTATCCCGTCATAGGCAAACTTCTGGTATCCGGCTTCATAAATACCGTTGGCGAGTACCGCAACTTGCTGACCTACTATATTGTAGATGCTTATCTGCAGCTCTGAGCGATCAGGCAGCGCAATCACTGCCGATAATGTCGGGTTGAATGGGTTCGGATAGATTGCTTCCAGCGCCCACTCAGTGGGTATTCCCGACCAGAGGCGTTCGAAAACCGTGGTAAAATACCAGGTCACTTCGACTTCGTTGGAGGCTTCGGTTTCACCTTCATAATAAACCGCAGTAACATAATACGTCCAACTGTATTCACCCCAGTCATCGGGCACTTCCAATACCTCTGACCAGGTTGTATCCTGGCTTTGGTCAATATATTCACCGTCACGAAAAATACCATAATTGCGGAATGCATCAAGACTGTTATCATGAATCCAGGTTAAAGTAACTTCTAATCCGACAGGATCAGCTTGCTCGGTAGTTTCAGCGGTAAGCTCTGTAGGCGGGTTTATTTCAATAAGTTCAATGTCCTGCTGCATATTGGGTATTATCCTGACACCCTGCCTTGATACTCCAATAACACCGGTAAATAATCCCCAGTCACCTTCCACCATTCCTGTTAAATCAATTCCTGTATGATCAATAATCAGGACCGCACATTGTCCGCTGCCGTCGTCCACGATTAATGAATACCTGCCTTCTCCGGGAGGAGTCCTGTTAATTTGACCGCTTATCTGTCCCCATGCTCCTTCCCTTTCGTCATTCTGAGCCATTTCGAAAGTCGTACCTGTCCTTGGTTCGGGCATTGGGTTGCCGATACCGACTACTTCCAGTTCAAATTCGATAATCTTTGTAATATCATTCTCATCAACAAGGAATCCGGTTACACTGATTTCATCGCCACGATTAATATTATTCGCAGTATCCCGCGGTTCCTCATCCCAGAGTTGTATTCCCCATCCTGTAGAATCCTGGAAATAAATATCGGTATGTGCTGTATCGGTGATATTGCTTCCCTGGGTTACTATCCCCGCAGTTAAAACCCAGGTTTCAAGAGGTTGTTCTGTCTGAAGGTACTCGATATTGCGTTCGAAAATCGGTATCAGCTCAAAGTCGCGGGTATTTTCACGGTTCCAGCGAATATTTACCTGCTCAGTGTCAGAGGGGGCATAACTGTCTAAAGTAACAGCCACCAGGTATCTCACTCCGTCATGCAATGCAGGCGCCAAATATTCGCCTGTTTCAATTGTCTCAATCTCTCGGTACGATAACCCTGTTCGCGAATCAATTACTGTTACCAAAGCGCCCAAAAGCGGCTCTTCAGTGAACTCATCGATCACTGTGCCCGTAAGATCTCCGGAAAGCACATCAATTGCGAAATCTTCTTCATTATACCCGTCGGGGATTTCGTACTCATTATCCTCGTAATCGAAATAATGTTCAGCTTCAATTATCAGTGTATCTGTCGAAGTCCTGATATCTACCAGGGAGTATGCGCCGATAGCATCTGTCGTGTCGGAATAACTCTTCCAGGCAATGACTGCACCCTCCACTGGTTCTTCAGTTTCGGAATCATAGATTATTCCAGACAAGGTGGCTAATGGAGTAATTTCAAAGTCTATCTCGCTATCACCGGGATCAATTGTCATTTCCTCGCTGAAATAGTAATAATGCGGTCGCCTTATACGGACGGTTTTATCACCTGAATGGACATTGTTCAGCTCATAGTAACCATCCTCGTCGGTAGTATCCCTTGGAACGCCAACATATATTATAGCTCCTTCAACCGGTTCTTCGGTAAAAGTGTTGAAAATAATACCGCTGACAGTCGCGTCCGGTTCACCCGGTTCGTCAATAGCTAATAATGCTTCGTCAGCCTGAACAAGACCGGCGCCATAATCATTATCTTTTCCTTCATCTCCAAGATCATAGGCGGTTGTCTGCAGAATCATATCAACGTCTTCGGGCTCAAGGTCAATATTTTTGGACAGCATCAGGGTAATGACACCAGCGACATGTGGTGTTGCCATTGATGTCCCGCTGAAATCGTTCCTGAATCCGGTGTCTGAAGAATTACTAAGTGTATATCCGTTCCCGGCGGGAGCCGAGACATCGGGGAATATCATTCCGACATCATTGCCATCGTTCCATATATAGTCATTATAGTCCGGTGCGTCTTCCCAGGTGGTGGGACCATCAGAAGAATAATTGGCATAGCCGGAATCACTTTCTACTGCACCACAACTTATAATGCCGCCACGCCCACCTTCTTCGATTTCATCAGGATGCCGCCAGGGTGAAGGCGAACCCGATGGAGTAGATACCTGCTGATAGGGAATTGCGCTTCCTCGACGGTTACCTCCGGATTTTGCAGTAATAACCCCAGCTTCATTCATGATGTCAAAGTTTTCACGCCACTGCGATTTTAAATCCTGATCGGTATTGTCACCGTAAAAAGCAAGTGATGTAGAGATCACATCAGCGCCCTGCTCGAGGACAAAATCGAGGGCACTCCAGAAGGCTGTTCGAGAACCGACTGCGTTTATTGCCATGATCGTAGCATCAGGCGCTACGCCTGTTGTATCACCATTCACCGTGCCGTCTCCAGCTACATGACCAGCGACTGCGGTTCCATGACCGTTAGTGTCCGTAGGATCATTATCATTCCCAATAAAATCATATCCATGATTTGGGTATTCATCTCCCCCATCCCACATGTGATCTTCCAGGTCTTCATGGGTATAACGCACCCCGGTATCGAAAACCGCGCATATCACACCCTCGCCGGTATAGCCCTGCGCCCAAGCCCGCCGGGCGTTCACAAAATCCACGCTCCAACTGACGTCATCCAGTTCTCGATGACATCGATTTGACTCCGGTACAGGTTCGATTGTGTCCTGCTCCCGGTCATCAAAGATAGATTTCAGGTCTGTACGATTCAGCAATTGCTTGATTACATTTGCTTTGGCATGAATCCCAATACCGTTAGCGACATAGATTGTCCGGTAGAAGTCAACATTGCCCTTCCTCTTTTCTGATTCGAGGAAGCGCAGTACATCCGCCTGACTCTCATTCGCCAGTTCTTCCAGGTATTCCCAGACTACAATTCTCTTGTCGCGCCGTCTCAATCCTGACAAATCGTCTTCTAACAACTCCATGTCGGGACGTTCTGCCATGATTACTATTACGGGAAGAATATCATCAGGAGCAGCATTCTCTATCAGGCTGATGACAGCATTTTGAACGTAAACAGCGTTAGCGTCAAGAGTTACAAAATGACATAGAAACAGGGGAAGGATTAACAATAACAGTACACGTTGAGACATCTCAGCTTCCTTTCATGATGTATGAACGAGAAGATCCTAAAAATTGTTCGGACAATTAATATTATGAGATTGATGTATTATTAGTATAAACAATTATCTTCACTTCATCAACACAACCTTCCTGACCTCATTCATTTTTCCTGGGACATTAGCGTGGATAAAGTAGATACCGCTGGACATTTTGGCGGCATCAAAAGCGAACTTATGGTATCCAGGTGTGTATGAACCATTTGCCAGGGAAACGACTTCTTCGCCAATTATATTTACAATTTTTACAGATAGTTCTGATTTTTCAGGTATGGCGATAACCACCGACAGCAGTGGATTGAACGGATTTGGATATGCGGATACGATAGAATATTCCGTAGGAATATCGGTGGTATATTTTTCTCCGACAGGTAAGGTAACTGACAAAGACCTCACCTCCGAAACAGTTGACAGGTCAAATGTGTCAAACACCCTGACACGCCACCAGTATGAATCTATCTCAATGCTATCGAGGGATACTGAATCAACTGCTTCGACAGTGTAAACATTATCTATAAATTCAATATCAGTTGACAATTCAAATATAATATAGATGATACTGTCACCGGGATCGGGATCAGTGGTCGATTCCCACCTGAAAACCAGGGGAAAATCACTATTATTGATTAATTCAAATCCGTCTGGAGGTGAAATAAGATTAAATGGAGCAGGTGGCTCAGGGATACAAATATCGAACGACCAGCCTTCATCGTCATCATTCGCCCACCTGTATAAACCGCTTTCATCTATCGCTTTTACGCGCCAGTAAATGGTGATATCATCCGGAAATTCATCCAACTCGAGAACTTCAGTTAGAACAAAGAAAGTATCGTTAGTCGATTCAATTATTGTCGAATCTTGTGGGAATTCTTCAAAAATTGACCATTCGACGACATACTGAAATTCGTTATCATCTGAAGATGATGTCCAGTAAACGGTTACGGTATCATCTTCAACTGTTTCTTCATCTTCAGGAGAAACAAGTTCAAATTCATCAGGAGGAGTTCCGAGATTTTCCCACCAGGTAATGTCATCAGCCCAAGCAGCGGCTCCTATAACGTCCATATCGCCGTCGTTGTCAACATCCGCGGCATAAACAGACCAAGCACCTTCGAAATTACCTGCTATGGTATGCTCTGTGAAGTCCTGCTCCCCGTCGTATTCCCACCAGGTAATGTCATCAGCGACACCAGCTGCTCCGAGCACGTCCATATCCCCGTCGCCGTCAATATCTGCAGCATAAACAGAAATAGCACCGTCGAAATCAGGTGCTATTATATGCTCGGTGAATTCCTGCTCGCCGTCGTTTTCCCACCAGGTAATGTCATCAAGGCCAACAGCTGCTCCCATCACGTCCATATCGTCGTCTCCATCAATATCTGCAGCATGTACAGACCAGGTAACGAAGAAATCACCAGACACTGTATGCTCTGTAAAATCTTGATCGCCGTCGTTTTCCCACCAGGTAGTACCTTCGTGCATTGCGCCTCCGAGCACGTCCATATCGCCGTCACCGTCAATATCTACAGCATATACAGAGATTGCACCCAAAAAATTATCTGCTATTGTATGCTCTGTGAAGTCCTGCTCGCCGTCGTTTTCCCACCAGGTAATGTCATGACCCGGGGAAGAAGCTGCTCCGAGCACGTCCATATCCCCGTCGCCGTCAATATCTGCAGCATAAACAGAAGAAGCATCGGCGAAATCAGGTGCTATTGTATGCTCTGTGAAGTCCTGCTCGCCGTCGTTTTCCCACCAGGTAATGTCATCAACGCCAGTACCTGCACCGAGCACGTCCATATCGTCATCGCTGTCGATATCTGCAGCATAAACACTATAAGCACCCAAAAAATTATCTGCTATTGTATGCTCTGTGAAGTCCTGCTCGCCGTCGTTTTCCCACCAGGTAATGTCATCAGCGGTACCAGCTGCTCCGAGCACGTCCATATCGCCGTCGCCGTCAATATCTGCAGCATAAACAGAAAAAGCTCTGCCGAAATCAGGTGCTATCGTATGCTCGGAGAACACGATCTGTGCAACAACTTGAACAGGATAAACAAAAAGGATGGCAAGACATAGTGAAACAAAAATAACAGCAGTTTTCATGGTTCATCCCCTCAACAATTGCAGTGGTTATAAAAGCAGGTAATGAAAGTTACAAATTGTTTAAATACAATTTAGACACAGCACTATTGAATTCCTATAGTCATCATGAATTAATACTAAAAAGCCAGCTTTGAATACGTCAGGTTCGGGCAGAGTGATCTAAACCTGTTTATAATCATCTAATCAACACCACTTTCCTAACCTCATCCATCTTCCCCGGAACGCTGGCGTGGATGAAGTAGATTCCGCTTGTCAGAATTGAAGCATCAAAGGTGAAACCTTGCCATCCAGCAGGATAAGAATCCTCTGTAATAACGGAAGCCGACTCACCAAGTATATTATAAACAGTCAATTTTAGTAATGATTCTGTTGGTAAACCAATTTTGATATTAATACTTGTATTAAACGGATTGGGGAATAATTCCGCTATCTCGTACCTTGCCGGGATATTCGATTCATCAAATTCATCGACATCAACTTCCGGTTCGAGGTAGAACTCAAAAGACCGGTTGCAGGGGACTATGTCAGGTTCGGAAATAGCTTCCACCTCCCAAACTACATGGATATTCTCTGTCCAGTTTTCTATCTCGGCATCGGCGGGTATGTTGATGGTATAGCTGGTGTCAGTAAGATCGTTGTATTCCAGGTTAACTTCTGAAGTGTCGTTTAGATGGACTGTAATTTTAAGATTATATGCAACAACATCTCCTTGGTCAGGATCTGTAGAACTGAGCCAGACGGTTGTAACCAGCAGTGGATCCGCCCAGGGGATAACAGTTTCGTCTTCCGGAGCTAACAGACTGAAATGTTCAGGCGGTTCGGGAATATCTATGTTGAAACTCCAGACCTGGTCTGCCCATGTGCCCTCGGTATTGTCGTCGATGGCTCGTACAGTCCAGTAATGGACTCGCTGGCTTCGAGCGTTAAAGGTGTAGGTGGTATCATCAAATGCACGTTCTTCCGGAGTTCCCATCTCTTCCGGGTCAAAAGATATATAAAGTTCATATTCGACTTCGTCATCAGGGTCGGGATCAATACTTGAATTCCAGGTCAGTTCTACGTCATAATCAGTCACAACAGCTCCACTATCCGGCGAAATCAGGTTGAAAGGGAGTGGCGGCTGGGGGACATAGATTGATAACATCCAGGCATCTTCGCTCCAACGTGTATTTCCGGCAAGATCGGATGCTAATACTTTCCACCAGTACTCGGTGTCGTCTTCAAGATTCTCAACTGTAAAGATAGTATCTGTCCCTGTATCGTAGATTTGCGGTTCTTCGAAATCTTCGCTGATATCGAGATATAGTTCATAGAAAATTGTATCCCCGATTTCAAGGTTGGGCGAGGCTTCCCAGGAAAAAGTGCATTCTGAAGTGTCGATTTCAGCCCTGTTACGTGGGCTTAAAAGTTCGAATTCGCCGGGTGGACTGTACATAGAGTTGGCGAACCATGAGATGTATCCACCTGTGTATGCTGAAACGACTATATCAAGATCACCGTCATTGTCGATATCGACTGTATGAGCAGTCAATGCGCCATCGATATTATCAGAAAGACTGTGTTCTTCAAATTCTTCATCGCCAATATTTTCCCACCAGGTAGCTATATCGTCACCATAAGCCACAGTCATAATATCAATATCATCGTCTTCGTCAAGATCTGCTGCATGTACATCATACCAGTTCGCTCCTAATTCATCAGCGACAACATGTTCTGTAAATAACTGGTTGCCATCATTTTCGAACCAAGATGCTGTATTGATTCCCGCGGCGAGCACATCGAGATTACCGTCCCGGTTTACGTCGAAGACACGCAATGATTTAGGTCCGGTGAAGGTAGCGATAAGGCGCTGGGTGAAAACCTCTTCCCCGTTGTTCTCCCACCAGGTAACACTATTTATAGTATTTCCGGCGGCGAGGATATCCATGTCGTCATCCTGGTCGAGATCATGGGCATAAACATAATGGGGTGCGGTGAAATTGTTAACGATGACGTGTTCGGTAAATTCTTGATCGCCGTCATTTTCGTACCAGAAGATGGAATTATTTAAATATGCGGTACAAAGCACGTCCATATCGCCATCGCTGTCCACATCGGCGGCATGAACACAGATCGGACGGTTAAGACCGGTGCGGATCAGGTTTTGTGTGAAGTCCATATCGCCATCGTTTTCCCACCAGTCGATACGGGAGGCAAGGTCGCCGGCAGTGATCACATCAATGTCATCATCCTCGTCAAGATCAATCGCAAAAACGAACCTGGCACCATCAAGAAAATCTGTAATGGTATGTTCCTCAAAATTCCCGTCACCGTCATTCTCGAACCATGCGACATCATCATCGGTTGAGGCTGAGGCGATAACATCAATGTCGTTATCACCATCCATATCTACTGGGTAAGCGAACGCCCCACTGAATCCATCTCCTACTTCATATTCTGTGAATTCAATCTGGGCATGTACTAATGGGATCAGTATCGCTATCAAACTCCCGGTCAGAAAAACTGCGATTACTCTCTTCATCTTTTTCTCTTCTTTTACTCTCTTTTATCCTTAACATCCTAACCATCCTTATATCCTGTAAATGTTTTTTATTGCAGTAACTAATTCACAGGATGTAAGGATATCAAGGATAAACAGGATAACAACTATCCAATTAACTCTGCAAACATTATGAAGTAGGTCTGGGTCTCCGAACCAGGCATAAGTTGCGCATGACCGCACTGTTGGTAATTGCGCAGCTCGCGAATGCGCGGTTCGGAGACCCGCGCCTACTTAATTAAAATCGCTTTTCTTACGATTTCTACTCCATCTGCTTCAAGCCGGTAAAAGTATGTGCCGGATGAAACAGGATTATCTGCTGCATCACAACCATTCCAGACAACTTCATGTTTACCTGATTCAAGCTGTCTGTTCACCAGTTCAGCAACCTCACGACCAAGAATATCATATACAGTCAATTGCACACTCGATCTTACAGGGACTTCAAAGCTGATTCTTGCTGTCGGATTGAATGGATTTGGATACGCCGGATTTAATTTCAATTGAGGCAGAGAGGATTGTTGACGTCCATTTAATCCCACCAAACCATCATTTACACGTTGAGCATATATGCTATAATGAAAATTCCCATAATAAGCATCATTATCATCAGTAGATCTTAAATCTTCCCAGGCGGCTATGAATCCACCTTCACGGTCACTGGTTATTACCGGTTTTATCTGTTTATGGTAGGCATCACAAAGTACTAAACCATTTCCGCTATATGCCTGGGAGATCGGTTCACCGTCACTGTCAAGATGTGTATATAGCAAATCAACTGAATAACCTCTCCCTTGTTCCCAGACGATGTATGCGTCCTGTTCATTCCCAACAACTACCCTCGGGTGCTCTTGATCTATATCATTATCCTGGATTCCAAGCCTTATACCAGTTGCGGGTTCAAACAGAGCTTCCCCTTCAAGATCAAATCGCTGGACATAAATATCAGGATTTTGTGGATCACGCCAGTCTTGCCAGGCAAGCCAAAAAGTCCACGCATTGTCTTCACGGATTCCCAATGATATATGTTGTTGTTGATTATCCATGGCAGTTAATTGAAGTCCATTCTCTTCCCAGCGAACGGTTCCATCCGGATTGATTATCTGACCATATATATCTCTTATAGGCCAAACGCGTCGCTCATCTTCCCATGCTATCAGTATGCCATCATGAACATTCGTTAGTTTTGCCTTCCATTGTCTGCTGCTGTCACAGATGCATATCGCTAACGGTTCATCCCATAGAAATTCACCGTCTTCGCTGATTCTTTGTGCAAGTATGTCGTAATTACGTGGTGTTACTGTTCTGTTAAACACAACAAGAATAGAGCCATCATCAAAATATTTTATTCCCTCAAGGTAATGATCACGTAATGTATCTGTCACTTCAACAGCATTATGATCATTGTCTGTCCACAGCGGTTCTCCATCGGAATCAAGTAGCTGGATCAGGATATTCTGATAAAAACTATCTGTGTATTTGTGGAAAGCTACATATAATCCACCATCTTCTGCCGGGAGAATTTTTGGTCTGTGTTGATCACGGTGTCCATACTCACCCTCGGGTGGTGCAACGACAGAACCACGGTTACCCCACAGAATATTTCCATCTGAGTCGAATTTTTGGGCTGCAACCACGTAATAATAACTATTACGAGTATCATTCCAGGCAGAAAATATTTCACCATCATTATTCACTGCGTAAACAACGGAATCCATTCTGACTCTAACGGTATCATCATCAAATGGATATCCGGGTGTCACAGTAATGCCATCTTCAGGCCAGAGATTCTCACCGGTATCAAGATTTAACTTATGCAGGTAGCAGTATTTCCCCCATGCTCCTAAACGGTAGTCATCATAACCCAGGTAAATATCAGTTCCGTCAAGCATCAAATGCGCTCTATATGCATTATAATCAAAACCCTGGACTATCATTTCACCATTATTTGTTTCCAATTCTTCGCCGTTAATCATATCAAATTTTTGATAATACAGCCCGGAGAATCCGAGTCGATAATCAAGCCAGACAACACCCGCTGCATCGTCCATAACTTGAACATTGTTTTCTTTCTGCTCGAGCGCTGCATCACAAACAACGATCCCATTTCCTTCATCCCAGAGTTTTTCACCATCGGAATTAATACGATTAGCATAGATATCCTGGTTTGGGTATTCATCATGCCTTTCGTCCTGCCAGCAAATCACGGCGCCTCCTGCTTCATCCGGAACAAGGCGTACATTCATTTGATTATCATCAGCATCGGAAAGTACCAAGCCATCTGTTTCCTGACCTACTTCACCCCAATTGAGTTCCAGTCCATCATCACCACTGAGTTTCTGCATTCGGAGATCGGAGGTGTAGAAATCTTCTCTCTGGTCTTCCCAGAGTATAATTGCTTCGCCGGGGGAGCTGTTGATAATTTGGAGTTTCTGTTGGGAAGCTTCAGCGACAACTATACTATCACCATCCTCAGTCCAGAGGATGTTACCGTTGGCATCAACTCGCTGACCGAAAATATCACCATTGAAATCGTCTCGAAAATCTTGCCAAGCAAAAAAAGCGCCACCTTCGCCGTCCGGGCAGAGTTGCAGTCCATACTGTTCTTGATCCTCGAGACAAATTGGCAGTCCACGGGTTCCGTGAGCTGAATCAGGATGTTCCGGATCCCACATCAGGTCACCGTCAAAACTTACACGCTGGGCATAGAGATTTTGATTATGCGGGTCTCTCGTATCTCTCCAACCAACGAAGATTCCACCGGCGCCATCTGTGTCAGCAGTATAACCACCTTCAAGTGTACCCTGGGCTTCGGGTCCGCCTGCAACCATTAGATTTCCAAGCTGCTGGGTGCCATAAGTAGTATCATAGATGGCAAAATCAGTCCATCCTTCAGGCGCTTCCCCGTTGGAATCGACACGCTGGCAATAGATGTCGGCTGAACCGTTACGTGCATCCGCCCATACAGCAATTCCGCCTCCCTCACCGTCACTGAATGTCTGGACTGCGATTTGTTTTCGCTGCACACGAGCAATTGGTATTCCCCAACTCATGGGCTCTTCCCGGTACTGCCACTGCGGTTCGCCATCAGAATTGAATTTTTGCATCCATATATCGCCCAAATCATCAAAATCCACATCAAAACGATAGTCCACCCAAGTCAGTATCCAACCGTCGTCACTTGTAGCCATAATATGTGGATCCTCCTGGCGTGTGTATCCATTTGCCAGCAGCAAACCACCTTCATCCCAGGCTGCACCATTTTCCGCTGTTATTATCTGGGCATAAATATCATTATCACCGGCGCGAGAATCAGACCAGACAATACAGAGATTTCCCTCTGCGTCTGTGGCGGTTTGTTGAAAATGAGGACGATAATAGTAGTGGTCCTCCCACCCAATATGGTACCCCTGCCGAACAGCTACACCATTTCCCGGTTCCCAGGTACGGAAATCTTCCTGGGCTGAACCGGCAGTAATTATCGCAATTACAGCTAATCCTGCGATAACGATATTTAAGAATTGATACCTCATCTTTGCCTCCCGTTAGTGCATATCAATTTAATCTATCAAGGTAGGCGCGGGTCTCCGAACCGCGCACATATTAACCACAAAATTCGCGGTTCAAAGATTCGCGCAAATATTGACCACAAAATGCCCGGTTCGGAGACCCGCGCCTACCTCATTAACACAACCTTCCTCACCTCATCCATCTTGCCCGGCACATTTGCATGGATCAAATAAATTCCACTGGAAAGATTTGAAGCATTGAAGGTGAAATTTTTATATCCTGGCAGTAAAATTTCGTCAGCTATTACCACTACCTGTTCTCCGAGGATATTGAATATTCGTACATTCAGTTCCGACTGCTCGGGCAAGGCAATTATTATAGATAATTCTGGATTAAACGGATTAGGATATACCGCCTCCAGCGCCCATTCTGTCGGGATACCGCTGTAGGGACGTTCATTGACGGAAGTAATATCCCAGACCACTTCAACCTCGTTTGAATGTTCCGATTCACCTTCATCATATACTGCTGTTACAGAGTATATCCAGGAATAGCTTTCGTACTCACCGGGATTCGGGTCAACATGGATCTCAGTCCAAGACAATTCCTGGGTGTTTCCGATATGTTCGTCATCACGGTAGATCTTGAAACGAAGCCAGTCATCGAGATGGTCATGCGCCCATGACAATGTTACTTCAAGTTGAAGTGTATCTCCCTGTATCACCTCCTGATCTGCTGTCAGGTCTGTCGGCGGGTCGATGGCTATACGTGCAACGTCTTCATCCATGTTCGGAATAATTCGCAGTCCCTGGCGGGAAAGACCGATAACACCGGTAAATGTTCCCCAATCGTTAGCGGAGAACTCAGACAGGTCGATGCCGGTTGTTTCGATGATTCGTACTTCGCACTGACCACTCCCATCATCCACGATCAGGGAATAATCACCATCTTCGGGTGGATCACGGTTGATTTGTCCGGTGATTTGACCCCAGGTACCCTCACGTTGCGAATTCCCACTCATATCGCCGGTAGATTCTTCCAATGGATCTGGTAAATCATTATCATTACTGATGACTTCGATCTCGAATTGAGTAATCTGGGTGATATCATTACCTTCTTCCACAAAACCAATGACAGACACATCATCACCCCGCATGATGTCGTCCTCTTCCCAGGGTGCATCATCATAAATCAGTATCCCCCAGTCGGAGTTATCCTGTATATAGATACTCGTATGTTCGGTGTCGGTCACGTTCGTTCCCTGGGTAACTATACCTGTAGTGCTTACCCAGTCTCCCCACGCTCCCACCTGTATTTGTTGTATCGTCCATTCATAAATTGGCGTCAGCAAAAAATCCTGCTCATTATCACGATCCCAACTGATCAGAACTTCTTCGGTATCTGATCGCGCATATCTCTCCAATTCTGCGAAAACCAGGTACCTGATCCCGTCATGAAGCGCCTCAGCAGTGTACTCTCCGTCCTCGTCAGTCAGGGCTTCACGATAAATTTCGCCTGTTTCCGGATCAATCACAGTGACTGTTGCTTCAAAGAGAAGCTCCTGCGTCAAAGCATCTGATACTATACCTGTCAAATCTCCCGACAGGATATCAATCGAAAAATCTATCTCGTTTTCTCGTTCTTCGACCTCGATATCATCTGTAAACTCGAAATAACCATCTGTGGTGATAGTTACCTCGTATTCCCCGGCTTCAACGTCCTCGATAGAATAATCCCCGTTTTCGTCAGAAATTGCCGTGTAGAGAAAATCTCCGAAAACAATGTCAGCATCCTCAACAGCCGCTTCCGTTTCGGAATCGGTAATGGTTCCGCTTATCGTAGCAAGAGGGATCAGCTCGAATTCGAAGAAGTTTTCCCCTGGTTCCACCTCCACTTGTTCATTGAAAACATAGTAGTGGTCGGCGTTGATAACTACGCGGTGTTCGCCTTGTTCCTGGGGAGGGAGTTCCCATTCGCCGTTTTCGTCAGTGGTTGTTTCATCGGTATGGAAACGAATTTCGGCGTCTTCGATGGCATCGCCATTGTCAATATCAGTGACTGTTCCGGAAACAGTGGAGAGGGGGAATAATTCCATGTTTAGGGTATTCTCACCCACTTCAATTTCTATCTCTTCAATGTGTCGTGAATATTCAGGGTGTGTGACAATTACCGTCCGTTCGCCCGACAAGACATTATCAATGAAATAGTTCCCGTTTGCATCAGTCGTGTCACGGACCACACCGGCGCGGACTATCGCATCTTCGACAGGATCACCGTTCTCACCGTCCGTCACAGTTCCTGCGAGGGTTGCATCCGGCTCGGGATCAAGATCGTTTTCCCACCACGACACAAAGTTTCCACCACTCGCAGTTCCCAGGATATCAATATCACCGTCCAAGTCAACATCTGCCACATAGACCGAGGAAGCACCTGTGTAATTTTCAATTACCAGATGCTCGGTGAATTCCTGGTCTCCGTTGTTTTCCCACCATAATATCTCATTGGCATATGCTGCTGCTACTGTCAAATCCATGTCACCGTCTAAATCCAGGTCAGCAGCGACTACATACCTGGCGCCGTCAATCTCGTCCGCAATCAGATGCATGGTGAAATCTTCATCCCCATCATTCTCCCACCAGGCAACTTCGTCATCCAGGAGCGCAGTACCGATTACATCCATATCTCCGTCATCATCGACATCAACTGCATACACCGAATATGCGCCTTCGAAATCGTCTATAATGTTATGCTCTGTGAAGTCCTCGTCCCCGTCGTTTTCCCACCATGTTATTGAGTTTGCCCTTTGCCCGGCAGCGAGGACATCGATATCGCCATCGCTATCCACGTCAGCAATATCAAGGGCAACTGGGTAATCGAAATCATCAGTAACTGTGTGTTCTGTAAAGTCCTGGTCGCCGTCATTCTCCCACCATAGTACATCACCCACATCAACGGCGGCACTAACCACATCAATATCATCATCACCATCCATATCAACCGACCGCAGAAAAGCCGCACCGTCGAAATTTCCCTCAATCGTATGCTGTGTGAAGTCCTGGTCTCCGTCATTTTCCCACCATGCAACATCGTTGGCATTCCTCGCCGCCGCAAAGAAGTCGATATCGCCGTCACCATCTATATCTGCCGCATGAACAGACCTCGCACCGTCAAAGTTTCCCTCGATCAGATGCTCGGTGAAAACCTGGTTTCCGTTGTTCTCCCACCATGTAATATCATCATCGGTGTATGCTGCACCAATAACATCAATGTCATTATCACCGTCCATATCAATCGCATGAACTTCGTGGGCGCTGACGAAATTTTGCGCTATAGTGTGTTGGGTAAATTCGATTTGCGCAAAGGATGTCGAAGCTGTAAGTGATATCGTTGCGTAAACTGGGAGACAAAATCTAACAATACCTATCTTCATCGTTTAACCTCTATTGTCAAAGTTAGAAATTTAGATATCAATAACTTATAGTTATCACTTCATCAGCACAATCTTACGTATTTCATTCATCTTTCCTGGTACAGTAGCGTGGACGAAGTAAATGCCGCTGGAAAGCTCTGAAGCATCGAATATGATATTATGATACCCGGCGTTATAGCTGCCCGCAGCTAATTGTGCAATTTGTTGACCGACTGTATTATAAACGGAAACATTGATTTCAGAACCGTATGGCAGACCAAGTCGTATTGTTGTGCTGGGATTGAAGGGATTGGGGTGTACTTCAACTATTTCGAATATGGTCGGAATGCCACTCTCTGCACCTTCCCTCATTTCTGAATGTGGCGAGACCTGGAATGTGAAATCCTGAATGCAATTTGTTGTATCATCACCTGAGATAGCATCGACATGCCAGTCAATAACGATGGGTCTGTCCCAGTACTCCAGTCCCAGGTCTTCATCTATTGTCATGATGAAGTGGGTGTCGGTTTGTGCTGCAAAGTATATCGTACTGTCCAGGTCATCCATAATGGCATGTATCTGGAGGTCATAAAGCACTGAATCACCCTGGTCAGGATCGACTGATGCTTCCCATGCAAAGTTAACCTCGAAGGGTTCTTCAAGTTCAAGAACTGCTTCATGAAAAGGTATAATTAATGTGAATACTGAAGGCTGCACATTCCCATCATGGCAGATCAACCAAACATCATAATCACCGGCACCGTAAGAAGAGGTACCACCTAAAACTACATAGCCTCCATTATTTGTAAGCTGGATACTGTTCCCATAATCATCAGCAATTCCGCCAAAAATTTGGATCCATTCTTGATTTCCGGTAGAATCAGTCTTAATCAGCCACAAATCATGTTCCCCGGCACCGAAAGACTCGGTGTCTCCAGTTATTATATATCCACCATCAGTGGTCTGCAGCACGTCAAAGCATGCATCACCTGCACCTCCCCCCAAAGTCTGGTTCCATTCTTCTTCACCTTCTGAATCTGTTTTTATAAGCCAGGCGTAGTCGTTAACAGCCCCGCGAGCATTGATGAATCCAGTAATTATATATCCATCGTCAATTGTCTGTTTAACACAGTAACCATATTCATAGCTATCTTCTCCGCCAAATGTCTGGTTCCATTCCTCCTCACCAGTTGAATCAGTTTTTATCAGCCAGATATCGCTTTGACCGGCGTTGATCGATCGGGTTTCTCCCGAAATAATGTATCCACTATCATTTGTCTGTTGGACACTGTAACCACGATGATATGCAACTCCGCCAAATGTCTGGTTCCATAATTCATTGCCGCATGAATCTGTTTTAATTAACCAAACGTCACTCGCTACCGCACTGAAAGATTCAGTGTATCCAGCAATGATATAACCACTATCATTAGTCTGTTGAACACTGCGACCTTCATCATAATCCGTTCCTCCGAACGTTTGGTTCCATTCTTCCTCGCCGTCTGAATCTGTTTTTATTAGCCAAACATCATATTGACCTGCACCGTAAGATACAGTATATCCAGTAATTATATACCCACCATCGATGGTCTGTTGGACATCCGCGCCAACGTCTCGATAAATTCCGCCAAAAGTCTGTGTCCATTCTTCAATTCCGGTCGAATCTATCTTTATCAACCATACATTTCTTTCGCCTACACCGAATGACCATGTTTGTCCTACAATAATATATCCTCCATCATCTGTATGTTGAATGCTGTGACCATAATCATTCTCAACTCCCCCAAAAGTCCTGGTCCACAACGTATCCTGATGGGCAGATACTTGAATGTTGGTGATTACTGTAAAGATAATGATGAATGATACGTGTCTCATTTTCTTTTTCCTTGAATGTTTATCGAACAAGAACGACCTTCTTAACATCATCCATCTTTCCCGGAACACTGGCATGGATGAAGTATATTCCACTGGAAAGCTCTGATGCATTAAAGACAACATCTTGATTTCCAGCGCTGTATCTGCCAGTGGCGAGTATTGCGACTTGTTGACCTAAAGAGTTGAAAGCAGAAATGCTTATTTCTGATAAATTTGGTAAAGCGAACTTGATTGTCGATAGAGAGTTAAACGGATTCGGATAAACTGAAGATATTGAAAAACCAGCAGGTTTAATATTAGCATAATCAGCAGATGACAGCATATTCGGATCAAACCTTAGAATCTTGAGATAGATACCGTCTGCAACATAGAGAAGACTGTCCTGGATAATAAGACTTGGAAAAGTACCTGAAACAACTCCCCGATCCAGTGGATAGGAGCCGGCTTCATCAGGATCGGTTGGGTCAGATACATCGTAGATAACCAGACCCGGCTCATTGTCGTTAGAAGTATAATGCGTTACATAAACATAGTCGCCCTGAGCCGCAATGTCATTTTCATTGAATTCTGTTAAATAAGATCCGATTTCGACCGGATTTTCAGGTTCGGATATATCTATAATCTTAAATCCGGTATCGTCGATTACGAGATAGGCAAAGTCGCCGTCAATTGCAACTTTTTCAGCGCCCCATCCATGCTCACATCGTCCTGCTTCAAATGGATTTAACGGATCGGAAATATCGAGAACCTGCAAGCCTTCCCGGTAACTGGCAACATACGCATAGGTATCTGAAATCTTTATATCCTTGGGCATGTATAAATCATTATAATCACTGACTGTGACAAGATTTGACGAATCTGAAATATCGATGACATACATGTCACTTAGGTTGCCGGCTTCCAAATCGTGAATCCGATAGGCGTAATCACCTGATATTTCGATGCCAGAACAAAATGGAAGCAGATCATCCCATCCAACTTCCTGTAGATCCCAATGGTCTGTAATATCGAGTACCGAAATTCCATGACATTTGTCAGAGACATACAACAGGTTGCCAACTGGAATGACGCTAATGTTATCAATTTGTTCAATCTGATGATTATAAGGGTATAGGAATTCACCGGTGCAGGCGGGAAAAGACGGATCGGACACATCGAAAACTTGCACTCCTCCGGATCCATTTGCGACATACGCATAATTTCCTGAAACAGCGATATCTCTTGGAGAACCTTTAACTCCCAATAATCTTATTTCCTCTATACGAGAAGAGTCGTAAATGTCAAGAATGCTCAAGCCATAATTGCTGCAAGCTACATAAGCAAAATCGCCGGATATAACTATATCCAAGTAATACCTGTCCTCAGAATATGTTCCTAAAAGGCGCGGGTTATATATATCCAATATATTGAATATATAGATACTATCTTCACGACTGTTATATATATATACAACATTACCGTTTACCAGAGCTGAGCCGGGGCTATCTATTAAAAGCTCTCTATGCCTGCCACGGGGATTTTCAGGATCTGTGATATCTATCCAGCGAAAACTGATATCATCATTAAAAACCAGGTACACTTCCTGATCGACAAATTGCAAGTCCATCAGCTTTTGAGTCCCCTGGTAATTGTAAGTTGCTACGAACTCAGGCTGGGACGGATTTAAGAGACTTACTACGTATAATTCACGTGCTGCGATGAACGCATGATTATTGAAGAAGACAATATCTTTTATTGATCCTTCAATGTTAATCGCTGCAGTAAAGGAAGGACCTTCCGGATTGTCTGGATTAATAATGACTAATGAATCAAGATAATCGGGATATTCTTCGGCAAGGTAAACGTAATTATTATAATAACTTATAATCTCAACCCTGCCGAAAACTTCAATCCTTCCTGTATCAACAGGATCAAATGGATCAGAGATATCGACTACACAGATATAGTCGTTTGAATCCGACCCTGCTGGCGCTCCGCACGAAAGGAACAAGTAATCGTCATTAAGAGCCAAATTACGAATCAGGGTTCCAGAACGAAAACTCTTAACAAGAAATACAGATTCCGGATCGGAAATATCGAGCACTTTAAGACCTGTTGAACCTGTTGCCAGGTAGGCATAATCTCCTTGAATGGCTACTTGAGAGACATAGCTCCAGTTCAGGTCAGTAATCCCTACAATCCTGACATTCAGACTGTCCTGTGCTAATGAATTGCCAATCCAAAGCATTACAATTGCAACAAAGGGTAAAAGGCTACATTTAAGTAGTATTTTACTCATTCCCTGCTACCTCTCATTATCTGATCAATACAACCTTCCTCACCTTATCCATCTTGCCCGGAACATTAGCGTGGATGAAGTAAATGCCGCTTGTCAGATTTGCTGCATCGAAAGTGAATTTTTTGTATCCGGGGGGCAAATTCTCGTCTGACAATAATGCAACCTGTTCTCCAAGGATGTTGAATATTCTCACATTCAGTTTTGACAGCTCAGGCAGAGCAACAATTACGGTTAGTTCGGGATTAAACGGGTTGGGATATACCGCTTCGAGCGCCCAATCTGTCGGGATGCCGGAATATGGACGCTCGATGACTGTTGTTACATCGAATACCAAATCAACCTCTACGTCTTCAGTCTCGCCTTCCTCATAGACAGCAGAAACACCATATGTATAAGTATAGCAGGCATATTCACCAGGATTGGGATCAACCAGAGTATCGATATAGCTTGTCTCGGTAGTATTGTCTATATGTTCCCCGTCACGATAAATCTTGAACCTCAAGAAATTATCCGGGCGGTCATGCTCCCAGGTTAATGTCACAACTAGACTTTGTATATCTCCTGGAACTATTTCATATTCCAGGCGCAGATTTCTCGGGGGATCGATATTAATCCGTTCAACGTCTTCCTGTATATTTGGAATAATTCGCAATCCCTGGCGGGAAAGACCGATAACGCCGGTAAATGTTCCCCAATCGTTAGCGGAGAACTCTGACATGTCGATACCAATGTTTTCGATGATTCGCACTTCGCACTGACCGCTGCCATCATCAACGATAAGTGAATAGTCATCCTCACCGGGAGGATCACGGTTAATCTGTCCGCTGATTTGACCCCAGGTACCTTCACGCTGGTTGAGTTGAGACATATCCCCGGTAGATTCCACTAATGGCTCCGGCATGGGATTGTCATTATCGATTACTTCAATTTCGAATTGAGTTATCCGGGTAATTTCATCCACTTCGACGAGGAAACCGGTGACAATGATTTCATCACCTCTGTTGATGTCATTCTCAGGATCCCATGGATCGCTGCCCCAGATCTGGATTCCCCAGTTTGTATCATCCTGGATGTAAATGTCTGTATGTTCCGTATCGGTGGTGTTTGTTCCCTGTGTGACAATTCCGGTGGTACTCACCCATGTTTCAAGGTCTTGTTCAGTTTGCAATTGTGCGATACCACGCTCAAAGATTGGTGTTAATTCAAAATCCTGCTCGTTATCACGATCCCAGCGAATTAGAACTTCCTCGGTATCTGATTGCGCATATCCCTCCAATACTGCAAAGACCAGATACCTGACCCCATCATGAAGCGAAGGCGCTGTATATTCTCCTGCGTCGTCAGTTTGAACCTCACGGTATGTTTCACCTGTTTCCGGATCAATCACAGTAACAGTTGCTCCGAAGAGCAGCTCTTCTGTAATTTCATCCATTACAATTCCAGTCAGGTCCCCGGAGAGGATGTCGATGGCAAAGTTTTCTTCATTATCACCATCCTCTATCTCATATTCATCGTCCTCATAATCAAAGTATCCCTCTGCCTCAATGAGCAAGGTATCCACACCGGCTTCAATATCAATCAGCGAGTAATTCCCTTCAGCGTCAGTAATGTCGGTATGATTTTTCCATGTAATGATTGCGCCTTCGATTACTTCTTCAGTTTCAGAATCAGATATAATTCCTGTCAATGTGGCTAAAGGAATAATCTCGAAGTCAAAGAAGTTTTCGCCCACACTGACATCAATCTCGTCGCGAAATTCATAATAATGGTCTCTATCAATAGTAACTTCTCGATTTTCGCCCGAGATTGTTTCGAAAAAATAATCACCATTTTCATCAGTTGTATCCTGTCCAAAGATTGTGCGAACGATAGCATCTTCAATCTCATCTCCGGTTTCTGAATCGGTGACCGTTCCTTCAACACTTGCGTTGGGTTCGGGATCAAGATTGCTTTCCCACCATGTGATTTCACCGCCAGTGTATGACGAACCGAGTATATCCATATCGAAGTCTCCATCAACATCAGCATAATGGGCCCCGTGCGCACTCATGAAGCTATCTGCAATAACATGTTCGGTAAATTCCAGGTTTCCATCGTTTTCCCACCAAATCATCGAGTTGTCTCCCAGACCGACTATGTCAAGGTCACCATCCCAGTCTATGTCAACCGGGTGAGCAATACGAGATCGGAGTGAATCATCTTCAGAAACCGAGTGTTCGGTGAAATCCAGATTCCCATCATTCTCAAACCAAACTACGCCGCTGTATAACCCTGCTCCCAACACATCAAGATCGCCATCGTCATCCATATCAACGCCATATCCCCACCATGCTCCATCAAGACTATCTGAAATCACGTTCTCAGTGAAATCGCCGTCGCCATCATTTTCAAACCATGATAATTCACCATTGTCCTGCGAAGCTCCGAATACATCGAGGTCGCCGTCATCGTCCAAATCGATGGATTGATAGGTATAGGAAGGGGTATTGTTATCTATGATCGTGTGTTGTGTCCAGTTATCCTGGTCTCCATCGTTTTCCCACCAACTGATGGCAAATGTGTACCATGCTCCTGCAATCACATCGAAGTCATCGTCACCATCGATGTCCGCTACATGAATAGAATGTGCGCCATGCTCCCGGTCGAGAGTATTCTCTGTGAAGTTCTCGTCACCATCATTTTCCCACCAGGTAACATCACCTCCATACCGTGCTGTACCAAGTATGTCCAGGTCACCGTCCTGGTCAAGATCGTGGGCGATAATGCAATAACCGCCATTATACGTATTGTCGATAATATGCTCAGTAAATTCCTCTTCCCCGTCATTCTCGAACCATCTCATGGAATCGTGACGTTCAGCACCGAGCACGTCAATATCGCCATCTTGATCCAGATCTACTGCAAACACATAACAGGCGTTCCCGTCCATTTCGTCAGTGATGTTGTGTTCCGTAAATTCGACCTGTGCAAATCCAGCGGATACCAATAAAAAAAAGGCAGAGGGTATCGGCGCCCAATGCCTTAATATTCTTACTATATTCACGATCTTTCCCTCCTGAATTGGTTGACCAGTGTATTCCAGTATAGACTATTGAAAATACACAATAAATTAACCGTAAAGAACAAGAATTATGTAATATCTCCAAATAATTGCTTCTTTCAAACCTGAATGCTCTAGGAGACTTTCACTAAATAATTTACCGCCTAAGCAAACGAAGTCTCGAACGAAGCGTAAATCCAAAGTAGATCCCTTTCGTTGAAAGGGATTTGATATTAGAACCAGAGGATTATAATCAGATCCATTTCAACGAGGAAAAGTTATAGCATACGTCTGAAATCCCTTTCAACGAAAGGGATCTACTCTTTATCATTTCGCTTTTCTTCAACCGGACTCCACTCTCCAATCGCTTCAGAGTGAATTTTAACCGGTCCTTTCCCAGTCCATTTTTCATTGTAATTGTAATTCCAGTCAAGATACCTGGAAGCGCCACCGCCAACTGTAGTTATAAGAAACCTGTTGCTGATGTTTCCTATCGATCCGGCAATGTCGGAAGGCCTGGTTTTGTCGCCTCCCTGGGGATCGACATGAATCCAGCCGTATCCGGGCAAATAGACCTGGCTCCAACGGTGGAAATACTCATCGGTGGAAGCGTCATCTCCACGTACTACCACCGCCCCGACATAACGAGCCGGTATTCCTGCCGCTCTGCACATTGAGATGAAAACGAAAGTGTATTCGCTGCATGAACCGTTGCCTCTCTCGAGCACTCTTGGCGCAGTGTTCCATCCGCCGGACAATTCATAGTGAAGACGGTCACGGATATATTTATGAATTTTCCGCATCATCCAGTAAGGATTTGTTTCTTCACCAATTGCATTTTTAATCGCATCCTGTATTATTGGATCATTGATGCTGTATTTGTCCTCATCCGTTAGGTAAAGCTCTTTGATTTTACCGGGAATATCATCGAGCGATCCAACTTTATTGGGAAAAACAAAGGTCTGTGCCGTAGCGAGTTCGGCTTCCGTTTCCATCGTTATAACTTGTCGCTGAGCAAGCTGAAGATCTTTCAGGGCGAAATGAGCAATACGTTGTTTCCATTGATCTTTAATTATATCCGTGGGATCAGGGTTGAAATTAACTTTACCAAGTAATTTCTGATTTGGAAGATCGTTTGGAACTGCGATATAAACATCAAGGCTTGGAACTTCGCCGGGACCATAATTACGAAACTCATAGCTCAAGAGCATGTTTAGAGTTTTCTGATCCTTCAGTTTAACATTTTCATCGTCTTCGATCACCAGTTGATATATTTTGTCATCCTGGTAATCCACGTTCCATAGCGTATTGCCGTCCGTTGTCAGCCCGCGAGGATACTTACCGGGTGAGTCCAACCCGAAAACCACCTCTTCATATTGCGGATCGAAGAGGTAAATCCGGTCGCTTTTCCGGTCGGCGCACCAGACCTGTCCATTCCACCAGGTCAAACCGGTTGCTGCCTGGTCAGGTTCAGGATAACGAAGTATAGCAGTGCCATCATCGGGAGAAATCTTGCATATTACACTTTCACCCCCATCCGCCAGCCAGAGAAACTCGCCGTCCCAGGTGATTCCCTGCGGGCTTGCAGTCGGGCTTTCAATACTTTTCAGGGTGATTCCTGTATTAACGTCAAGCTGGTAAATCCGCGCATCCTCACGATCCACGCACCAGAGATGTTGACCATCCCATGCCAACCCGGTGGGAACAAATCCTGGGGCAGGAAGTTTTTTAGAAACACTGCCTGAAACTGGATCAACGGCGTATAAAGTGTCAGTCAAACGGTCCGCAACCCAGAGAAGGTTCCCATCAAATGCCAAACCTGTTGGCATGGTGCATGGAGCTGGTATTGATGAGACGATATCACCCGGCGCTGCCTGGGCAATGAAAGGAACAAAAGCGAATAATAAAATGAGGAATAAAAAAAAACGGCAATAAGTATTCATGATCAACTCCGATGTATATCCAAAATAAAAAACTTCGTGTTTTAGTGAAACCAATCTATTTATTGATAACCATTTCTTCAAGGTGCTTGTTTCACTACCGTAGATACTTTCGTACTTTCCGTCTTTCGCAAGTAAACCTGCGGACTTATAATTAATGCTGAGAAATCTTTGATGCAGAAATATACCGCTACACCTTCTCTACAAACAATCATAATTGGTTGGTTTTTTGCATTTGCAATCAGTCTTGAAGCCGGAATATTCTTCGCACAGGTTTTTGCTGCAATTGGTGGTTTAATTGCATTATACACTATAAAAAAACATCTTATCCCAATCCCAAAAATACATCCGGCGATTTATCCTCTCGCTGCAGTATTTATATTACAATTAATTTCTGCCCTGTTCAGCGATGATCCATCAAGATCAACAAGTATGATTTTTCGTTATTACGCTTTACCTTTTACCGGACTGCTCGCTGTCCAGCACCTCTGCCGTAATAAAAAAATTCTGAAATCTGGATTTTCTGCACTGCTCATCGCCGGTGTAATTGGTGGACTATATGGCATCTTCCAGACATTCTCAGGAATTGATCCGGTTTATGGGCAGAGGTTGAACCCCATAAAAGAAATTGCTGATTTGCAAATGTATGGAGCTACCGGTTTTCGTGAAATGAAAATGGTATATGCTGCAATTCAAATGATGATTTTCCTGTTTTGTATTCCGATTGTCTGGAAATCAAAAGGAAAGCAGGCTGTTTTGCGCTGGATCGCCCTGATAATCATTCTTCTTTCAGTCGTTCTTCTCTTGAAGCGCAGTCCGTGGATGGGTATCGGTGCAGGTTTGTTTGTTTTCTTTCTCGCAAGAAGCTGGAAAACGGCATTGGGATTTATTCTTAGCGGTATAGTGATAGTCTCCCTACTCGCAATATTTTCAAATGACTTTCGTGATCAGGTAGATAAAACAATTCATTTCAAGACCAATCGTGAAACAGATCGTCTCTATTATTGGAATGCCGCTTGGGAAATGGGGAAAGATCACCTGCTTCTCGGCGTTGGACCGGGCAACTGGGGAAGACACGTGGATGATTACCTGCCTGAAAGGGACTGGTGGTCAAAATCGAGTGCTCATAGCGATCCAATGCAGATATGGGCTACAACCGGACTTCCCGGGTTTATCGCCTGGTACAGTGTTTTGTTCCTCCTTTTCTTGCAGGGGATTCGGGACCTGAAGAAATGGACTGAAAAAACATTTTTCAGGGATATATACCTTGGCGCTCTTATCAGCCTCGCAGGATTTGCTGTCTTCTCCCTGACACAATGCCACCTGGGTGACGGAAAAAACGGGCTGACTGTTGGATTAATTCTTGGATTAGGATTAGCCGCACGAGGAATACTTGCTGAAAACAGTGTTATAAGAGAAAGTGACAAGTGATAATCTTCAATAGATTAATGTTGTCACTCAACATATCTGAAATACAATTATGAATACTGCAAAACTAAAACTCGCAATACATCATAGGGGCGGAAGTTTCTCGGATAGATGGATGGAAACCTGTCTTCAAAGAAAAATTCCGTTCAAACAGGTAAATGCTTTAAATACCAATATTATTGACGATATCCAGGATATAGATGGATTTCTATGGCACTGGGTATATCGTTTCCCGCATGAGACATTATTCGCCGGATCAATCCTTGCTGCGCTGGAAGCAACGGGAGTTTGCGTTTTTCCAAATACCGCCACATGCTGGCACTATGATGACAAGGTCGCTCAGAAATTCCTGCTTGAGGCGATTGGAGCACCTCTTGTGAAAACAAGGGTATTTTTCAACAAGAATGATACCTTGGAATGGATACAAAATGCTCATTTCCCAAAAGTTTTTAAGCTGAGAAAAGGAGCAGGCTCAAATCAGGTCTGGAAAATACACGATGCCCGTGAGGCTGAACAGTTTTGCATGAAAGCATTTGGAGAAGGATTTGTCCCGGTTGAGCGCGCTCTTGGTGATGTGAAAGTAAAACTCAGGAAAATGATCAGTCCGGGAGGTACGTTAAATTTCCTGAAAAAAATCCCTACGGGATTGAAAAACCTGAAAACACAAAGAGATCTGTCCCCGAGGGAAAGAGGATACTTTTACATTCAGGATTTCATCCCCGGCAACAAGCATGATACAAGAATTACAATTATCGGTAATCGTGCATTTGGGTTCTGCCGTCGAGTTCGATCAAATGACTGGAGAGCATCAGGAAGCGGAGAGTTGGATTACACCCCGAACAATGTGAGCAAAAGATGTATTGAAATTGCCTTTGATATTGCCAGTAAATTAAAAACTCAGAGCCTGGCTTTCGATTTTATTCACGATCCACAAGATGATCCTGTCCTCCTGGAAATCAGTTATGCTTTTTCTGCAGATGCTGTCTATAATTGCCCCGGACATTGGGACAAGAATCTTGATTGGATAGAAGAACAACTATATCCACAAGATGCTATTTTAGATGATTTGCTTACCGAGATCGGTAGTAGCTGATATTAAGAATATAATAATCGAAAAATCTAAATCATCAAGAAATTTGTCTATATCAAAGCCAGGAAATAATCAGGATATTATTGAATGCTATTAATAAAACACAGTACAATTTACCTCGGTGCAAGAATAATCCCCGCAATAGTAAGTATCGTATCTCTTGCTGTATTCACAAGGATAATGCTTCCGGAAGAATACGGTATTTTTGTACTGCTGATTGGCGCAGCAGACCTGATGGATGCTTTCCTGGTGCAATGGCTTTACCTGTCATTAATGCGATACGCTGCTGAATATGAGTCAAAAACAAACGTTTTTTATTCGACAATATTTGCAACATACCTGACTGCCTTGATCGCAGCTTTGATTGCCACTGCTTTGGGATGTGCCTTTTATTATGAAACTGTCCCTCTTCCCCTGTTTTTTATTGGATTCCTGTATTTCGCAGCTAATGGCTGGTTCGAACTGAACTTGCAGCGAGTCCGCGCCGCCTTATTGCCGTTTCGCTTTGGACTACTGGACATATTACGAGCAGTTTTTTCGTTCCTGTTCGCCATTGTATTTGTGAAGCTGGGATGGGGTGCAGCGGGATTATTGACAGGGTATATGCTTGGGCGTATTCTTCCTACATTACTGCTAAATTATAGATTATGGCGCGGATCAAATCCGCTGAGATATAATAGAGAGCTGATAATAAAATTATATCGTTTTGGCTTGCCATTGGGAATAGGTATAGCATTGGCTTTTGTCATAAATGCATCAGGGAAATTAATGCTTGGGTTACTGTCCGGACCGGAGGCTGCCGGGCTATTTGGCGCCGGGTATGACCTGGTTTATCGAGCACTTGTCGCATTGATGGCTGTCATTAACCTGGCAGGATACCCACTGATAGTCAAGGCTCTCGAATCAGAGGGTATCGAGAAAGCAAAATCACAACTCCATGAATATTTTATTGTTATATTCGGCATTTCACTTGCCACAACCCTGACATTCGTGCTGCTCCCAACAGAATTTGCTAACCTGATGCTTGGTGAATCTTTCCGGAAAACTGGAGCCATGCTGATTCCCTGGGCTGCTGCTGCAATATTCCTGTCGGGAATAAGAACATTCTATTTTAATTATGCTTTTCAACTCGGAGAGAGAACTGTTGTTCAGATCTGGGTAATGGTTGGACCGGTTATTTTAAATATTATTTTGAATCTGATATGGATACCCGTAATTGGTGTGATGGGCGTTGTTTATGCTGGATCTATCTCATATTTTCTTGCGCTGATTATCACTATAATTGTTGGAACAAGAATATTCCCCATTCCCCTGCCCCTGTGGGATACGATAAAAACGTGTATTGCAGTTGGCGGGTGGTGCCTGGTATTAATTATTACTTCCTCGTGGCATGGAACTACATTTCTGCTGGTGAGGGTTATGCTCGCTGCATTGGGCGGATTATCTGTCGCGCTTATTCTTAATATTCTTGGAAGCCGTGAACTCTTGACCAGAGTAATCCAACGCTTGAAGTTAAAACTGACTCAATAAATATCATAATTACATAGCATATAGTGTTAGTTAAATGCAATTTATTATGTGTAATTGAACCCTTCCCCGAAGGGATTTGAACATGAAAGCATCAAGAAACAGGAAAGATAGTGCAGAGCTCATCTAAACGTATCTGTATGTTAATATCAGGATTAAACAAGGGTGGCGCTGAAAAGCAGCTTGTTCAATTGGCAGTGGGATTAAAAGAGACAGGCTGGAAAGTAATGCTTGTTTCAATAATCCCGCCGATCGAATTTCTAACAGAATTATCCGATGCCGGTGTTGATGTAATAAGCCTTGACATTCCCCGGGGTATGCCTGATCTCCGTATGTTCTTTAGAATGATTAAACTGCTGAAATCATTCCAGCCACATATCCTCCTTTGTTTTATGTTCCACGCAATATTACTCGGCAGGATAACAGGGAGATTAACAGGCGTACCGAGAATAATCTGTTCGATCAGGGGAGAAAGATATGGTGAGAAATACTGGGGGGTTGGAAGAGTCAGAACCAAAGCCAGGGAACTGATTGTTGGATTAACAGACCATCTGAGCGATATGTGTGTAGTACCTTCCCATTCACTCGCTGAAATTGTTGTTGCGCAAAGGATGGTCAAGAAATCACGACTAACCGTTATCCCGAATGGAATTCGGATAGAGAAATATGACCGAAAGGCCAATGCAAAAAGAGCATTACACAACCAACTTAAAATTGAAGAAAACGATTTTGTCTGGCTGAATGTCACGCGGTTGGAGCCGAAAAAGGATCATAATACTCTCTTACATTCTTTCAAACAGCACCTGTCAGTTGCTTCCAATGCAAGATTATTAATTGCCGGGGAAGGACCTCTACGAAATGAACTTGAAAATACTGCTGATAAGCTTGGATTAGAAAACAAGGTTAAGTTTCTCGGTAAAAGGGACGATATCCCCGAATTGCTTTGCACGGCAGACGCATTCGTTCTTTCCTCTACCTCGGAAGGCTTTCCAAATGTATTACTTGAAGCTCATGCAGCATCACTCCCTGTAGCAGCAACAAATGCTGAGGGAGTTTCAGAGATTGTTCTGCATGGAGAAAGTGGATTGATTGTTGAAAAGTCTAATATCAAATTATTGGCTGAAGTAATGAATCAAATATGGAATATGCCTGAAAGAGCAAGACTCAAATTTGGAATGACCGGTTATCAGCTTGTGAAATCAAAATTCGATGCACAAAATATTATTCAGCAGTGGGAAAGATTATTTCTCAATCTATAGCAGCATCCATCAATTCGATTTCTCTGGTTACAAATAATATACTCATTTAGAGAATTATTGATTCTGACTCACATCATTTTATTAATACCGCTTTTACAATCCTTGTTTCTACTGATGTGGATACTTTCACCAGGTACATCCCGGTAGCGACATCATTAAAATCCAAAATGATATCATGGCTCCCTGCCTCATATTCCAGGACATGCAACCGGCTAACATGTTGTCCTATCAGGTTGAATAAATCGATTGAAATATTTGAAAGCTCAGGCAATTCAACATTTATACTACTTGTTAAATTGAAAGGATTAGGAAATGGACCTGCAACTTTAAATTCTGACGGAAAGATTTTATTAATATCAATATTCTTCACTCCCAGGATATCTTGATAATACGGATACACTCCAACATCAGCGATTGTCCCGTCAGGATCACGTGGTGAATCTGGATCTCCTGCGTCAATTAGCGGACTGTTCTCCTGCAGATGAAAGTTACTCTCTTCCGCGTTAACAAACCTGGGATCAGCCGTAAAAAAGCCATCGCCATTATCAACATTGCCGACCATATACATTCCATCCACGCTTCCACTATAGGTTACGGACGTTTGTTGTGAACCTACCAAGGCATAAATATCATCACCTGTACTATGAAAAAAGCTGTTCTTTACCTCCGAAATTCCATGTGTGATCAGGAGAATTGATTCAGGTTCATCGGAATAGAAAACACAGTTGATCACATGAGCCGGATTTGAAAGACTTAACCTACCCTCTACTATTGACCGTTTGACATCCATCTCAACATCATGGTCATTCGAATTGATCCTGAAATCCCCATTTAATTTACAGTTTTCAACTACATAGGAAGTTATACCTTCAACATCGGATTCAATCTTGAACTTGCCCTGTAATTCGCAATTTCTAAGACCGGCAATTTCTGTATCTGCTCCTCTCCTCTGGATTATATTGACAGCGCTATCTGCTGTAATATTAACATTTTCAAGCATCGAAGCACAGACCAGATCTCCTCCGTTCATTATAATTTCAACATTTTCCCAAGTATCATCGTCGCTGAAATGATTCCAGGTGGTGTCAACCGATTCATTAAATATTCCAATGTTCACATTATCCCTGACTTCCAGTCGGACAGGGTTGTCAACTTCTCCGCTAATGGACAATTGAGGAATGCTTTCGAGGTTGAATCTCCTCTCATCATCGAAATAGATAGTTGTCCCCGGTCCGATAACAAGATCTGTCCAACTTGGTTCATGAAAATGCCAATTAACTACAATGATAGTATCTTCCCAGACGACTTCACTGTTCTCTTCTACAAAAGATGGAATACCGAGGGGTGGATTCTGATACCAGCGTGGATCATATTTATATCGCTTGGCATATCCCGTTCCTCCGCAATTAGTCCGATGCATAAATCCGCGTCTTTTTTGAACCAAGGAACCATAAAGGTAGATATTACCTCGCTCGTCATGTTCTCCTGCATGTTCACCATCCCGATCACACCAAATATACGTACTCCAATCATCATTCTGATGTTCAAAGGTAAATGATTCATCCATCGCTTGGATCGCAGCAGTGATTATAATATGTTTACGGCTATGATCGTTTATTCCACCATCATATAAACCGTTACCTCTTCCATTAGCATAGTTATCCGCAATCACAACTTTCCCATCACAGTATATGCTGACAAAGTTTCTGCTGTCCGTAGGGACATACCAGTCAGACGTATCTGCATCTCCAACCAGTATGTTATCAATCAGTTTAATATTTTCCGTGGAAGCTATTTTAGTTTTTCCGGTGATATTTTTTCCTCTTAATTGAAGAGAACCGTCATGAAAAATAACCTGCCAGTCATTTGTATAAGGTATGTTAACTGTATGATCCAACCTCGATGAATCATAAGGTATTCCGTTAGCCCATCGCTCAAGATTCCAACCGTTTTCAGTACCGGTTAGCCGTCCCTGCAAGTTATCCTCAGCACCGAAAAATGTTTCGTTATCCCTGGCGTAATCTTCGTATAGATCTAAAACATCATTTAAGCGGTGGAAAGGAATCTCAGGATAGTTGAAAATTGGGGGATATGCAAAATAGGGATTGTATCCGGCACCTTGGCGGAAGCGGTCTTGTGAAGTTGAAATAACCCCGTAAAAACGAAAATTACCAGCAATAGCAATAGTACTATTGCTGTGAATATCACCATCGAGACTATCAGCAGTCCAGAACCAAAGAATTTCATTGAAAAGAGTCATTTCCTGATCAGAAAGATACATATAATCAGTAAAGAACCATTTCGTTCTCGGTTGCGCATTGAGAACTTGGACGCAGCTTGAGAATAGTAACGCTGTAAAAAGAATTTTAAGTGGACGTATCATCTCATCCTCAGTTTCAGTCCTTGCGACTTTGCACGAGAAAATAGTTGATTAAAACTATGTTCACTTCTATATATCACACAAAGACATAATACCGTTAAGATATTACAGTAGGGGATGCAAATGTGTTATTCGTTCTTTGATCCAGAGATTAAATTCGGGGTGATTGTCTCTGATCAGCTAAACTAATATATTAAATATACTCAAAAGAATCAAGTACCCAAGCTATTGCCCTGTCACATACTCATATTATTTTTTTATAGTTACATTAATAAATAGCAAGCGGGCATATATCCGTTATAGGATCTGGTATGCAGGATTACCTGTCAGTCAAATGTTTATAAAACGCAATAAAAAATGTTAAAAGTGAACCGTATGCAAAAAGAGTTATTAGATGAATTGAACTCAAGATATTCTTATCAGTTAATTCGAGGAAATTGCCGGGCGATATTTTTTGATTTAGTGGTAAGAAAACAGAAATTGATAACAGGCAGATACCAATAATCGCCAGTGTAGAAGCATGTTTTAGAAAACTGTTTTCCCTAGGATAAAATTTACGAAAAATAATGAAGAACGCAAGCTGGGAAACAACAAGAAAAGCAGCTGTGAATACGAAAAATGATTGGGTAAATCCGGAATGAAAACTAATTCCAGCTTTGCTCAGGATGAATGACGACAGTGAAGTAAATGCAACAAGCAGGTAAGAAGCAAAACATGCAACAGATGCTCCGATAAGTTTATTCAAAGTGTATTTATCAATTGATTTATAAAAACTATAGAAAAAGTAAGCAATTACCAGTGTGCTAAGTATATAGCAAAAAAAGAAGATATAATGGGTCATATCGGTGCTTTGAACAATATTTCGATGAGCATCGGGATTAAAAATAGCAATTATTACCCTGAAAAGATGGTATGAAATGCCAGTAATCGCCAAGATTGTGATATATTTTAACTTTGTGATAATCTTACCCTTCGAATATCCTCAAGCGTTCGAATAACCTGCTATGAATAGTTCCCTTTCCAGGCAATAATTGATGACGGAAGGGTATGGGCAAAGTAAATCATACAAATCACTATTATCTTTGCTGCACTTCTGATTATAGTCAAGCGCTCCGAGAAGGATGAATCAAGGCTGAGAACAATCAAGAATAAAATCGATAAGCAAATCACACTGAAGATACTGTAAGAATAGCTTAATGCTTCATGAGTGATTAGAACTTCTCTTTCATCAAGTTTCTCAGCCCTTGAATGTGTCAGTTTCCAGAGATTTGACTTAATGTGTACCTTAACATAGGTGATAACAGTTATTACCAGAGTAATTAATATTCCGGCAATTAAACCAGCATTCCAGCCAATTTGATCAAGGACAACAAAGCAGATTATTATTGCCAGCAGACCTGCATAATTGATTATCACTCCATTTTTGCCTTTCAGCAATTTATTCGTCGCTTCCATACATCACCCCTCCTTTTTCTGGCGGTCCAGTAATTCCCGACTCAACGGTTTGAATGGTTTCGTTGAGAATATAAATTCAATAGGCAGATCAAAAAAATCACTTATCTTGAATGTCAAATCCAGGCTCGGATTGTATTCACCTCTTTCCAGGTATCCCACAGTCTGGAAGTTAACTCCAATATTCTCAGCCAGTTCTTTGCGCGAGACAGCTCTTTCCTGCCTGAGCAAAGCAATTCTATTGTATAGTTTACGTGACTTCATGTATTAATAATACACAATAATGTTGTATAGATACAACATTATATTGCAATCTCCGAGAGATATACCGAATTGGAGAGGAATCACATAATGATGTAACAAATATAGAGCAGCCTTGTTTCTATCCTGAATATGACTTAAACTTATTTTTTCATTCTTAAATGAAATCAATTTTAGTAAATTTATAATTTTCAACTGAGAGGACTACCCTCGTGAGTGAGACTACTACACAAATTCCTGACCTGAATAATAAAAGGTGGTTTTTCGGATTCCCCTGGGGATACTGGATGCTTAACGGTATCGAAATGTGGGAACGAATGGCATATTTCGCTGTGCGTAGTGTGGTAGCAGTTTATATCATGCAGGCTGATGATCCCAATGGGTTGCATTTTACAGCATTCCAGAAGGGTCAAATTTACGCCTGGTGGTTTGTCTTTCAGTCGGTTTTGCCTATGATCACTGGTGGTTACGCTGACCGTTATGGTTATAAAAAGACCTTGTTCTTTTCAGTATCAATGAATATCGCCGGTTATATCCTGATGGCATATATGAGGTCATATTGGGGTTTCTTCTTTGGGGTAATGGTTCTCGCAACCGGTACTGCATTCTTCAAGCCTAGTCTTCAAGGCTCATTAGCGCAGAATCTGACAAAGAAAAACTCATCAGTAGGCTGGGGAATCTTTTACTGGGTTGTAAACATTGGCGCCTTTGCGGGACCATTCCTTGCCGGCTATTTACGTCATGAACATTCCTGGCGTCATCTCTTCATTGCATCTGCTGTGATTACTTCTTTGAATTACCTGATGTTGTTCACCTTCAAGGATTTCCCCTCAGGTGCAGATAAAACACTAAACCCACTCCAGGTGTTCGTTCGCACCATGAGAAATATTTTCGAACCACGTCTGATCACGTGGCTTTTGATCATGTCCTGCTTCTGGTTAATGATGTATCAGCTCTGGGATCTGCATCCGAACTTTCTAACCGACTGGAATGATAGCGGCAGTATAGCTGACCTCTTCAGGAAACTACCATTTATTCCCGATGGATGGGCGATTCAGACTGACAGGGGATTACAGGTACCCCAGGAGTATCTCCTGAATGTTAACGCCGGTTTCATAATCCTGCTAATGATTCCTGTCGCCTGGATGGTTAGGAAGCTACGGACATTGGAAGCGATGGCAATCGGAATGTCTGTAGCCATGTTCGGAATCCTGGTGGCTGGATTTACAGCTTCCGGATCTGTTTTTGTCCTCGGAGTAATCCTGTTTTCGTTAGGCGAAATGCTGACTGGACCGAAAAAGAACGAGTACCTGGGTTTGATTGCTCCGCCGGGGAAGAAGGCTCTTTATCTTGGTTATGTCAATATCCCTGTAGGAATCGGCGGTTGGACAGGATCAATACTGGCGGGCTTTGTCTATGGCCGTTGGGGTGAAAAAGCGGTACTCGCGCAAAAATACCTATTACAGCATACACCGATGGGAGAAGGGAAAACCTGGTCAGGCAATCCTGATCAGTTGACAGAATTATTGAACGTCACCCGAACCGAATCATTCCTCAAGCTTCAAGAGGTTACCGGTCTTGATGCTGTAGAAGCGACAAAGATGTTATGGGATTTGTATAATCCCCAGTACTATGTATGGACTCCTTTTGCTGTAATTGGTTTTTTTGCCGTAATAGCATTGATCATCTTCGCAAAGATGGCTAAACGATGGTCTGATATGAACGCATAGATTATGAGTTATTCTACTAAGCTGTTTTTAACTTGTAAAGATAAATACATTAGTACGAAATTCAGGTGTGAATTAAACTTTCTGGTAATTGATGACAGATTCAAAACGAAACATTACATCATCATGGCTGACAACCGGGCAAATTTCAAAACGTCTTAATAACAGGCCGGAAACAGTTGCAAACTGGATAAAGAAAGGCTTGCTGCCAGCCGGAATAACTCCAGGTGGTCATTATCGTATCCATCCTGAAGACCTGGTTGATTTTTGTGAAAAGAATGATTACAAGGTTTTTGATGAATGGAAAAAAGCAATCACTCCTTTAACTATAATGGCTATTGATGATGACCCGGATATTATCAGGGCGATTGTACCATTCCTGGAGAGAGAAGATAGAAGAGTTTTCGGATGTTCCGATGTAGCTGAAGCTGGGATGATGCTTGTGAAAGAATGTCCTGACCTTGTAATTCTTGATTTGCAACTTCCAGGAACAGATGGAATTAAAATCGCCTCCCTGTTACGTGAGCATGCTGCGTTAAGAGATACACGTATAATAGTCCTCTCGGGATTCATAGATCAAAACATAAAGACAACAATGCAAGACCTGAGAATTGATTATTTCCTGGACAAACCTCCTGATTTTGAAAAACTTAATGAATGTATTGATGAGTCGTTAAACAATGCGAGACCTAAATTGGCAAAGAGTTTTGATTAAATGTCCTGCATATATCATTCAAAATGTCTCTATTTAATTCAACAATTCTATTTGATCTATTTTCTATACAAACCTCCAGTTTACTTTTCAACAATTCTTCAGTATAATTTTATGTCCCAAAAATTGTGACTGAAGAAAGCATATTATACAGAGCATTTAGATGTTAAAGAGGCTTTAGTGATTCAAAAAATCCTTGTTGCAAATCGTGGCGAAATAGCAATACGTGTCATACGCGCATGCCATGAACTTGGTATCACCACAGTGGCGGTCTATTCAGATATTGACCGGCTAGCTCAGCATGTCCAATTAGCTGATGAGGCATATAATATAGGTCCTGCACCAGCATCGGAAAGTTATCTGCGTGGCGATAATATTATCGAAGTCGCAAAAAAATCCAGTGCTGATGCAATTCATCCCGGTTATGGATTTCTTTCAGAGAATCCTGATTTTGCGAGAGAGGTGGAAAATTCGGGCTTAATATGGATTGGTCCCCCCCCTGATGCCATAACCTCAATGGGTTCGAAAACAGAAGCTCGCGCTATCATGATGAAAGCCGGGGTTCCAGTTGTACCCGGCACCCCTGAAGGCGTGGAAGATGACCAAGAGGCAAAAAGATTAGCCAACGAAATCGGCTACCCGGTTCTGATCAAGGCAGCTATGGGTGGCGGTGGAAAAGGAATGCGTGTTGTATCCAGGGAATCAGACCTTGCCGATTCACTTGAAGGAGCGAGACGTGAATCCATGTCAGCCTTCGGAAGCCCTATTATCTATCTTGAAAAATTTATTGAAAGATCCCGCCATATAGAATTCCAGGTTTTTGCTGATAATTACGGGAATGTAGTTCATTTTGGTGAGAGAGAATGTTCAATTCAACGCCGTCACCAGAAAGTCGTGGAGGAAGCCCCCAGCCCTGTAATGACTCCCGAATTACGTTCCGAAATGGGAGAAGCTGCCGTAGCAGCAGCTAAAGCATGTGGTTATCGCAATGCCGGAACAGTAGAATTCATAGTAGATCAAGACCGTAAATATTATTTCCTTGAGATGAATACCCGCCTTCAAGTAGAACATCCTGTAACCGAGATGGTTACAGGTGTTGACCTGTGTAAATTGCAAATCAGGGTCGCCTCAGGTGAGAAACTCCCATATACCCAGCAAGACATTAAGATTAGTGGTCATGCTATCGAAGTGCGGCTTTACAGTGAGGATAGTCTGAATAATTTTCTTCCGACAACCGGCAGAGTACGTTACTTGAAACCTCCTGACGGCTTCGGCATACGTGAAGACAGCGGTCTCCGTGAAGGCGGCGAAATAAGCATACATTATGACCCGATGATAAGCAAACTGATTGCCTGGGATCATGACCGTGAGGGCGCGATCAAGCGGATGAAACGAGCGCTTAACGAGTACCATATCACCGGGGTCAGGACAACAATTCCGTTCGGACTATTCGTGATGGAGAATGAGTCTTTCCGGAAGGGTGATTTTGACACTTCATTTGTGGAACGTGAGTTTGATGTGAACATGCTGCTTGAACAGGAGAAATCATGGGAAAAGATTGCAGCATTAGCGGCAGCATGGAAACGGCATGAAGCAGTGTCAAACGGAAATGGAACAGCCTCGAATAATTCAACAAAAGCCATAAATAATGAACCGGGGAAAGGTTGGAAAATGCTTGGACGGGAGGCGGGATTAAGATGAATAATAAGAATTATAGTTCGGATTTTCATGGAGAATCCGGATATAAAGTTGAAATTAACGGTAATACTTATGAGGTTTCTTTCGACAATGGAAAGAACATAGTCCAGATTAATGGAGATCCGGTGAATCTGGATATTTGTCTCGAGCAGGAACCTGACCTCTATTCAGTGATCGTTGATGGCAAAAGCGTTTTGATCGCCATCGAGGATAATGGAGCACCCGGGAATTATCATGTCCATACAAGCGGGTATGATTTTGAAACGGAAGTCATCACTGCTCGTGAAGCTCAATTGCGTGAGTTTATACACGGAGCTGATTCCGGCAAAAAGGAGAGTATTATCAAAGCGCCTATGCCGGGATTGATCGTGAAATATATCCTGAACGAAGGCGATGAGGTTCAACCGGGACAGGGCGTAATAATCATGGAAGCAATGAAAATGGAAAATGAAATCAAAGCGCCAACTGCAGGCAGTATATCACATTTTCATGTCAAAGAAGGAGACGCTGTCGAAAAAGGGCAGCCGCTTTTTGAAATTAATAATTAAGAATGAAGAATTAAGAATATAAAAATCATGAATTAGGAATTAGAATTTAGGAATTTGGAAACAATAATTTTATAACAATATTTATCGGCTTATCCACTTCTGTCATTCTTGGACTCGATCCGGGAATCCAGTGGTTTGTCTTTATAATGTAAAACTGAATTGACGAAAAGTGAGTATTATTGAGCGTCTCAGATTAGGATTTTCACCGCAAGCCGCATTGAATTCCTAATTCCAAATTTCTAATTCCTAATTGAAGGTGATAAAGTGTCCACAAGTCTTCCACCCGCAGTAATTGAACTACAGGCTGAACTGTCTCGTTTGCCGAGTATCGGTAAAAAATCAGCGCTTCGCATGGCTTTATACCTGTTAAAATCTGACCGTGATGATGTAATACGATTGGCGAAAGCAGTTGTTGATGTCAAAGACAAGGTCAAAATGTGTACGATATGCGGTTTCCTCTCAGACCGTGATCCATGCCCGATTTGCACCGACCCGAAACGTGAAAGCTCAATAATCTGCGTAGTAGAGGCTCCGGGCGATGTGATAGCGTTAGAGAAAGGATCGATATTTCATGGAAAATATCATGTACTCGGTGGAGTCCTGGCGCCTCTGGATGGAGTTAATCCCGAAGATTTACGCATAAATGAATTGGAAGAGAGAATCGAAAAAGAAAAGATCACAGAATTAATAATCGCCACCAATCCAACACCTGAGGGCGAACAGACCGCCTTTTACCTCGCACGGATGCTTACTTCACAAGACGTAAAAGTCACACGAATCGCCAGGGGCATTCCGGTAGGAGCGGAACTCGAAAACGCTGATGACCTCACATTGACAAGGGCATTGGAAGGAAGAATCAGCCTTGAGGGTTGATATTATATAACATTATTGTCATTCTGAATCAGTCATTTATCAGTAATTGTTTTATGAAGGAGCTAATTCCCTATTCAAATTTACATTAATCCTTATCAGCCCTTGTAGTTCAACACAAGTTTGTTTACCATAATACCATTCCCTTAAATCTTACGAATAATAATTATGCATCCTATAAGAAAGCTGACATATGCTTCTCTTATCTTTTGCGTCATTTCCTCAGTGCCGCTGAACTTCCTTTACTCTCAGCAAATGAACAAGAATATCAGACCTCTCCAAAATGAGTTAAAATTCGATCATTTGACGGTCAAGGATGGTCTTTCATATCCTCAGATATCAGCTATAGTTCAGGATAAAAGGGGGTTTCTCTGGCTTGGCACATTTGATGGAGGGTTGAATCGTTATGATGGCTATGATTTTAAAGTGTATCGTCATGACAGTGATGATCAGAGCAGTCTCAGACATGATCGAATCTTTTCGCTTTTCGAAGACAGTCGGGGCGATCTCTGGGTAGGAACTCGATATGGTCTGGACAGGTTCGATTATGATACCGAAACCTTTTACCATTTCAACTTCAAAAATGATAATCCTTCATACAAATTAGCTGCCAGTGAAGTAAGGTCGATTTGCGAAGATATGTCAGGGACAGTCTGGGCAGGGACGTTCGGTGCTGGACTCAATCGTTATAATCGAGAGACCAACAACTTCACCCAGTACCTTCCGGAATATCCAACCTACAGTGATGAAATATACGAATGGGTAGAACGACAGGGAAAACAGGACAGAATCTCTGCGTCCATACTTCAAGCCAGTGACAATCTTACTTCACAGAACGCTTTTGAAGTGTCAGAGACTTCAGACTACCTGATCGTATGCACAGGTGAAAAGTCGGGTTCGAGGTTCAGCGATTATGGATGGCTTGAAAGAGGTGGGGTAATCTGGGAGTTGTCGCGAGAAAATTCACGATACCTCGGCGGTGATTATAAAAATAGCATACAGATTGATCTTGTCACACTCATTCCGGGGGAATACCGCTTGCATTATATTTCCGATAGCAGCCATTCATACGACAACTGGAATATGTATAAATTTCCCGATCACCAGGAACTTTGGGGCATCTCGATTTATCCGGTACCGAGAAACAGTGTTGCTGCCATAAGGGAAAAGCTCACTGAAAACTCAGAGTTGAACAACTCGATCTCGCACTGCCGGGTAAATTCCATTTGTGCTGATCCATCGGGAAAGATATGGATCGCTACCGATGGTGCGGGACTTAACCTTTTCGACCCTGAAACTGAAACTTTCGCTCATTTCACGCCCGACCGTAATATTCATGGAACAATCAGAACAAATTTTCTTAGCAAGGTATTGGTTGACAAAACTGGTACCCTCTGGGTGGGCAATTATTATGGTGGATTAGACAGGTATGATATGGAAAGACAGAAATTTGTCAATTACAATTTTAGTCGTGATGGAAACTGTATCTCCGAAATATATGAAACCCGTGAAGGTGTTCTATGGGTCGGCACCAAAGATGGACTCAAAAAATATGACCATGAAAATAATTCTTTTGTTGCATATCAGCATGATCCAGACGATGACCAAAGTTTAAGCCATGACCGGATTTGGTCAATTTACCAGGATCGTTTTAATGTCTTCTGGGTAGGAACCTATAATGGTCTTGATATGAATTATCCTGAAAGAACTGTTTTTTCTCATTACCATCACGATCAGGATAATCCAAACAGTCTTGAGTCTAACGGTGTAAGGAGCATTTTTGAGGAATCATCAGGTAAACTCTGGATTGGAACATCCGGTAAGACGGGAGTGCTCGACCTTTTTAACAGGAAGAAGAACTTGTTTTCCCATTACTACCACGATCCCGGCGATCCTTTCAGCCTGACAGAAGGAGAAGCGAATGCAGTTATTGAAGATAGGCAAGGAACTATTTGGATTGGTACTGGCGCTAACCCAAATCATGGCGGGATAAATAGATTTGACCAAAACAACAACCGGTTCATTCGTTATCAAAACGATTCCAACGATCACTCAAGCCTGAGTAACAACAGAATCTTTCATATGCTTGAAGGCAATTTCGGATTTATCTGGATTGCAACAGAGCATGGTTTGAACCGGTTCGACAAGAAAAGCCACCGGTTTATCAGGTACTATCCCGATCCCGATAACCTTCAAAGTAGAGTCAACAAGTCATTTTATTATCTGCATGAGGACCAAAACGGCGATTTGTGGATTGGAACCGATAATGGGTTGCTTAGATTCAATAAAACATCAGAAACTTTTACTCGTTATACAAATGATCAGAACGACCCAAACACATTAAGTAATAATAATGTTAACAGTATTTATGAAGACAGGTCAGGATTCCTCTGGATTGGAACTACAAAAGGCTTAAACCGCCTTGACAGGAAAAGGGAGAAATTCACCAGATTCTTCGTAGGGGAAGATCTTCCTTCGAATTTTATCAAAGGGATAACAGAAGATTTCTGGGGTAACCTTTGGATCGGGACGGGTTACGGCTTGTCAAAGTTTAATCCAAGGCGAAATTTCTTCAGGAATTATGGCCAGGATGATGGACTCGAAATATCATATTTCAATGTAAGATCGAGTATTATGAGTTCAACCGGTGAGATGTTTTTCGGAGGGGATGGAATGGTCTCATTCTATCCAACAGAAGACAATCGTGTCCCACCGGATGTTGTTATTTCCGGCTTTCAGCTCTTCAATAAAAATGTTGTTCCTGGCAAAGATTCACCATTGAAAAAAGTAATCTCGGAAACAAATGAAATCAGGCTTTCGTATGAGCAGGATGTATTCTCATTTGATTTTACGGCTATTCATTTTGATTCGCCCAAGGACAACAGTTATGCTTATAAAATGGAGGGGCTGGAGGATGATTGGAACCATGTTGACAAGAGAAACTATGCATCATACAGTCATCTTTCTCCCGGAGATTATAAATTAAGGGTAAAAGCATGTAATGCAGACGGTTACTGGAGTGATACGGGCGCCTCGATTCGTATTATTATCCTTCCACCCTGGTGGAGAACCTGGTGGGCGTATTCTATCTATGCAATAATATTAGGACTCATCGGCTATTTAATTCGTATTGTACTTAATAACAGGCGTATGGTACTTATAGAGGCTGCTTATAACCAGGGTGAAATGGATGCGGCAAGAGAACTTCAACAAAGCCAGATTCCCAGTGGTACTCATGAATTAGGGGATTTCATCGTAAATTGTGAATACCATCCCGCTAATGAGGTGGGTGGGGATTATTTCGATTTCAGATTACTGAAGGATGGTCGCCTGGTGGCGGTAATAGGAGACGTCACGGGACATGGTCTCCCTGCCGGCATTCTTGTCGCCATGACAAAGGCAGGTTTGATAGCGTCTCATCAGGACGATGAAGTTGATGTGGAAAATGTGCTGAAAACAATCAATGAAGTGATCTACCAGGGTGCAATGAAGGGTATGTTTCTCTCATTTTGTTATCTCCTCTTCGATCCCGAGAAGAAATCACTCATCTGCAGCGTTAACGGACATCCCTTCCCCCTGATTTCTCGTAGAGGTGAAAGTGCTGTCACTCTTGAACATGAAAGTGATCTTCCACTCGGAGCATTTGGCAAAAGAGAATTTATTATTATTGAGACATCATTTAAACCAGGGGACAAGATTTTAATATATACCGACGGTATTCCTGAACAGGCAAACAGTGCAGGTGATGGATGGGGCTATGATAACTTTAAATCTGAATTCGAAAAGCTTAGAAATGAACTCTCAACTGGCAGAGTTCCTCAGAGAATAATAGAAGCTGCACAAACGTACGCGGATGGCACCGAACAAATGGATGATATGACAGCAGTAACTATCAAATACAGATAAGATTTGCATCAGAAAATTTTTGTTATACTGAAAATTCACATATCAGTGATAACGGATCAGGACATACCTTCGAGAGCCTCCTCCATTGTGCGATAGATTTTTGTATATTTAGCTAATCCCATGATTTTAAAGGTAGTAGATATGACTTTGTTACAGTTACAAAATGCCATCGTACCAACTGAATCATTGATTTGCCGAATAATTTCAATCAGTACGCCAACCCCGAGAGTGCTTGCGAGCTTAGAGTCAGACATGTCAAAAAGAAAATCTTTGATCCCTAAAGACCAATATTCCTCGAACCTTTTCGCAATTACTTCGCCGCATTCATCATCAACATAACCGTGAGTATGAAATATAGCAATATCATCTTTCCTCTCAGCAGTCAGCATTAATGGTTTGGCTTTCATCAGCTTCCCTCCTTAAAGAACAAGTCTTTCTTTTTTATCAAAGTAACGGTGGTTCCGTTATTGTCACTTTGAATCTGGACAGAATCCATCATGCTGTCCATAACCTTCAGTCCCCATCCCCTCTTTTTAGCTCCTGGTTTTAATTGATTTTTAATATCCGGTTGTTCCACTCTTGCCGGATCAAATCCATTTCCGTGATCACTTACCGTTATTTTCATTATGTCATTTTCAGCATGAAAAGTGAGATATATATTCTTATCGTCTCCATTGGAATGCTCGAAAGCATTGATGCAAGCCTCGATTAAAGCCATCGAAATTTCTTGAGAACGTTCCTCGTCGAAAGCCATCATTTCAGCGAGAGTCTCAGAAACACTCGATGCAACCAACTCCATTCGATTTAACATTGGCAGAGTGAGATGTATATGAAATTTATCTTCCATAATCCGGAATCAAGTTTAATCGAACAATTAGATCGCTATTGTTTCAACATATCTCAGATAAGCATAGTATAAAATTATCTATATTGCTGATCCATGATAGATTCGTTCACCTATTCAGAAATATATGTCGAATCACTAATATACCAAGTTAAGATACTATTATCCATAAATGAAAGTGCAATTCATTTGAATATTATTTTAGGTCGATATCTCATTCAGGAAGAACAAATGTTTTACTTCGCCCATTGTTTACTCTTAATACTGTAAAATTATCATGGATCACCCAAAAATCACCATTGGATAAACTATAAATACAAAAGGACTGATACTGACAAAACGCTTGAAGGAAAAATTTGTCTTGAAAGTTTGCTTTAGGTAGTTTACCTTTAATTGATAATATCTTGAATAAGATAAACATGAGGTCTTGCTGATGGATAATCGTCTTTCAGAAATAGTTGACAAGATCCTTAAATTCATAAAACCGGTAATAATCTATCTGTTCGGATCGCGTGTTGAAGACGATGCTGATAAAGATAGCGACTATGATCTTGTTGTAATCTATGACGGTAACAAATCCAAGCGTGATGTGAAACTTGGAATTTACCACTTATTCCCACACCCTGACTTCTCTCTGGATATATTTGTGTTGAGCCCGGAAGAGCTTAATAAATTTAAGCACGTAGCAAATACTCTCGAACGTGAGATTACAGAGAATGGAATAATCTTGTATGGATGAGGCTACAATTATTGTTGTAAAACGATGGTTGATTCGCGCCAGACAGGACTTGAGATCTGCTCAAAATGATCTCAACGATGATCCTCCAATTCCGGAAACTGCATGTTTTCACGCTCAACAATGCGCTGAAAAAGCACTCGAAGCTTATCTAATATCTAAAAATCAACAAGTAGAAAGATCACATTACCTTCCACGATTACTCAAACTATGCAGGGCTATTGACTCAAAATTCGAAGAATTTCTTGAAACTGCTGAATATCTTACAGAATATGCAGTTACAGCTCGCTATCCGGACGACTGGCGAGATATCCCAGTTTCTGAAGCAATACTGGCATTGGAAAAAGCTGAACTATTCTATAATTTTGTGATGAGCAGGATTGATAATCTGAAAATATGATAAGTAATAATCACTGAAACTCGTTGAATTCATAACCGTGACAGGCAATTTATTATTCATGTTTTGATTGATAATTTAAAGATATTATTAAGTTAACAGAAGTTTCCCGCTAATGTGGATGGATCTGAATTGCTGGCTTAATATTGTGAGTTGTCCGGTACGTTCTGAGAAGGATCAGGTTAACACCTTCTACCGTGATTTTTATCTATAATTACAAAAATCCTGTAAAATCTGCTTATCCCATTTAAAATAACTTCCGAACTCCTCTCAACCCGAGCATGAGAGCCGGGCTATTTCTTTTATTCTTTTAAATTTGCACCCTATATTTAACCACCTCTAACAAATTGTTCCGCTTGATTTTATCGTTTCAATATGCGATATTATTCACAGAATTTTTTATTAACGGAGTTAAAATAAAATTGGGCATTCAGGCTCAATTTGAGATAGGGAGAGAAAAAGATGGCAAGAAAATGGGTGACCATAGACGGTAACGAAGCGGCTGCTTATTCGGCGCATAAGGTCAATGAGATATGTGCGATCTATCCGATCACACCTTCCTCAAATATGGGCGAATGGGCGGATGAATGGTCGGCTAAAGGATTAAAAAACATTTGGGGCACAGTTCCGAAAGTAGTCGAGATGCAAAGTGAGGGTGGCGCATCTGCTGCGGCACATGGCGCTTTACAAACCGGCGCATTGACAACTACGTTCACCGCCTCGCAGGGTCTGCTCCTGATGATTCCCTCTATGTTCAAGATTGCCGGTGAACTGACCAGCACTGTATTTCATGTTTCCGCTCGAACTATCGCGACTCATGCATTATCGATTTTCGGTGATCACAGCGATATAAACGCTGTCCGTTCTACCGGTTGGGGAATGCTTGCGGCAGCGAATCCGCAGGAAGTCATGGATATGGCGCTTATCGCCCAGGCAGCCACTTTGGAAGCAAGAGTGCCGTTCGTGCATTTCTTTGACGGATTTCGCACTTCACATGAAATCCAAAAAATCGAGCAGCTTGCTGACGAAGATTATATAGCCATGATGGATGATGATCTTGTACGCGAACACCGGGCGCGGGGGATGAATCCCGACAAACCTGTTCTCCGTGGCAGTTCGCAAAATCCTGATGTGTTTTTCCAGGCGCGGGAAACTATAAACAAGTACTACGATGCTGTACCGGAAATTGTTCAAAAATCAATGGATAAATTCGCTGGGATCGTAGGACGTCAGTACCATCTGTTTGATTATTATGGTCACCCGGAAGCGGAAAGAGTAATTACCATAATGGCTTCCGCTGGTGACACAACCAAGGAAGCGGTTGAATATTTGCTTAAATCCGATGAAAAGGTTGGTGTATTAATCGTTCGATTGTACCGCCCGTTCTCAAGCCGACATTTTATAGAAGCGCTCCCGAAATCAGTGAAAAAGATAGGTGTCCTGGACAGGACAAAGGAACCCGGCGCGGTCGGAGAACCGATGTTCATGGATATGATCGCCGCGATTGAAGATGCCTATTTCGAGGGTTATGCCGAATTTGAAAAACGTCCGGTAGTAGTCGGAGGACGTTACGGGCTTTCCTCAAAAGAATTCACCCCGGCGATGGTTAAGGGTGTTTTTGATGAATTGAAAAACTCCAAACCGAAACATCGTTTCACTGTTGGGATCAATGATGATGTTACCTTCAACAGCATTGATTATGATCCGAATTTCACCACCGAACCTGAAAGCACCACAGCATGTATGTTTTATGGCCTGGGCTCTGATGGAACAGTCGGTGCGAACAAGAATTCGATCAAGATAATCGGTGAGGGTACAGACTTTAATGCCCAGGGATATTTTGTCTATGATTCCAAAAAAGCGGGCGCGGTTACAGTCAGTCATCTTCGTTTCGGAAAAGAACCGATTCATTCAACATATCTTGTCAATCATGCTAATTTTATTGCCTGTCATCAGACTGTTTTCCTTGAACGATATGATATGCTTGCCCCAGCAAAAGAGGGCGCAGTATTCCTTTTGAATACACCTTACAACAAAGATGAAATCTGGGATACTCTACCACAACAAATGCAGCATCAGATTGTAGATAGGAAACTAAAGTTTTACGTTATTGATGCTTATGAAGTTGCCAAAAACACGGGCATGGGCGTTCGTATCAACACAATCATGCAGACCTGTTTCTTTGCAATCAGTGGAGTTTTGCCAAGGGATGAAGCCATTGGAGCGATTAAAAACGCTATCAAGAAGACCTATGGTAAAAAAGGCGAACTGATTGTTCAGATGAATTTCAAGGCTGTTGATGATACAATTGCCAACCTCTATGAGGTTGATGTTACAGGAAATATAACCAGCACCTATGAGCGACCGTTGCCGGTTCCGGAAGCAGCGCCGGATTATGTTAAAGATGTTCTTGGTAAAATTATTTCGGGCGACGGTGATAGTTTGCCGGTCAGTGCTTTCCCGGTTGACGGTACCTTTATGACTGGAACCACGCAATGGGAAAAAAGAAATATTGCCCTCGATATCCCGGTATTTGAACCGGATAGCTGCATTCAGTGCGGTAAATGCGTACTGGTCTGTCCTCACGCTGCCATCAGGGCAAAAGTATATGATCCGAAATTCCTTGATAATGCTCCACCCACTTATAAATCAATGGATTACAAGGGAAAAGAATTCCCTGGGATGAAATATACGATCCAGGTCGCTCCGGAAGATTGTACCGGCTGCCAACTCTGTGTTGAGGTATGTCCCGCCAAGGACAAAAAAGATAAGACACGGTTTGCCATTAATATGGCTCCGCAGATACCGTTACGTGAATCCGAAGCGGAAAACTACGAATTCTTCCTCAACCTGCCTGAAGTCAATCGCGCATCAGTCAAAACAAACACTGTAAAAGGGATTCAGTTCCTTCAGCCGTTATTCGAATATTCTGGCGCATGTGCCGGATGCGGAGAAACACCTTATGTGAAACTAATGAGCCAGTTGTTCGGTGACCGGGCTGTTATTGGTAATGCAACAGGTTGCTCATCCATTTACGGTGGTAATCTTCCCACAACACCCTGGACGGTAAATAATGACGGTCGCGGACCAACCTGGAATAATTCACTGTTCGAAGATTGCGCCGAGTTCGGGCTCGGATTCAGGCTGACTATCGACAAGCAGAATGAGTACGCCAAAGAATTGCTGATAAAAATGAAAAGCGATATTGGCGCACAGTTGGTGGATGACATCCTTGTTGCCGATCAATCGGATGAAGCGGGAATTAAAGCGCAACGTGACCGGATGATAGAACTCGACAAGAAATTGTTCAATCTCGGTACACCTGATGCGCTTAACCTGGCGAGCGTTTCAAACGCACTGGTCAAGAAAAGCGTATGGTCTGTCGGTGGTGACGGCTGGGCGTATGATATCGGTTACGGCGGACTCGATCATGTACTTGCGAGCGGGCAAAACGTCAACCTGCTGGTTCTTGATACCGGGGTGTATTCCAATACCGGCGGTCAATGTTCAAAAGCTACTCCACTTGGCGCTGTCGCGAAATTTGCCGAGGGGGGTAAACAGGTTCCACGTAAAGACCTTGGAATGCTTGCTATGGGATATGGTACTGTTTACGTCGCCCAGGTTGCTATGGGAATGAATGATGCACAATGTGTCAAAGCGTTCCTCGAGGCGGAAGCTTATGACGGACCTTCGCTGATTATCGCTTATAGCCAATGCATTGCACACGGAATCGATATGGCAAAGGGAATGCATCAGCAGAAGCTGGTTGTCCAGAGCGGCGCCTGGCCCATGTACCGTTACAATCCCGATCTCAGGAATGAAGGTAAAAATCCATTGAGCCTCGATTCCAAGCCTCCAAAAATAGATGTAGGCGAATGGGCTATGAGTGAAACGCGATTCAAAATGTTAGACAAGATGGATCCTGAATTGACCAAAACACTCCTGGAAAAACATCAGAAGGATGTCGATTACCGATGGAGTTTCTACGAGCATCTGGCAAAGATGGATTACAATGGATCGGATGAAGAAGAAAAATAAATTCTGATTCAAATATCGGACATATTTATTAAGAGCTGTCTGCTTGACAGCTCTTTTTTAATTTTGAGAAAAATGAAAAAATATTTCATACATTGATATGATGCAGAATGTAACTGTATAATTAAGTATCTGCATTTTTTGATAGAAATTCTAAAAAAGATCACATACAGATTGGATATATTAAATGACAGCCACTCAAGGTGATTTATTCCAGGTTTTCAGCACCGCTCGATATGGAGACAAACCTAAGCATCCAAATCTTTTTCTCCATAAATACTTAGAAAAAGCTGGTTGGAATAAGACGTTAAAAGGAAAACGTCAAGATAAAGCACATGAGATTTTTGTTAAATGGGCAGAATTAGAATCGAGCGGTAAGCTTGAGACAAGAAAAGAATCCAACCTTGAAAATGATTTTATTTCTGATATTTTTTATGAAGCACTTGGATATACACATTTTTCCGAAGGCATGGATAATTGGGAGTTTGAACCTAAGTTTACCGTTAACGGTGGAATAGCTGACGCAGCGCTTGGGCTGTTTAAGCACAACAAAAAAGTTTCACCCCAGGCTGTAATTGAATTAAAAGGACCCAAGGTAAATGTTGATAGAGACCGTTTCAGGGGACGAACAGCTATTCAGCAATGCTGGGATTATTTGAATGAATTACCGGACTGCCACTGGGGAATTGTATCCAATTTCGTAAGCTTCAGGATCTATCATCGAAACCACACTCCTCGTGTTTTTCAACTATTTACTTTACAAGACTTAAGAGACCGAGAAGTATTTAATCAGTTCTATTATATATTTGAGAGAAGTGGTTTAATTCCACCAACACTCAGACGTAAATCCAGGGCAGAACTTTTACTTGAACAATCCTTTAACAGGCAGCTTGAGATAGGGGATGAACTTTATAACAATTACCATTATAACAGGATAAAATTAATTCAACATCTTCTGCAACCACCATTCAATAAAACTCTTGATGGATCCATACGTATAGCACAGAAACTTCTTGACAGGATTATTTTCATTGCTTTCTGTGAAGATCGTGGATTACTGCCGGATAAATCTATAGAAAAAGCACATAATCGTATCCCTCCATTCACATACGTAACAAATCCGCGTTGGCAAAATTTCCTCGATCTCTTTAAAAGTATTGACCAAGGCAACAAAAATATTGGAATACCACCCTATGACGGCGGACTGTTTAAACAGGATGATGAGGTTGACAATCTGAATCTTGATGATCATTGGACAGATTTTTTCCAGAGCGTAGGAAATTATGATTTTAAAGATGAAGTTAACGTTGAAGTATTAGGGCAACTATTCGAAAAATCAATAAATGATATTGAAAAAATCCGTCTGAAAGGAATCTTTGAAGAGAAAGTTGAATTAGATCAACCTCAGATGAAGAAATCGGCGGAACGTAAACGCGGTGGAATATATTATACTCCTCCTCAATTCACTGAATTCATAGTTTTTAATGTTGTTACAAAGATTATTGAGGAGCGATTTGCAAAGGTTTCAGAAAAATTGAATATTGAGACAAATGATCTGGATTCATCAGAACCTGATAATAATCAGGCGGAATACTGGCGGAGTTGCCTTGCGGAATTGAGAAATATAACAATTGTTGATCCCGCTTGTGGTAGTGGCGCATTTCTGATTAAGGCTTATGAGATACTTGAGGTAAAGTATCAGGAAGTGATTTATAATCTTCTTTATCATGATTGTGATGCTGATGAAACATTAAAAGAACAGATAGCAGACTTCATACTCAATGATAATCTGTTCGGCGTCGATCTTTCTCCCGAAGCTGTCGAAATTACACAACTTTCTCTATGGATTCGATCTGCAAAAGAAGAAAAAAAGCTCTCTGACCTGTCAAGAAATATAATTAGTGGTAATAGCATTATCGTTGATCCGGATATTGATCCTAGTGCAATGAGATGGGAAGAAAAATTCCCGGAAGTTTTCAATCGCGATAATAAAGGCTTTGATTGTGTGATAGGAAATCCACCCTGGGAAAGGATAAAACTTCAGGAGAGGGAATTCTTCGACATTGTAGAACCTGAAATTGCCTCTGCGGTAAATGCTGCTACAAGACGGAAGTTGATAGAGAAACTTAAAAAAAACAACCCTGAATTATATGCAAAATATAACAAAGCTAAGGAGTCTGCTGAAAAACAACTGGATTATGTCAGAAAATCCGGCGAATTCCCCCTGACTGGAAAAGGTGATACCAATACTTATGCTGTTTTCGCTGAGCTTACAAGAAAAATAGTCGCGGATTTCGGACTAATCGGAATTTTAGTCAAAACTGGGATTGCTACAGACCATTCTACAAAATCATTCTTCAACGATTTGGTCCAAAGAGAATCACTTATAGGATTATATGATTTTGAAAACCGAAATTTTGAGGGTCAAAAGAAAGTTTTTCCGGATGTTGATGGCAGAGAAAAATTCTGCATCCTTCTCATGAGTGGAAAGGCGAGAAAACCCAAAACTGCTGATTTTGTCTTTTTCTCACACAGCATGAAAGAAATTCGAGAAAAGAGAAATCATATTTCTCTGTCAAAAAACGATTTGAAATTATTAAATCCTAACACACTCACCTGCCCGATATTTCGTTCAATCAGGGATGCTGAATTAACTAAAGACATTTACAGGAGTGTACCGATTCTTGTTGATCGAAACAGGGAAGAGGGAGGAAATCCTTGGGGTATCAGATTCCAAAGAATGTTTGATCAAACCAACGATGCAGAACTATTCAGGACGAAGGAAGAGCTGAAAACTGATAAATTCAAACCCGCCGGAGCAAACTGGAAAAAGGGAAAGGCAACTTATCTCCCCCTGTATGAAGCAAAGATGATTCAAATGTATGATCACCGAGCCGCAACTGTAATAACTAAAGATATAAATTGGATGCGGCAGGGACAAACAATATCCGCAACTTTAGTCGAACACCAGAATCCCGAATATTTTATGGGTCCAAGATGGTGGGTTGAAGAATCGAACGTATTTAAAAGAATACCTGAAGTTTCAACAACATTCTTCTTAGGATTCAAAGATATTACCAGCCCGACAAATAAAAGAACAATGATAGCCTCAGCAATTCCAAAATCAGCAGTTACAAATCATTTTCCATTAATTTTTACAGATCACAACCCAAGATTAGATATGTGTCTATTGGCTAATTGTAATTCTTTTATTTTTGACTATGTTCTAAGGCAAAAAATTGGCGGAATTACTCTAAACTATTTTATCTTCGAGCAATTGCCTGTCTTTCATCCGGATTATTACTCTCAATCCTGCCCCTGGAACAAAAACGTTAAGCTTGAAGACTGGATTTCAGAACGTGTGCTTAAACTATCCTGTACCAGTAATGATATGATTCCTCTTGCCGAGGAAACCGGATTTGATCCACCGGTACATAAATGGAATCCGGAAGAACGTGCAGAATTGAAGGCAGAGTTGGATGCTGCTTATTTCATCTTATACAAGATTAATAGAGAAGATGTTGAATATATTCTTTCAACATTCAGTGGGATTTCAGAAGATGAAAAAGATTTATTTGGTAGTATGAGCACGAAGGATAGAATTTTGAAATATTATGATGAATTTTTATAATATTATGAATTCTGTTAGTCAATGACAAATTTAGCATTCTGAAGTCAATCTTTAGGATCATTTATTTTGTTTCAAGCTTTGCAAAATTCCTAAAAGATTATTAAATTCTGATGCTCATTTATGAGCACAATTATACCGGAGCCGGCCACTCTTTCTCCTCGTCTGAATTTTGATTGATTCGGACGACAGGAGTGTTATTTGCGAGATTTATCTTGAGACATCCAATATTATTGTTTGTATTTGCTTTACTTACCTCTCTCATCTTGATTTCATCTCCCCTGTACTCATTTCAGTTGGATAATACCCAGACCGTATCTGCGAAAGCTCCAAATCGAGTTCCACATGTTGATTCGGAAGCAACTATTGATGGAATACTTGACGAACCGATGTGGGAGCTGGCACTGGTCATGAGCCTGGACTATGAGGTCAGACCGGCGGAAAATGTCCCTCCCCCGGTAAAGACCGATGTCCTGTTTGCATATAGCGATAAAACCCTGTTTATAGCTTTTCGTGCTTATGATCCCGATCCATCGAAGATCAGGGCGAGAATAAGTGACCGTGACAATATGTGGTCTGATGACTGGGTAGCTATCAACCTTGATACATTCAATGACGAACGAAATTCTTTCCTGCTTGTCTGCAATCCTTTCGGTATCCAGGCAGATAATATTGAAACAAATGGAAACGGTACGGCATGGGATGCGATCTGGGATTCCAATGGTCTGATCACGTCCGAAGGTTACCAGGTCGAGATGGCTGTTCCTTTCAGTTCACTGCGTTTTCAACGAACTGAAGGTGACCAGGTTTGGGGAGTGGATGCTATCAGGAGTTATCCGAGAAATGTCAGGCATCATATCGGATTATTCCCACGTGACCGGAACAATAACTGCTATCTCTGCCAGGCAGAGAAATTGATCGGATTTGCCGGTGCAACCCCTGGAAAAAATATCGAGATTGATCCGACCATATCAGGGATTTTTTCGCAGGAAAGGGAGAATGAAACCAGCGGAAAATTTATCGATGATGCGGAACAAGAGGCGGGAGTAACCGGACGCTGGGGGATCACACCAAATATGACCCTTAGCGCAACAGTAAATCCAGACTTTTCACAGGTAGAAGCAGATGCAGCACAATTGGATGTTAATAAACAATATACTCTTTACTACAGTGAAAGACGTCCATTTTTCTTAGAGGGTTCAAGCTTCTTTGACAGCCGAATGAATATAGTACATACCCGGACTCTTGCAGATCCTGATTGGGGTGTAAAATTAACCGGTAAAGAGGGTAAAAATTCTATTGGTTTGTTTTCTGCTCGGGATGAAGTGACAAACCTGATTTTCCCCTCAAATGAAGGATCGGATGATTTGTCACTTAATGAAACTTCTGTTGGTTCTGCATTAAGATTTAACCATGACTTAGGGAAATCATCAACTGTAGGATTCCTGACTACAAGTCGTGAAGGAGATAATTACTCCAACCGGCTCGGGGGAGTTGATGCGGTAATCAAATTTCAAAAAGAGGACCAGGTAACAATTCAATTTCTAACGACAACAACAGCGTATCCCGATACGGTGTTTAAGGCTGAAAACATCTCGCAACAACCCTATGGATCATTTAATGGTAATGCATTCGATTTTAATTATTTTCATGGAACTCGCAGCCTTGACTGGTATGTTGAATACAGGGAAATAGACGAAAACTTCAGGGCGGATATCGGCTTTATCCCGAGGTCGAATTTCAGACGTGGAGAAGCCGGATTAGGTTATACCTGGAATAACAGCAATGATGCATGGTGGAATATGTTGAACTGGGGCGGAGGATATGTTCTTGAATCTGAGAATGACGATAGAGGAATATTTGCATACAATACGGATTCCCGGTCCAATTACAGAGACGATCTGCTCCTGGCAAAGCATCTCGGCTCATGGTTTGATTACAATGGTTTGATGCAGTCTTATTTCAATATGTATGGGGAAGTTGGGACCAGGACATTCAATGAAGAGTGGTACCGGAACAATTTTATCTGGTTCGGCAGTGGTTTCAGGCCGACAAGTGACCTCTGGGTGCACCTGGAGGGTGTGTTCGGAGATGAGATAGACTATGATAACGAAAGAAGGGGGACACTGGTAGAAATCAGTCCGCAAATGGAGAATAAATTCGGAAAACATCTGAGTATTTCCCTTCGGCATACATTTCAGACTTTGCATGTACCGGGAGGTGAACTATTTGCGGCAAATATATCTCGTTTAAGAACCGTGTACCAGTTTAATCAGCGAACTTTTGTACGCTTGATTCTTCAAAATGTTGATTACCGGTTCGATACATCGTTATATGAAGATGATGAGCAAGACGAGGAATCTCAAAACGTTTTCAGCCAGTTGCTGTTTTCATATAAAATTAACCCACAGACTGTATTTTACCTGGGATACTCGGATAATTCCGATGGAGATCAGGAGCTTAAATTAACACAGACAAACCGCACCCTCTTTGCCAAAATCGGATATGCCTGGGTGCTCTAAGATGTTGGAGTAATCAGGGGACAATGAATCCCGCTCTCTGGATTCCCGGATCAAGTCCGAGAATGACATTGTCGGACAGCCTGCTTCACGGGAATGGCAGCCCTCTGAATCAGATGAATCGTAGTACTAATCTATTTGTTTCTCGGTTATCCGTGTTGTGACAATGCGATCACTTAACATCATTTATCGTAATTTCAATCCTGCGGTTTTGGGCGCGACCGTCTTTAGTCTCATTCGACGCAATGGGTTTGGCTTCACCGAAACCCGTCGATTGAATCATTCCTGCATTCAATTTGTCGCTGGTACTCAGCAGATATTGTAAAACTGCATCAGCACGTGATTTCGATAGTTCCAAATTTATTTTGTCAGATCCTTGTGAATCCGTATGTCCTTCAATCGTGACTTCATAATCCAGAAATTCATGCAGGACTTTCTGTAGCTTGCCAAGAAGCCCGAAAGATGCAGGTTGTAATGTTGCCGCACCTACATCGAATTTCAATCCGATAACACGAATCACCAGGTCATTATCCTGCATCAGGACTGCAGCTTCGGTATCGTTAAAGGAGTCATAAGCAAACTGGATCAGGTTTTCAAGCGCCTGCGCTTCTGCTTCCTTGGCAGCTCGGATTGAATCAGCCTGTGAACTTGCAGCTATCAGCTCTTCCAATTCACTTTTCAGCTTGCCGACTTTCTTTTTGTACTTTTTCTTGAGTTTAGATAAAGCTGTGCAGAGACTGTCCGCCTTATTGGTTTGTTCTGCTAAAGCAGTATTCAACCTGACAATATCAGCCCCAAGATTTTTTCGTATTGAACTGACAATCGCCGCCATTTCATCCAATGGTCTACTAAAACCTTCATCATATACAGCTTTATATTCGAGTGCAGCTGTTAGTTTTTTCAGGTAGTCTTCGGATTCAAGAACAAATACTTCCAAACCTGTTTTGTCTTTTTCGAGGCTTTGCGCTCTTCGAGTGATATACATTGCATGACGTGCTTCATAAGCTGATTTACGCGCCCTGACCGTAGCTTTTTTAAGACCTTTTCCTGATCGATCAACATCGAGAACGCTTGTTGCTTCATCCAGCAAATCACGGGAAAGCTGCATTGAAGTAGATGCATATTTGTCAGCGTCGCTCTCCTCTGCCTCCTTGATAGCGCTCCTTGCTTTGCCTAAAACATCCACCTTTATCGCAATCAACTCGGCGTCACGATAGAAAGCTTCTGATTCCCGTGCCTTCTGCCCGGCAGCTTTCAATTTGTCTGCCTCAAGAGCGCCTATCGCGGACTTGAATGTGTCTTCGGCTTTGACATATTCCTTCGGAGCGTATTTCATGGCATTGACATCATAACATGCGTTACGTGCTTCAAGAGAGGTTTCGAAAATTTGATGAGCGGTATCAATCACTTTGTTGGCAGCATCTATTGCGTCTTTTGCTTTCTTGAGGCGAGTACCAATTGAGGCTATATCTTTGCCTTTCTGAAATTCATCTCTTGCTTTGTTTAAATGTTTTTCAGCCTCGTTGAAATTACGAGGTGACAATAATTCTCCTTCGTTGGCGACCAGTTCTTCAAATTCATCCTGCATTTCCGCAAGTTGATCGTTAATGGAAGCCGCGAAGACAGATGCCACTGTTAAACAAAATCCGACTACAAACACTGTAACTATGGTACGCATAATCACCCCTGAAAACTTAACGCTTAAATGTATATGTCCCAACTATTTGTTTCAATCAATTCGTCACAATATGTCTATTTCTTTCACAATACAAGCTATTATAATAATTACCTGTATAAGTAATATCAAATCACAAACTGCCGGTTGACAAATATGGTATTGTATTTTCATGGAATCAAGCGTTTCTGCTGGATTATTTCTTTACATCCCAGGTGTATCATAGCGCAATAGACTCTGTTGTAGTTGATATGCTGTCATAAAAAAAACGCCAGACATTTTTCTGCCTGGCGTTTTCCAGTATAAACAATAATATTTTCGGTTACTTGATAAACATGACTTTGCTTATCTTGTTAAATCCGGTGTTTGAAGTCACCCGCAGGAAATAAAGACCTGTGGGATGCCCGGTTGCGTTCCAGCCAACACGGTGATAGGCGGCTGAAAGCTCGCCCTGATGCAGTACTGCAACACGCCGACCAAGGATGTCCATGATCTCGACTGTTACATTCGATACCTGGGGGACGCCAAGCACGATATGCAAGGTCGGGTTGAACGGATTTGGATAAACCGCTTCCAAAGCCCATTCGGTCGGGACGCCGGAATAAAGACGCTCTTGAACCTGCGTAATATCCCAGATCACTTCAATTGCTGTGCCTTCGGTTTCGCCCTCATCATAAACTGCAGATACTTCATATTCATAGGTATATGATCCAAACTCACCAGGAGCGGGATCTTCAATTTTTTCAGACCAGGTGTTCTGCTGCGTATTACCGATATGTTCACCGTCACGGTAGATTTTGAAACGAAGCCATTCATCAAGATGATCATGCGCCCAGCTCAGAGTAACCTCAAGCTGCAATGGATCACCGGGAACAACTTCCTGTTCCGACGTCAGGCCGGAAGGTGGATCAACAGGGATGCGAATTGCATCATCCTGCATATTCGGGATAAGACGGAGACCCTGACGTGACAGACTGATCACGCCGGTGAAAGTTCCCCAGTCGTCCGCTGAAAATTCAGACAAATCAATACCAGCGGTCTCTATGATTTGAACCTCACATTGCCCGGAACCATCGTTTACAACTAAGGAGTAAGTTCCTTCTCCGGGAGGATCACGGTTAATCTGACCACTGATTTGCGCCCAGGTTCCTTCACGCTGGCTGTTTCCACTCATATCACCTG
>JAVCCM010000044.1 GCA_030765455.1 Candidatus Electryonea clarkiae | reverse complement strand
CGTGAATTTCATTTCAATAGAGCAAAAGAGCGTGATCTTGATGGGATACCAGCAGACTGGGAAATTGTGGGTATATACCCGAATCCTTTCAATTCCAGCCTGACAGTAACGGTTGGATTACCTCAAAGAAATGATTTGCGTATCAGCATTTATGATCTGTTAGGACGTGAAGTCAGGACTCTCCTGGACCAAACGGTTAATCCAGGATACCGTCAATTCAGTTTTGATGCGCGAGGGATGGCGAGTGGTATTTATTTCCTGAAAATCAATGCTCCGGGCAAGTTCGATAAAATGAGAAAAATCGTTTTGGTGAAATAAGGAAAATCTTCAGGAAGGATACAAAGAACCATATATTTTCGTTACTATAGTAAGCGAAAATTGTATTGTTACCTATAGGAGGAATTCCTGTTCTCAGAACCCACACTTGAAATTGTAGGCTAAAAATCATATCATCCTTACAGGATTAGACTGACTTGCAGAATAAAACTGACTTGCGGGATAATAATAAAACTATACACATCTTAAGAAATGAAACGACAATACCTTAAAACAGCAAAATACCTGAAAAAATGCATTGACCGGCTGGAGACAATTCAGCAGGAATCCGATTTGCCTGATCTGCATCGATTGTCGGTTGAGATGATGAACTACCTTCCGGAAGCAGTGGTACATGAAAACAGCGTATTATTCCTCAATGCCCTGAAGGTGAACAGGGAGGCTGACATTTCAGAGTATTGTGTAAAAGCAGGCATAAGATTAGGCGAATTATATATTGAATATCTCAATAAGAAACGTACCCCAAGTTCTTGAACCGTAACGCAACGAAGCGCAGGTTCTTAGTAATGAAATATATTGTCAACTCCTGATTCTATATTATTAAATCCCACCCGATTAAGGTGTCTTTCTTACAGGTTTTCCATCTTTTTCCTGCTTTCCACATCAAGCCATTTCCTGCCAAGGAATAAAGTCAGCGGGGATATCAAGGTCGATATTCCTACAATTATCCACATCAATTCTGTATTGCGAGGACCTTCAGCCGGGCAGAGCATCGCCAATAGAATTCCAGTTGCAGGTCCGGCTCCTACTTTGGCAAAGAACATGGGGACTTTAGAAAGCGCCATGTAAGACGCTTCTTTGCCTTCCGGTGCAATAGAAGCGGTGTAATCATAAAGCCTTGGCGACCAGAGGGCTTCACCTAACGAAAGGATCACCTGGAACATAACAATGTACATGATGCTTTCCCCAAGTCCCAGAACAAGGACCGAGGCGGCGCTAATAAAAGATCCTACAAGGATTACGTTATAAGCCTTCATCTTCCCAGTTATTGCAGTCATAACCGGAACCAGAAAGATGATCATTATCGGGTTGATAGAATAAAGTTTTCCTGTCCAGTTCTTCAGCCCGATACGTTCCATGTATAATGGATATAGTGAGTGATTATACTGGAATATCATTTTCACCAATACAAGCAGTAAAATGAAAAGAATAAAAACCCAGAATATCTTTTCCCGCCCAACTTCGATCATGATACACCAGGCGGATTTTTTCTCCTCACCATATGTAACAGCATCATATTTATTATTTTTAATTTCCGGTTTAGTGGTTTCCTCGTAATCACTCTTGAAAGCTTCAGCCGGGATTTTTGAGCGGATAAAGAAGAATGTCAGCACCAGTGAGATTAATGTGGCAAGTATGCTTACAAAAAAGATCACTTGCAGGGGACGAATACTCAGTTCATTTCCGAGCAGGTCAAAGGTTATTGTGTCGGTAAATTTTGATCTTAGTCCGTCAAGGCTGAGTCCGGCAATCATAGAACCAACGTTCATAACTACGTAATACCACGAATATGCGTATTTCTGCGCCTTTCGAGTCGAGAACAGCTTTACCGCCGCAGCAATCAACGGGATCATATAGGCAAATCCGATCGAGAGTACGAACAGACCCGGATAAACTACCCAGGGATTTGTTGTAAATGTAATTGCGATTCTACCTATCAAGGCAATAAATAGACCGATAAGCAATGCCCGTTTTATCCCCAATGAATCTGCAATAAATCCCACGAATAGCATGAAAAAAGACATAGAAGCTGAAAAGATACCAAAAAAAGTCCCTGCCTGAATGTCTGTCAAACCCATATCCTGGGTAAGGAATGGCATCAGGATAAGAACCGATGAAAAGTAACAAAGGCTCTCAAAGATTTTTATTAAGTAAGCAATCCAGATTTCACGTGGACAGGTCGTAAGATCTTTAAGTCCCTGCCAGTAATCATTTCCAATTCGAGCTATAAAATTTTGCTGTCCAGGTTCTTCGGGAATTCTGTTCATCTTGTAGTTCTTTCCGGATTAGGTCGAAAATGCATGACGCATATAGGGAATATGACTATTACTCTGTCTAACCTGTATCGAGGAGTAGATCCCTTTCGCTGAAGGGGATTTCAGTTGGACAGTATAAGTTTTTTCCGTCACTATTTCAGATCCCTTTCAACGAAAGTGATCTTCTGGTCAACCTATCAAATGATAATTGACAGATTAGAATACGCAATCTTTGACACAAATAAAAGAGGCGAGGTGTAATGTACCCCGCCTCATAACAATGATAATACTGTTGATTATAAAATCAATACAGCTATTATTTTAAGGAATTGATATACTTTATTCCGACTGATTTCGGGCGTGTCAGCGCTGTGCCTACAGCACGATTCCAGATTAACTGGGCAAGCATACCCATTGAACGGCTTACACTGAAGAGCACTGTGTAATACGAGAACTCTTCCAAGCCATAATGATAAAGCAACGCACCTGAACCGGCATCAACATTGGGCCAGAAGTTTGCAATCGGGTTTTTACCAGCTTTCACCCGTTCTTCAGAAAATGCCTCAAGGACCTTCGGAACAACTGTAAAGACCCTGTCAACTGTCTGGAACACCGGATCATCTGCAATATATTCATGACCGAACTGGTTGAATCCGGTGAATCGTGGATCGGTGACACGCAGTACGGCATGACCGTAACCTGGAATCACTTTCCCAGCTTTAAGTGTCTCAAAAGCATAATCTCTAATCTGATCTTCGGTTGGAACGCCGCCGAATTTGTCCATCGTTTCGATAATCCAGTTCAGACATTCCTGGTTTGCGAGCCCATGAAGCGGTCCAGCCAGACCGTTAAGACCTGCGGAAACTGCATAATAAGGATCAGACAGAGCCGAACCTACAGTATGACATGTATTTGCGCTGACATTTCCACCCTCATGATCACAATGGAAATGAAGGTAGAGTCTCATCAGTTGAGCGAACCCGCCATCGGGATCTTTCAGTCCGAGCATGTTTGCATAATTTGCGCCCCAGTCAAGACCCGGAGTCCAGGGAATAATATCGCCCTTGTTGTAGCGAATCCGGTAAACGCCTGCAGCAATACTCGGCAGCTTCGCAAGAATCTGAAGTGCATCTTCATAGGTCGGTTTCCAATAATCAGCTTTGGTCATACCTTTGTCATACCATTCACGGAATGCACTTTCCTTTTCCATAACCAGTATAGCTGTATCAAACATGCACATAGGATGTGAATCTTCAGGCATAGCATAAAGAACATCCCAGACATAATCAGGTACGTTGGCGCGTTTGTCATACTCCGCCATCAAATCCTTTTTTGCTGCTTCATCAGGCATTTCGCCTGTCAGCAGGAGATAAAAAGTTTCCTCGGGCCAGAGGTCTTTGATATCAAGCAGCGGATAACCCTGAATGATCAGCCCCTTGTCCGGCTCTACTAGAGATGTTTCACAGACCATCCCTTTCACGCCGCGCATTCCGCCATACGCTTGAGCTACTGTGCATTTTGAAAGTTCAACTGAACCGGATTCCTTTAAAACGGCTGCACGTTCAGCACGCCAATCAGGAATAATTGTTTCCAGTTTTTGATAAAGACTTGACATGTTTACCCTCCAAAAGTAATTTTATGTTGTGTAGTATATCTCGGACAGGTCTATCGTTCCAGGTAGAATTGTATTAATTAATTGAAACCTGTAACTTTTGTGTCTGTCGAATAAAAAGCGTAATCGCTATATTATCAGTTGTATATAAAGAGTATTTGCCACAAGAACAGAAAAGATTGTGCAATCTCTCACAAGGATTCAAAATATCCATTAGGCAGGCTTGAGTCAAGTATAAGTTTCTCGTACCCTGAGCGTGAGGGCAATGCTTTTCGAGCCGGGTTATAAGGGAGATTTACTGTATTCCGGGAGGAGGATTTTATTGTTTGCGAGATAGAAAATCTCTCCTGACCTCTTTGGTGAAATGGCAGAAAGTTACGGTATAGTTGAGCCTCTGATCGATCACGGAATCCCCGCTAAGAAGGGATAACTAAAAATCCCCCTTTTTGAAGAGAATAAAAGGGGGATTATTCAAGCTGAACAATAGTTATTTGGCTATGTCAGACAGCATTTTACGAGCCCACTCAATCTCTTTCGGATCATTTTCATCACGAATCGGCAGTTTCAGAGCTTCTTCAAGTAATGCTTTTGCCTTGCTGTCGTCATTCTTTTCTTGAATTAGAAAATCAGCATACTCAGTGCGGCACTGGATCATGTTCCCACCGCTGACTTTCAATGCCTTATCAAAATAATATGAGACAGAATCTTCCCTTACCCATCCAAGACCAAGCAGGTTCCGGGCAAATTTTGGCTTTTCAAGCAACTTTTTATGGGTACGACCGAGGATATACATGGCAACCGGAATGGAATCGCCTGTGGCAACTGCCAACAACGCAGCTTTATGTACCCGCTTGACAAGACCTAACGACTGGAAAACACCCTTATGCAGCGCCACCCTTCCGCAGGCAGTCGCCAAAGTCTGTTGAGCTTTCGCGATCTTCGGGTTCAGGTCAACAGCTTCCTGGGCTTGGTCCAGGGCGACTTCAAACTTCGCAAGCGCCTCTTTCCCTTCTAACCTTTCACCGAGATCGATATGAGTCCGCGCCAGACGCCAAAGAGTCTCTGCATCTTTTGAGCCACTTGACTGTAGTACGGCAAGCTCCTTTTCGAAAAGCCATGCATCCGAATAATAATCAGCCTTTACCAGGGGATCATCAGTCAATGCGACCAGGCTGTCGGCAACTTGTGGATCGAGACGTTTTTGTGCGGCGTGAATCGGCCCGCTTGAAATGATTACAAGAAGTAATGCAATAGTAGTACTTGTAATAAGTTTTAACAAAACTAAATGATTATCGGTTTTCTCAATCATACTGAATCTCCGTTGACTGTAACCATATCCCCAGTGTATAGAAATCGTTTTACAGTTCGTTTGGTTGTTTTCTGGAATTCATCCTGGTGAATCCTGAAAGTTTTGATCCGTTTATAATCTGCAAGATTGACCTGAATTTTCTTTATTTCACCTTTTATCAATTGATGAATATCTTCACTTGTCGGTTTTTTGCCGATTTTTTCGAAGTGCAGGTCAACAGCCTCATAATCAGGATGTATCAGGGCGGCAATATCATCGCCCATACCCTTTGCGCGTGGAATACCCATCACCACAGATTCAGCGACAAACTCGTTTCGGTTCAGGTAAAATTCAATTTCCTCGGGATAGACGTTCTTGCCACCGGCTGTGACCAGCATAGCTTTTTCACGTCCGGTAATCTGCAGGAAATCATCTTTATGAATAATACCAAGGTCGCCGGTCTTGAACCATCCGTCCTTTGTAAATGCTTCCTTCGTAGCTTCTTCGTTTTTATAATAGCCCTTGAAGATATTTGGTCCCTTGAGGCACACTTCTCCTACGCCCTGATCGTTAGCATTTATAATTTTGTGTTCTACACCCGGAATAAGATGACCGACACAAATGTGATTAAGCTGCCAGGGCGGGGTTGCATGAGCGACCGGACTGGTTTCGGTTAAACCATATCCCTGCATCAGGCGAATGCCAAGCCGGTTGAAGAAAATTCCTGTTTCAGGATCGAGGGGTCCACCACCTGAGATGAAGAACTTCACAGTTCCGAAACCTGCATTTTCCAGCATACTTTTGAATAATTTCTTGCCAAGGTCAAGCCCGACTTTTTCACCCACTGCGACAACCTTGAACAAGTATTTCAGGAGTTTCTCTTTTCCTTTCTTTCGAGCGCCTCTAAGTATTCCGGCATGCATTTTTTCATAAACCAGTGGAACACCGACCATCATAGTAACGCCTGTACTACTGATTCCCTCTAAAATATCATTTCTTTTCAAGCTTTTTGAAAAAGTGATGCAGCAGCCGCAGTACATGGGTAGCAGAAACCCGGTTGTTGCCTCGAAACTGTGATGAACCGGGAGAATAGAAAGAAAAGTATCTTCGGGTCCTATGGGAAAGATCCTTGAGGCGGAAGCGACGTTTGACATGATATTCTTATTGGTCAGCATCACACCTTTACTGTGCCCGGTTGTTCCGGAAGTATAAAGGATAGCAGCAGTTTCTTCGAGGTCTCGTTTCGGGAATGCCATGTCCAGCTTCTGTCCCTCTTTAATAAGATCCTCAAGATATAAAGAATTCTCAATCTTTTCCTTGTCGAAACAGATCCATCTTTCAAGAGTAGGAATATTTTCAACTTCGGCAAGTATCTCCAGAAAACGTGAGGAAGCAAAAATTATCTTTGCACCGGAATCGGAGAGAACATGACGAATCCCAGGCGCTGGAAGCATACTGTCAACCGGAACAACGATAGCGCCCGTCATCTGAATAGCAAGGTAACTTGCCGCCCACTCGTGACGGTTCTCTCCCAGTACCGCTATGTTGTCATCCTTTCCAATGCCCTGGGATAATAACCACCGTGCTAATGCATGAACCCGGTCTCGCAACGTGGTGTATGACAGGGGCGCATATTCTTCGCCGTCCCACGTACGAAAAACAGGTTTATCGCCGAAATCATTGGCACTTTTGTCAATCAGTTCACTGAGAGGAAAGACCCCGCGATCATCGCGTAAATGACTTTCATAACTACCCATAAAACCTCCCTGAATTTTGAGTGTTCCGAAAATGATCAGGGAAATTGCACTCGATTTTTTCAATTTGCAAGGGAAAACCCGTTGTGATATTGTTCACAAACGTTTTAATAAGTTGACAGCGATTTAACAGGATTACACAAAATACGCTCGCAAGTGAATACTTAAACTCAGAAATTAGTCCAATAATTACATGCTCTGGTTCTAATATTTAAATATATATTGCTTCATTCTGGTGAAGATAGACCTGGAGCTGATGTTGCCAGAATCGCAATCGGACAGACAGAATCTGGACGATATTTACGTATAATCTATGTTTCAGATCCAGAAACAGAGAATATATTTAGTTCCTGACCGAAAACCAGGCTAAAGCAATGTTGCCATGTGATAAAAGCCATGTTTACGTGTGATAAAATGCCATGTTTACATGTGATAAAATGCCGTTACTTTCTCTTGAACTTCCCCGAAGGGGAATAATATGAATAGCCGTGGGTGTAAACCCACGGAGAATGATTGTCACGTCCCTCTCGTCCCTGAAGGGGGCGGACAGCAGTCTGTTCAACTCCTTCAGAGTTGTTATTATTTCAAACTTTGTCCCACAGGTTTCACCTGTGGCTATTCATATCATTCCCCTTCGAGGAATTTGGTCTATAAGAGTTCTCAAAAGTAATGCAGCTTAAGTAATTAAAATTATGGGTTATCTTAATCTATGGATAATAACTAACGCGAACATGATGCATTATTTTCAAGAAATATTATATTTATAATTAAAGCGTATGAATTAACCGGTAAGCCTTTATAGCGTTGCTCGGAAGTAAGTTCGCATGTTGTAGGGGCGGGATTTATCCGCCCAGTCCAATTGACTCGATCACAGGCGGATAAATCCTGCCCCTACATTCCCATGTATCAAATGATAATCCTTATAGTCATGCGAATTTATTTGTTAGCACTGCTATAATCGCATATAAGCGACGTAGTAAACACAAAAGGAAGTACAAATGAAACAGAGTAAATTTCCAAAAGGCTGGGATGAAAAGAGAGTCAGGGATGTTCTTGAACTCTATGAATCCCAAACAGATGACGAGGCTGTTGCCGAAGACGAAGCTGCTTTTGAAAATCCCGCCCAAACTTTTATCAAAGTACCAAACGAACTGCTTCCTCGAATTCGTGAAATGATTGCAAAGAAGGCGAGTTGAAAAATCGACGTAATATCAGGTCTCCCTTTTGGCAAAAGGGAGTTACTCTCAAAATCATTAGAAACTATGCCCTAACGTCCAATTTCATGAGAGAGTTCTAATTGGATTTATGCGATTCCTGAAGGAAGAGGTTCTCGTCTTTCGAATCAGGCTAAGGGAATATTCCTGGAGGATAGAGCTGTTATCCCACCGACAATTGCACAGGTTGTGTCGCAATCTCCAAATCCTGCGATGGTTTGCCACATTGCATCTTCATAGTTATCAAGATTATATGCAGCACACCACATACAATAGGGAACTGTATCCTGGGCTGAAATAAGCATACCGGACCCTAAAGCTTGTGCTACATCCGGAATAGCAGTATTTCCGGGAATATCTCTCGCCTCATTAATCCTGTCGCGTGTTTCACTATCCGGGATAAAAGGCAGTATTTCATTAAGAAATTCTGTTCCTTTGGGATGATTGGGTACTGCGGCTATTGATGCTGCTACCGCAACAGCTATTGCGCCGGAAATTCCTTCCGGATGAGCATGTGTAACCTGTGCGGATTTCTTTGCTTCCTCAGCCGCCATTTTTGGATCGCCTTTGAAAAACCCGCCAATTGGCGCAGCACGCATGGCGGCGCCATTTCCGAACGAGCCACCATCAAATAATCCCGGAGCAGCCTGGCGCCAGTTCTCTCCATATGCAATTTGTCTAAGCAATCCGGCAGCTCCCATCCCGTACCCCCGGAAAGGATCTTTCATATATTCATCAGCAAATGATTTTGCAAGAGCGTCCTGGTTGATCTCTCCGTACTTTTTAAGTATCTCTACAATGGAGACAGCCATAATTGTATCGTCTGTCCAACCCCAAGGTCCATGAGGCAGTTCCCTCTTAGACAGCAGATTACGGTTTGCTGGAGTGAAGAATTGTTCACCGAACGCATCGCCCACAGACAGCCCTTGCAAGCTGATTAAAGCATCTTCAATGGAGGGATTCATCATATTTCCAAAAATATTGCCAAATTATTACAGCATGTTTTGCCGCCATCAGTTCACCGCTTCGCTAAAGAACTGACGGAACAATCGATTTTTTAAGATATGTCCAAAGATAGGTTGTAATTTCATTTAAATAGAACTAACTTATACATATTCAAGAGATTTTGGATGTTCAAATAGGGGTTGAAATGAATCTGAAATTACTATTTACTTTAGTGTTCCCCGTACTTTTAATTTTTCCCAGTGTTTTATTGCCACAAGACAGCCTGAACGTCAATATTGTCAATATCTCCCTGCAAATGTGGGACGATGTTTATGATGCTGCCGCTTCAGGAGATTATGTCTATCTGGCGACAGGTCTTTCCGGATTACGGGTTATAGATATATCTGACCCGGAAAACCCGGCAGAAATAGCCTGTCATACATTGAATGGAAATACAGGGAAGGTTACACTTGTGGGTGATTATCTCTATTTGACAGATAATGGCTTACAGGTAGTAGATGTATCCGATCCTGAAGATCCTGATTGGGTCGGTGAAATCCTTGAAGATGAGGTTATTTACAGTTTCGATATTGAAGACAATTATTTATATACCGCTCTTGGTGATTCAGGTTACAAGATATTCAATATTTCCGATCCAACCGATCCAGAGGAAATTGTAGAAGAATCACCAATTGAATTACCTGCTGTCTATAGAATAGATGTATCAAATGGTTTTCTCTTTCTTCCTGGATTAGACATAAATTATACTGAATCAGAAACAATTCTTTTTGACGTCTCAACACCTGCAGAACCAACCTTTCTGGCAAGGATTCCTCAGCGTAGATATGTAAATAACGGGACTTGGGACATATCTGCGGCAGTATCTGGAGATTACGCTTATATCACAGGTAGATGGGAGGATGTTGGAGGCAGTGGATTCATGAGAGTGTTTGATATTAGCAATCCTCAAGAACCACAACGAATAGGAAATGCTAGTTCTGGTTATAGTCAAATTCAGATTTACGAAGATATCGCTTTTACAACAGGCGAGTACTTCAGTGCCTGCGATATATCAACTCCTTCAGATCCGCAAACTCTTGGTCAAGTTGGTAATGAAAGGTTTTACACCTCAATGACATTTACAATAAATGGCGACCAACTGATTCTTCCCGGTTACTGGGATGGATTATCAATCTATGATATCGAGGAACCTTCATCACCACGTGAACTTAGCAACATGAATCATGTGGGCGAATTGACCGAAATGATAAAGATTCAGGATAACTTATATATAAAGAATCAAAATTTTGATTATTTTTATGGTATTCAATATGTTCATGTTCTGGATATCTCTGATCCAACTCAACCTGAAGAAATTGCCAGATGGCAAATACCTGTAGCTTCTACTATGGAGGGAGCTACAAACAATATAATATGCTTTCTGACTGCAAATACCGCTTCTCCTATTTTAGAATTGTATGATTTTACAGATCCGGAAGAACCTGAGGAAATTGGTAGGTATGAGTTTCCTGTTGCATCACCTCATCATTTTACACTTGAGGGAAATATAGCTTGCATTTCATGGCATGGGAATAACAATAGTTATGTAGAGATAATTAATATTTCAGATCCTGAGAATCCTAGTCAATATGACAGGATTGCACTAAACGATAGGTTAACCGCTGACAAACTTCTTTTGAATGATGAAATTCTCTATGTTTTTGGATACGGACAAATCAGGATATATAATCTAACGAATCCTTCCATGCCGCGTTTAATTGATTCTATTGTACCTGACGATAATTCACCGATTTTTCATGGAGCTATAGCCAACGATATATTATATCTCTACCAGGAAATTCAGATCGAGGATGAGTACACCCCTAATCTTCTAATATTTGATATTTCTGACCCGGACGATCCTGAAGAATTAGGAAATTACGAATTAAGGAATGGTGACGGTCGGGGAGAAAGAATTTATTCAGTGCTGAATCATGTCGTTTACTCTACATCCTGGGGTTTCGAAGTGATAAATGTCGAGGATCCGTCATCTCCATTTGAAGCAGGTTATTATCACACCCATACAGGGATCAGCAGGATGGAATTCCTTGATGATTATGCGTATGCCTGTGAAAACGATTACCTGGGTATTTATGATCTTTCTGAAGCCTATGAAGCTACTTCGATTGATGAATTTTCGGCTGCAGATATTCCCATCGAATTTGAGATTTTGTCCGTTTATCCAAATCCGTTCAATTCTGAGTTGTCAATTGAGATAAACCTTCCAATTTCAACCAGCTTGAAGGCGGAAATCTTTAACATTCTTGGTCAGAAAGTCATAACTATTGCAGATGGTTTTTACGAATCAAACAATTATCGGTTTAACTTCAAGGCAGAAGAATTAACCAGTGGGATTTATTTTGTACAGGCAAAAACGATTGAACACGGCACAAGGTTTGAAAAGATAGTATTATTGAAATAACTGCCTTAATTTTCTTCCGGATTAGGAGATTCCTGATTATTTGTTTCCTCTTCGCTGCCATTGCCGGTATCCGGTTCCGTTTCTTCTTTTGGTTGGATAATTTCTATTTCGCTGTCGTTGCTTTTATCCAGTTCTTCTTCTGGTTCGATAATTTCTATTTCGTTATTGTTGCTGTTCTCCTGTTCCGTATCTTCGCTTGGTTCGATGGCTTCTATTTCGCTGTCACTGCCGGTATCCTGTTCAGCTTCCACTTTTGGTTCGATTGGTTCGATTTTTGGTTCGATGACTTCTATTACGGCCGGTTTCTGCGACTCACGTTCATAGCGGGAAGCCCATTGCTCTCGCAACTCCCTGCGTAGAATTGAGCCGCCGGGAGAACGTGGGAGTTTGGTAAGGAAGACGAATTTATTAGGGGATTTGTATCTTGCGAGTCTTTCGGTACAGTAGGAGGTTAAAGCTTTTTCATCAATAGTCATGCCTTCACGTGGAACGATATAGGCTACGATCTCTTCACCAAATCGACTGTTCCATACGCCTATTACTGCACTGGCATAAATATTTGGATGTGCATTAAGAACTCCCTCAACTTCACGTGGATAAACTGAATAGCCGCCTTTGTTTATCCGGTTCTGCAATCGTCCAACACCGTAAAGATTTCCGTCCAGGTCAATTTTCCCGAGATCGGATGTTCTGAACCAGCCGTTCTCATCCACAGCGAGTTTTGATGCGTCTGGACGGTTCCAGTATCCTCTGAAAACGCCTGGACTTCGTACAGTAATTTCGCCAATCTCATCAGTAGGTACTTCTTCTCCGGTTTCATTGACGATGCGGATTTCAAGGTCTGAAATTGGACGACCCCAGGCTTCCCGTGGAGTTTCAGATAAATGGGCAGCATTAATTGCGATAACAGGGCTGGTTTCGCAGGTTCCGTACACAGTTACAATCCTGGTTTTAAAATGCTTTTCAAACTGGTTAATTATACTGTGATCCAATGGTCCGCCGCATGAAAGGGCAAACCGCAGTGTACCGGCTTCACCATTACCATTAATGCCTTCAACAATACCGGTGAAATGTGACGGCAGCCCGACTATTATCGATACTTTACCTGACGCAACAGCTTGAAGTGCCGATTCAGGATCAAAACGAGTTTGCAGGTGAAGTTCGGCACCGGCAAACAGGGACAGATACGTTTGAAGGGTAAATCCGAAAGGATGAAAAAACGGAATAGCCGCTAATATTTTTTCCTGTTTCCTCAGCTTGAGTACTTGAAGAGTCTCACAAATGTTGTACAGTATGTTGGAGTGGGAGAGCATTGCGCCTTTGGGTCTTCCGGTTACCCCGGAGGTATAACGTATCGCGGCGATATTGTCTCCACCACCAACCGGATCATCCGTATAACTTTCGGCGGAATTAATCCACTCATCAAAATTGATAACCCCATCTACGTTCTCGCCTCCAATTTCTATGCAGTGCCGAAGGCTTTCGGTCATTTCCAGTGCGTTTGACGTAACATCATGATAACCATTCCAGGTGAATAGCACCTTTGCTTCGCTGTCATCCAGCAGGTATCCAAGCTCGGAAGCGGGTGTGAAAATGTGAATCGGAACAATCGAAACGCCAAGGAGATGTCCGGCGAATTGAATAAATATATAGGGAGGAATATTTGGAAGCATGATCGCAATACGGTCACCCTTCTGTACACCAAGACTGTGTAAGCCACCGGCAACTTTACGCGCGGCATATTCCACCTGCTTCCAGCTCAATGATTTATCGCGCCAGAAAATTGCAGGCTCATCAGCCTTAGTCTCAGAAATCCGGTTTAACAGCAGTTCATATAGATTATTATCAGCAGTCATGCAAAAATCTCTCGATCAAGGTCACGGTATCCAACGGCTTCAAGGATTTCCGCTTCTGTTATTTTCTCTTTTCCGGCTAAGTCGGCAATAGTCCTCGCAACTTTTATAGAACGGTGATGAGCGCGCGCTGATAACCCAAGACGCCGGATTGCCATTTGCAGCGCTTTCTCAGCCGGTTCTGTGATATTGGCAAATTTTGGCAAATCCTGCGAGGTCATCTCGCCATTGGAATAGATCCCATTGTTTGAAAATCTTGCTAATTGACGTTCACGTGCTGCGACAACTCGTTTTCGAGTAACTTCGGATGGTTCGCCTTCGCTTTTGAGTGAAAGTTCCTCCGGTTTTACGGCGGGGACTGAAATATGCAGATCTATTCTGTCGAGTAAAGGTCCGGATATCCGCGAACGATAGTTCCTGATCTGAGCCTGGTTACAGAGACATTCACGATTACTGTCACCAAGATAACCGCATGGACAGGGGTTCATAGAAGCTGCAAAAAGGAATTGCGCCGGGAAGCGAGTCGAGGCCGCGACCCTGGATATTATAACCTCTCCATCCTCAAGCGGCTGCCTCATTGATTCAAGAGCCGATTTCTTAAACTCAGGCAATTCATCGAGGAATAGTACTCCACGATGAGCGAGGCTTACTTCGCCGGGTACGGGTATCGTACCGCCACCGATTAGTCCTGCCTCAGAAATTGTATGATGGGGACTTCGGAATGGTCGAACAGCCAATAAAGCCTGGTTAGGTTTAAGCATTCCTGCAACGGAATGAATTTGTGTGGCCTCAAGAGCCTCATTTAGAGTGGGATCAGGCAAGATTGTCGGCAGACGCCGTGAAAGCATGGTTTTACCTGAACCTGGCGGACCTATAAGTAAAATATTGTGATTCCCTGCGGCAGCAATTTCCAAAGCTCGCCGGGCTCGATCCTGTCCTTTTACCTCTTTGAAATCTACGTCATAATGTCTCTGGTCTTCGTATAATTTCTGGATATTTACAGTGTATGGCTTGACCTCTGAGTCACCATTAATGAAGTCAACTACATCACGAAGCGTAGCCATCGGGTAAATCGCTACTCCTTCCGCAACTGCTGCCTCATCCGCATTGTCTTTTGGAACGATTAGGGCTTTACTTGTAATTGATCGCACTGCAAGCGCTGAAGGAAGCACTCCCCTTACAGATCTCAAGCGACCATCAAGGGACAATTCGCCTATACAAACATAATCTTCGAGATTATCTGAACGTATTTGCCCGGATGCTGCAAGCAGTCCCAATGCTATCGGAAGGTCAAAAGCGCTGCCCTCTTTGCGGAGATCAGCAGGAGCAAGATTAACTGTCATTCTCTTACGAGGGAAAGTAAAGCCACTGTTTCTCATCGCTGCAGAAACCCGGTCTTTTGCTTCCTTGATCGAAGTTCCGGCAAGACCGACTATGGCATAATAGAACAAACCACCCTCGACTTGGACTTCAACTTCCACCAGTGTCGCATCGATTCCCTCTAATGCAATAGAATACAGTTTGCTGAACATTATTGATTTGTCCTGTGAATAAATGCTGCCATCGGACTGAACAATTCTCCATCACGCCTGTATGAGCTAAGAAAATACCTGTTCTTGTAAGTACATATTGCCGTGTCGGTCAAAACTTTGACTCCTGCGGCTTCGCATTGTAGTCTTGCTCCTTTGGCAAGATCAAGATAATAACGAGCGTCGTCAATATGAACTGCTTCTGCAAGATTTTTATCATTTATAAATTCAGATGCTACCTCTTGCCCGATTTCATAATTTGCGGGTGATATACAGGGACCTATGGCAACTACGAGGTCGGAACGATCTTTCTCAGGTACAGCCTCAATTAGATTATTAATAAGCCCGGCCTTCAAACCTCTCCAACCTGCATGCCCCATTCCAATCCACCCGCTTGATGGAGCGCATAACCATACCGGCATACAATCAGCGTGAGTTGTCAGGAGAATAAGGTTTGTATCTTGTGTCACCAGTCCGTCGGCAATCCCGGGAGCAGTATAGATTTCACGCGCCCCTTTTCTCTTATCTGCTGACGTTACTGTTAATACTTTTGCAGTATGCTGTTGATCGAGTGACACGGCATCCTCGATAACCAATCCGAATAGTTTTAAATATTGGATTCTGTTATGTGCCACATCCCAGGAGGGATGATTTTTAAAGGACATAGGACCAAATTCAGACCTGGACAAAGCCCAAGTTACACTGCTGCCGTCGGGAAGATCAAAACTTCCCTCTACTGCTGCCCTTTCAGTGTTGACATTGTGGGCAGAAAAAGGTGCTGCGACCATGCTGATTTATTCTTTCAAGGTTTGTTTTGCATCTAATGCAAGGCGAACCGTCCCGCCCATACACCGTCAAACTGTTGCCGAAATTACCCGGCGATCCGTCCGGTTTACGATAATCCGAAAATGTAGTACCCATTTGATCAATTGCATTATGGAGAACTTTTCTTATTGTCTTATGGAGAGAACAGATTTCCCTGGTTAACAAATCCTCTCCCGCCCGAGCAGGATGGATGCGGGAGATAAAGAGAGCCTCCGAAGCATAGATATTTCCGATCCCGGCGATCAGGTCCTGCCTAAGCAGAAGCGTTTTGATATCGGTAGTTCGACCTGCCAGCATACCGGAAAATCGAGAAGATGTGAACTTTGATGATAATGGCTCCACTCCGAGATTTTTGAAACCGGGCGGAATTTTGCCCTCGAGATTGAAGAGCTTTCCGAAAGTGCGGATGTCGATAAAATTGAGAAAAATATTGCCGGAAAGTTCAAATAATGCGCGAAGATGTTTGTCATCAGATGGTGTATCAGTAGTTAATAGTCTGCCCGACATACCAAGATGGGCTACCAGGTTGGTTCTGCCCGGTGAAAGTTCGAATATGATGAATTTACCTCGACGGTAAACGTCTTTGATTTCAGCACCTTTTGCATTGTCACACATTCGGATCGGGTCAGTATCCCGGTGAACTCTCGGGTGCAGCAACCGGAGCGAAATAATTATTCGACCGGCAAGGTCTGGTTTCAACGCCCGGATGATTGTTTCAACTTCGGGTAATTCTGGCATCAGTGCGGGTATTTTTCAGCTATGATTTCAGCGAGGCGTTCGAGGGCTCTCCTGTCTTTCCCGGTGAAAGCCGCCGGTTTATCACCATCAATATCTATTTCACCGATGGTTTCACCACCACGGATTATCGGTACGACTATTTCGCTTTTTGTTCCAGGAAAACATGCAATATATTCAGGACGTTCATCTACATCATCAACAATAACCGTCTCTTTTGTTCGAGCAGCAAGTCCGCAAATTCCTTCTCCAACCGGTATTGATACATGCTCAGTAGCTTCGGGACCTTCCCATGCGCCAAGCTCGAGCCGGTCACCTTTCACCCAGTAAAATCCTATCCATGAGTAATGAGGGATTTCTGAAAGAAGGCGTTCAACGATCTCTTTTTCCCAATTAGGAAAACTAAGATTATTCTCGTTTTTCTCGAGTTCCTCGATTAACAGGTTTATATCCATCTTATCATTCCTGAAGTACTGTTGGGTTTAATAGAATCCTCTTTCCTAAATGAGTGGATTTTCGGATGAAGCTCAGCACGTTCCACGGGAAAGAAACAAAATCAGTTTGCATCCGTTATATGATTTCTGTCGTCCCTGCGGGACTTAATTATAAGTGCTCTTAAATTCCCGGGGTTTACACCCCGGGCTACATTATTTCGACCCTTCGGGTCTTTCAAAAGATTAAAATTTGGTCGTTCACCACTGAAATTTTCGGTTTTGTGTATATGCTTATGCCTCAGTCATTTAACACTGAACTTTTCGGTTTTGCGTAACCGCCTCTGCCTCAGGCGTTTTCCTGGAAATACATATAGTTTTGAGATTCCAACAATTGCCGTTATGCTTCACTCCAGTGTTTTGCAAGGTGGATAACCGTCTCCACTGATTTGACCAAACTTGACTCGGCGACCCACTCACGGCGTGAATGGAAGAGAAGACCTCCAGCGAATATGTTTGGTGTCGGATGCCCAAGTTGTGTCAATCTCGCGCCGTCTGTGCCGCCGCGAATGGATTTACGTAACACCTTGATCCCGGCATCTTCAATTGCTTTATGCGCCAGGTCCATGACCTCCGGAGTTTCCACAATGATATCACGCATATTCTGGTACTGATATGTGAACTTGAGGTCTATTTCGAGCCCTGGATATCTTTTTTCAAACATATCTTTTAGACTTTCAAGATATTCCATTCTAATTTTATTCTTCGGAACCTCAAAATCACGAATGATCATAACGGTTTTTGCATTTTCAAAGTCGCCTTCGATACCTACAACATGGAAAAACCCTTCACGCTTTTCAGTAGTCGCCGGGGTTTGCCATTCAGGCAGCGCTGCAACAAAATTTGCCGCTACAAGGCATGCGTTTATCATTTTGTTTTTTGCATAACCGGGATGAACACCTACTCCCTTGAATGTTACATCAGCTCGCCATGCATCGAAATTTTCTCCCTCAAGCTCACCGGGATAACCACCGTCAAGTGTATAGCAGAATTTTGGAAGCCAGTCTTCGTCTATTTCCACTGTGCCGCGCCCGATCTCCTCGTCTGGAGTAAAACATACTTTGATTTCACCATGTTTCAATTCGGGGAATTTGACAAAAGTTGCCATCGCCGCCATGATTTCAGCAACACCTGCTTTATCATCAGCGCCAAGCAGAGTTTTACCGGATGCTGTAATGATGTTGTCGCCAATAAAATCTTTCAATTCCGGGCAATCCGCATCAGATAAAGTCAAGTCCGGATCATCAGGATATTCAATCGGAGATCCGTCCCAATTTTCGATAATCCTGGGTTTCACATTTTCGCCAGGCTGGTCAGGTGAAGTATCCACATGTGCAAGCAAACCGAATGTATCAGCCTTAACGCCATTGGTAGCCGGAAGCACACCATAGACATAGGCGTGGTCGTCGCAGCGTACTTCATTTAACCCGAGGTCTTTCAACTCTCGCTCAAGTATTCTTGCCAGGTCAAATTGTCTCTTGGTTGAGGGCGTCTCCGGGTTCTCTTCATCGGAAGTAGTATAAATCTGTACATATCGTAGAAATCGTTCACGAACATCTGTTCGCATAAAATCACGAATATCATCGGTAATCATCGAAGTCTCCAAGTTGTTTCAAAGTATATCTGTTGTAGGTAATATGAATGTAAAGAAGGTAAGCAATAGTACTCTTGGGGAAAAGCGGAATGAGAAATTCTTCTCCCGGTCAATTGCATGTTTCAGAATCATAATTGTTCACGAAAACATGAGGTTCGTACAAGAATAGTACACCAATTCAGATCAATCGCTATGTAAATTCCACCATGAACAGCTGATTTTAGTAGTTGACTACCGTTTTCAAAAGGATCCAACCGTCTCTATTGAGGATATATCTTTACGTTGAGAGCAATATTTCAATAGATTCCTTTTAGAGATCATAAATACTTTTTGTACTCGTACATTCTATTTCCTCGTTTTATCAAAACTGATAAGCTATTCAATTTTGCTTTATAATTTTCTTATTACCTGGCAAACATCTCCTGTAATAGTATTAGGACACCATCCTGTTCAGAAGTAGCTATCTTCCCAAGTTTTTTTACGAGACGTGATTTATCAACTGTTCTTAACTGATCTAAAACGATTTGTCCGGCAGTACCCTGGAAAGTACATTTTACCCTGGTGGGATAACCTTGTCCTTTGGATGTCATCGGTGCGACAATCACAGTTGAAATATTGTGGTTGATTTCGTCGGGAGAAACCACACAGCATGGTCTTGTTTCCCTTATCTCCATTCCCCGTGTCGGATCAAGATCTACCAGAAATACTTCAAATCTCTCTACAGACATAATACTAAATTAGTCCCATACCCATTCTGTTGAATCCCATGAACTTTGGGAGGCGAGGTGTTCCTCGTCGAGGATTTTATCATCATTATTCGTAGCCATTTTCCTGAAAGACTCATCCCATCCACTACGTGTTTTTTTCAGGGAGCGGACAATAATCTGTTCATGCTGAACGACTAGTTCCACGTCCATGCCTATGCGGCTCTCTTCCAATAGAATCTTGGGAATACGAATACCCTGTGAATTGCCAATTTTAACTATGTGTGTCTTCATAGCTACAATGTAATTACATCATCGTAATCATGCAAGTGTAAAATCATTATTATTTGCGCAAAACCGAACATTCTCGTGTCAGGATGATTTATTGGTCTGGCCGCCATTGAGCAGATAAGAATAATCTTTTTGCCATTTGATAACAAATTTATAATCAGGATGTTTACGCTCCGCTCGCTTGAATACAGCATTATGCGGACGGTGGTCTTCAGGCTGCTTTGAATGTAACATCTCGTGGAAAATTGTAAAAGCGACAACAGCTTCCGGAACATAGGGATTATCAAGCACAGGGTGAATGACAATTAAATCATCATCCCTGTAATACGCCCCCAGTCTTCGTGTTCGAACTTTCAGGCTTGAAGTGTCCCTGCCCCAGGTTATTTGTGAGGTAATATTACCGGCAAAAAAACGTTCACTCACCTGGGTGAAAAGGCGTTCAAGGTCATGCACCTCTCCTTTGGTCTTAAGATTCTTATTTTCAGAGAAAGACCTCCCAGAATTGGAGATGGTTAATACAGCTTGATCATTATCTTCATGCAGTTTTTTCTTCTTTGCAGCTTTAGGAATTGAATTGACAAAATCCCTGACGATTGCAGGTGGTTTACCTTTAGGGGCTTTCAGCCATCCCGATAAAGCAGTAATTACATCATTATTGGCATATATGAACTGATGATGAAGACGAATGACGAAGAGATTTCGCTCCCTGCGAGCGCTGATCATTCTTCTCCGGTTGTTTGTATATGTGAGACTTATGGGAGCATTTAACAAACTCTTCAAAGTGTCGATAAGAGTTTGTTCGGGGCTGTTGTGGGTTTTGTCCATCAGGCTTAAGTATAAATGCTATATATAATAAAGGGCGGACAGTGATGTCCGCCCTTCAGCAATTTAGATGATTCACATTGTTGTATAAATTTTATTTATGGTTTCTAACACTACGTTTATCCGGTGGTTTCGACATCCCGGTACCTTTTGACATACTCATGAGGAATTCTTCATTTGTGTCTGTATTTCTCATTTTGTCGAGAACGAACTTCATGGTTTCCATCGGGCTGTAATCTGATAACATGTTTCTAAGTATCCAGACACGGTTCAACACATGTTCTTCGAGGATTCGTTCTTCCTTTCTCGTGCCACTCCGGTTGATATCGAATGCCGGGAAGATTCTGGCATCTGAAAGCCGACGCTCGAGGGCTAATTCCATATTACCGGTACCCTTGAATTCTTCAAATATTACCTCGTCCATACGGCTGCCTGTATCGACCAGCGCAGTGGCGACTATTGTCAGGCTCCCGCCGAATTCAATATTTCTTGCAGCGCCGAAGAATTTCTTGGGCTCATAAAGCGCAGTAGCATCGACACCACCGGAAAGGATCCTGCCTGAATGCGGAGCAACAGAGTTATAAGCACGGGCAAGACGGGTGATTGAATCAAGAAGAATTACAACATCTTTCTGATACTCAACAAGCCTTTTTGCCTTCTCGATAACCATGCTGGCAACCTGTATATGGCGTTCAGGTCTCTCGTCAAAAGTAGATGAAATCACCTCACTTTTTACTGTCCTCTGAAAATCGGTTACTTCTTCAGGACGTTCATCAATAAGCAAAATGATTAAGTTTACTTCGGGATGATTGGCTTCAATAGCAAGTGCAATTTTCTGCAGTAGAACTGTTTTTCCGGTTCGTGGAGGAGAGACAATCAGACCACGCTGACCCTTCCCAACCGGGTCGAAAAGATCCATTATCCTTGTGGAAATATCTTTGGGTTCGTACTCAAGTTTTAATCTCTCATCGGGATGAAGAGGGGTTAGATTTTCAAACAGAATGGATTCCCTGACTTTTTCAGGATCTTCAAAATTAACTGCCTCAACCTTCAGAAGTGCAAAGAAACGTTCATTTTCCTTGGGTGGTCTGATTTGCCCTGCGACGATATGTCCTTTACGCAAGCCAAACCGTTTGATTTGGGAGGGTGACACGTAAATATCATCCGGACCGGGTAAATAATTTGAATTTGTGCTGCGCAAAAAACCATAACCATCAGGAAGGATTTCTAATACACCACTTCCAAATATCAAGCCCTCTTTTTGAGCCTGTTTTTCAAGTATTTTAAATACCAACTCTTTACGCGGAAAACCACTGTAACCTTCCACCTTGAGTTCTTTTGCACGCTTGTTCAGGTCAGCGATTTTGAGATTACTTAGCTCTGCTATTTCCATGATCGCAGATTTCCTTTGTATGAAAATGTTTTAAAATTATCATCAGTCATATCATGTTCTTCTAAATGATTTATGCACATATGCATTGTAAAGGACATAATTTTTGAAGTTGTCAGGAATGTTGAGAATTGATCTTCCTAAAATGATGAGTTAAAATCTTATGGTGTATTGTATTAACATTATTTAACGTAGAATTAGAGATAATAATAATCAGTGTAAATAAAAAATAAACCCGCTAATGGGAATCACCAGACAATGGCTGCAATGTGCCGTGGTTTCACTGGATTGGTTACAACAAATTAAGTATTAGTTTTACATAATGTCAATAGTTGTTATGAGAGTCAGGGACAGTCAATTGTTTTCTTAACGATAAATACTGCTTGCAGATAATCTATATCCCCGGTATCTTCTGCGTTTGCATATTAAAGTGAAGCTCAAAGCCATTATTTGATATGAAATAAACTTAGGATCAACCACAATGCTTGATCGGAATTAATCAGCATTTATACCTTAGCTTTTAATGCCGCAAGGAGGCATTATATGCTTAAAGGATGAACGAAATTATTTTAATGAAGCCTGTTGTGAAAACAAAAGAAATTGACAGCAATCGATTAGCGTCACCTATCGGGTATTCACGGAAGCATGGCGGCTTACCTCCGGGCAAGAAATCCCTGGGTCAGAATTGGCTAACAGATCCTACTGTTGCCTATGATATAGCTAAACTGCTTGAACTCAAGGAACAAGATTTAGTTTTGGAGGTTGGGCCCGGTGGAGGTGCATTAACGGAGGCGTTGCTCACAACAGGAGCAGAAATCATAGCAGTAGAGATCGATAAAGAAATGATCAGGATATTATCGAGCAGGTGGGAAGAACAATCACGGTTGAGGTTGGAGCATTCGGACATATTGCAAGCGGATTGGGAATCATTGACTGGTGGTCGCGAATTTTCAATAGCCGGTAATTTGCCGTTTCATATTACATCTTCACTGCTGTTCAAAATTATGGATTATGCAAGGGAGCAGCCTGGGAAAATCAAACGTATTGCAGTAATGGTGCAGCTTGAGGTAGCAAAAAGGATTGTATCTAAACCCGGATCAAGTGAATATGGAATACTGTCGGTTTTCATGCGTTTCTGGGGTGAGCCGCAACTCTCTTTCAAAGTTCCGGCACAAGCTTTTAAACCGGTTCCGAAGGTTGATGCCGCCATCCTGTTAATGGATATTGCCGCTGAACCGGTTTATCCTTCAGCTCGATGGGATACCGTGCGAAGGTTGGTTAAGGGTACATTCCGAATGAGACGTAAAATGCTGCGAAACAGTATGCCGACTATTGCAAATATAACTCCCTGGCAGGACATAGATTTTGATTGGACCCGGAGACCTCAAACTGTAAGCGCTGCTGAATTTGCCTGGTTGGCTGAACAATTGGAACCACGAAAAAACATAAAAGTTGAACGAAATAATGCCTGAAGATATCCAAAAAATAATCCCGGTTGATTCCCCCAGTCTGGAGGAATTGCACCACACGCTAAATGAATTACTCGAGGAAGAGAAATTCAAGGAGGCAAGGGAATTTCTTGGAAATCTCCATCATGCTGAAATTGCCCGGTTGATGTCCAGTCTGGGAGCTTTAGAACGTAATATTGTATTTGATCTTCTCGAAAAGGAATCACAGCACGATGTACTTCCGGAACTCGAGGAACCGGATCAGGAAGAATTACTTGACCGGTTGAGCGATGAACGGATCGGCGATATTCTGGAACAGCTTGATTCCGATGACGCAGCCGACATAGCAGGATTGCTTGACGAATCCGTGCGAAGCAGAGTGCTTGAAGCAACGGAAGCGGAAGACCGTGAAGAGGTGGAAAAACTGCTCAGCTATGATGAGGAGTCCGCCGGTGGTCTAATGGCGTTAGAGCTGGTCACGGTCAGCGACAAGGCAATTGCGAGAGATGCTATAGAAACTGTTCGGAAAGCCAGGGAAGCAGAAGAGATTGAAGATATCCATTATGTTTACGTTCTTGATCATGAATTGCACCTGAAGGGTCGTCTATCAATCCTTGATTTGATGCTCGCGCCCGGAAAACAGCCAGTATCCGAAATCCTTGATCCTGACATGATAACCATCAGCTCTGACCTCGATCAGGAAGAAGTAGCCAGGATCTTCCGGAGATATGACCTCATCAGCGCCCCGGTAGTCGAGAACGACGGTAAACTGGTGGGAAGAATTACTGTTGATGATATTGTTGATGTCATCCAGGACGAAGCGGAAGAAGATCTCGGGTTTCTTGGCGGCGTTGGTGAGGAGGAGGTAAGCGAAAGAAGCCTGTTTCGGGCAAGCAGAGCGCGCCTTCCCTGGCTGCTGATAGCGTTTTTTGGGGAACTGCTCAGCGTGCTTGTCCTGGCAAGCTACGAAACAGAACTTGCCACTCTTTTAGTGATTGCCTTTTTTATCCCGGTGGTTATTGCGGTTGCAGGAAATGTGGGGATTCAATCTTCGACGATAGTGGTTCGCGGGTTGGCAACCGGAGATATACCTCTGCATCATACCTTCAAAAGGATCGGGCGGGAAGTAATTGTTGGTTTCATAAATGGAATTGTAATTTCCCTGCTTTTTGCCGGGGTTATTATTCTTTGGCAGCGGGACTTAAAAGTAGCATTTGCTGTAAGTTTTTCTCTGATCTGTGTGATAGTTATTGCGGCAGTGACAGGAGCAATGATTCCCTTCGCCCTCAAAAAGTTCAAACAGGATCCAGCCCACGCATCAGGACCATTCATTACCATGACCAACGATGTCATTGGACTCGCAGTCTATATGATTTTGACAACCAACATTTTATTATAGATAATACCAACCAACTGAAAACAATTGCCATAAAAAAACTCCCTTTTACTGAAAGGAAGCTGCTTCGGATAGAACTATTAAGCGAATAAATTGCCTAATATTTGTGTAAATGACCAGTAAAACAGAACGTCATGGATTTATATCATAAGGAAGTACTTTTTCCACCCAGCGCTCCCCTATCCATTTTAATGGTTCGTCGTGTTCTGAATCTTCTTTGGCTGGTATAGCATAAGAACGGCTCCCGGCGTTATCAACTCGTACCATTAATACAGGGTAACGTTCACCTTTGAACATAATATCGAATGGTCTTACAAGAAGTATACTCATGGAATCTTTCCCTGTTTTTATCCCTTTGGATTTTGCAATGTCATCTTTTACTGATTCAAAAAGCATTCAGTTTACCTGCTGTTAATATTGAAAGAATTTATACCTTCCCCAAAACCGGAAAGTAGCTAACCGTAATGTCTCTGGCAAGGCTTAATTAACTTTCGCCTCCGGATTCCAGGGCAAGGCTATCCTGAAGGTGCTCCCTTTACCCTCTTTGCTTGTCACTTTGATGGTGCCATTATGATTTTCGATCACCTTCTTTACAATTGCCAATCCAAGCCCTGTGCCCTTCTTTTTGCCAAAGGTTACGAAAGAATCAAAGATCGAGTCGATTTTGTCTGCCGGAATTCCCTTGCCTGTATCAATAATTTCTACTATCCACTTTGTTTTGCTGCACGAGTATTTGAATGTCAGTGTGCCGCCATCTTTCATCGCCTCGAAAGCATTACTGATAAGGTTCAGAACTACACGAGTCAGCTTTTCATGATCAAATCTTGCTGGCTGCTCTTTTTCAGGAAGAATCAGCTCCAGTTCGATGTTACGTTTCTCGGCGTCCCGGCTTAACAATGCAACTGTTTCTTCAAGAAAATCGGAAACTGAAAATTTCTTTAACACAAGGCGCTTTTCATTCCGGGTAAAGCTTAGCACCTCTTCTGTCATTCCCACAATGCGGTCGATCTGTTTATCTATTTCCCTTACGAATTCTTTAGTTTTTTCTTCTTTGGAAAGCGCCACAATCAAATCAGAATAACCACGAATGACAGTCATTGGGCTTTTAAAATCGTGGACTATGGTAGCGGCGAATCGCCCAACGGCGGCCAGTGATTCAGAATGAACCATTTTCTCTGCTATTCTTGCTTTTTCTATGGCAATTGAGGCATGAACAGACATTGCCTCGATGAATTGTTCATCGGTTTTCGCGAATGGTCCGGTTTTCTTATTTAGAAGCTGCACTACACCGACCAGGTGACCGTCATCTGCCAGCATCGGAACAGAAAGAATATTTTTTGTATGATAACCCGATTTTTTGTCGATTTCCTGGTTAAACCGGTCATCTTCATAGGCATCCTGAATATTAATGATCTCTCTTGTCTGGGCAACCGTTCCGACAATCCCTACGCCCACAGGGACACGAATTTCCTGGATTTTACTTTCATGCAATATGCGGCTTACCAGTTCATTTTTATCGGTATCTAGTAAAAATATGGTTCCTGTATCACTATCGGTGTGAAATGTCGTCTCGTCCAATATTATACCTAACAGATGATCGAGATCGAGTGTTGAATTAAGAATTTTACTGGTTTCGCTGATTACTTTTAATTGTTCTATAAAATGTTCCGCCGCAGTCTTGGCGCGAGCAAGTTCCATAATCAATTCTGTATCCTGCGAGCGGAGACGCGCCATGACATATCTCGAAAGATTAAACAGGAAAGTTGGTGTTTTTTCTACCAGAGTATAAAAAGCTTCCTTTGGAAGCAGCATTCCTTCGACATCGGTTCGTGTGATTACTTCAGCAGTGTGCTGCCGTCTGTCGATCAAGGACATTTCGCCGAAAAAATCTCTTGGACCTTTACGAAGCTGTATCTCAGGAATATGGTGTGGATAAGTCCACGCTGGGAGCACTTCTATAAAACCCGTGTCAATGATATACAGACCGAGAGGTATATCGCCTGATCGAAAAATAACTTCGCCTTCTTTGTATGAAAATGATTCAAGAGTTTCGTTGACCATTTTCAATTCTTGCTTTTTCAAACCATCGAAAAGAGGATGCATTGTTACCTTCCGGATTTTAAAGATTTCACCAATGATTAAGCCATTCGGTTCAGTAATAAATGGTTTGTAAAATTCAAATATAAGATAATTCTCACAGACAGGTAAACAATCATTCGTTTTATGACCCGTCATTATATATTTATTTAACAATATAGCATGATGTCATTAGTCTCTTTCGTGAGTATCGTCACTCCAACTGGAGAATTTTTGCTGATTTGTTTCAGGCATGAAGCCAAATTTTTCAAAGAATTGAAATTCTGTTTTTTTTCAAAGCTAATTTATTATTGATTCCGGATGAGTTTTTTTGTGGTATTTTGGTTACAAATATTGCCATTATAATGCAAAAGCCTTATCAGATAAGTCAGGACCGGTAGAATAAAAATCGCCTATATGGCTAAAGCTGGGATTTTACTTAATCTCGAAGGTGTGTGTCCTGATAACATTATGGATTCATCTGGCAGGAGCTATAGCATTTGGAGGAGGACCGCTTGAATTTCAAGCCTGGGCGGTGATTATCAAGTAAAACGCTACAATACAGATAATGCATTTCTACTCATAGCAAACAACTCCCTTTCGGCGAAAGGGAGCTACTTTTGGGAGCTACTATGGAAGATATATAAATTTGCTATCTAATATGGAAACCGATAGGATTCCTGTCTAATGTTTTACACCCGGAGCAATCCCTTTAAGGCATGTGGGACATATACCGTGTGATAAACTGATTGACGGTTCTTTGTGCAGATCGACATTAACTTTCATCCATGAATCCTGGTTCCAGGGATCGCCGTTATCCAGGCGTACCCTGTGGCAATAGGAACATATAGGAACGGGCTTGCCGGAACTCTTCATGAGTTCTAATTCTGATGGCGGCAATACTACTCTTCCGGTAGATTGCTGTTGGTGTAATGAATTCACCTTTCCTCCAAATATTTTCAAACTTTATTGTTTCGTTTTATAATCCGGTTCAGTCTGTAAGAGCAGGAACCGGGCTCGATTGCCTGATACCAGGGTTTGATTTCCTACCCTGTTTGATTAAATCCTTCAGCATCCGTTCAATAACTGTTTCAAGTACCAGGGGGTCCCTGAGCAGCGTTCTTTTCCGTTCGATAGACATGGTTTTGCGAGATTCAAATGACATGACAATTTCTCCTGTTGATGTAACTCATCTTTGGAGGGTCCTGACGAGCATAGAAGTCCCGTTTGAGCGGAAAGTACCTAAAGAACTATTCAGACGAGGGAGAGAATTGCAATTTGTATGCCTGTGGGAATAGCATAAGTATTCTATGTTTACAACGGATGATTGGTTGTTCTAATGGAGAAAATTACCCTTAGTGGAATGAATTTCCGGTAGTTTTGAAATCTGGAGACAATACAATCTATTTGATTGATATTCTGTCTCCGAGTTTTCTTTTGAAAGGGAGGTGATAAGAAATTCTCTCTTTGCACGATCGATGGGTTTTCAGATTTTCTCTTCTAATTTACATTCTACTGTTACTTGAATGCTTTTTACACAACCATGACTACCTTTGCTACTTGCTTCATTTTGAGTAATTCTTCACAATTTCAAAATACTTCTTGCGCTGAGTTCGAATAAGTATTATATAATGTCTGTATCCTACTTAAGTACGTTATACGTGTTTAACTTAGAATACATTAAACTCAGACAAAGGAGAAAAAACATGCCTACCGAGCCGGAAAGCAAAGCAGGCAATCCTTCTGAAATTTTTACAAAGAAGGTAGAAGAAAAAGAACTGTCTGCAGAAACCAAATCGCAAATTCTGGAACATGTGATGGAAATAGATGAATTAGAACGATCCATCTCCTTTATGGAATATAGAGTGTTTCCAGAGTCACTAAAGAGGCTCGTTTTTACTGTCTAATGCCTTCACGTCCCAACTCAATTAAAACCATAAAGATCGAGATTCATTCTTATCCGCAGTATGACTTCCCATCTATCTTGGAGGAGCATTCTTCAGGTGATTCCTATTACTTAAAAAAGAAGCTTCACCGGAAATATTTTGAAGATTATTTTGCTGCTATTGATGTAAAGACAATAGTGATCGAGGATAATTATATCGATAGAGATTTTCTCGAAGATTATTCAAAATATTATGTAAAATCATATAGCGATCCACTAAAATATTGTAAAAGAATTCACGCATTTTCATCCTCATTTAATGAAAAACAGTTTACTTCGGCTCTGATTAATAACGATGCTGAATTTATTAAGCAAAATTTAGTGGAAAAGTATTTAGGATTTATAGTTTTAAAACCACTACCTGAAGCTGTCATCGGCAGAACGTGCCTTGTTCCATATAAAAAACTTTCAGATTCACACAGCAGGTATTATCCAATTATTAGAAACTATGAAGTTAATTTATTAGGGATAGAATTGACAATTGAAGGGCTTGCTTTCCAAGAGCAAGATACTGTTGCTGCTGCATGTGCCACCAGTGCCCTTTGGTCAGCTTTTCATTATACCGGAATAAGCTTTCAACATCCAATATTGAGCCCAATAGAAATTACTGAAAGTGTAGTAAAACATGGTGTAGCTTTCAATGAAAGGGCTGTGCCAAGTAAAGGCTTAGATTTACCACAATTAATTGCAGCAATAAATGATGTAGGTTTAGAGGCTGAAGTAATTCCAGTGGAAAATCCAACCGATTTGAAGAGAATTGCTTATGCATACTTGAAAGGAAGCATTCCTGTAATTTTAGGCGCAAAGCTTATTGAAAAACTACCCGGTAATTTCAGGAATCCAACTCAATTCGATCCCGACATGGACGCGCACGCTGTCACTCTCATTGGATTTGGAGTAAGTAGTAAGAATGTTATAGCCAGCGCCAATGTATTCAAAACAAAAGCAGAAAATCTCATAAGACTGTATGCCCATGATGATGGAGTCGGTCCCTATTCACGACTTGTGTTCGATGATAAAAAAGTTCCGCTTTCATATAATGCTGATCGTACAGCGCGAGTTGAGGTTGAATCAATCGGTACAAGTTGGTACGGAAAGTATATTCGGGAAGTTGGTCAAGTAAGATTTGTTCCACAGGTTTGTATAGCGCCTGTTTATCACAAACTGCGATTACCATACAAAGGCGTCGAAGAGAGAATTAAGTTATTTAACAGAATATATCGTATGGCATCTCTATTCTTAAATATTACATCAAATCAGGATATAACTTGGGATATATTCTTATCCTATGGTAATCTTTTGAAAGAAGAGATTAGAAAAGACAGAGGTATTTCCGAAGATAAAAAAAAAAAGTTATTAAAAATATTATTTCCGAGATTCTTGTGGATTGTTCAAGCTTATGAAGGGGATGGGAAATTAGTGACAATTGTTTATGATGCAACTAGTTTTGAAAGGTGTCAGAATGTAGTGTTTGTCAATATATCTTCAGAATCATTTCAGCAAAATATTATTCAAATGCAGTCGAATACTGATGTTTCAAATTTCTACAAACAAAATATCAGTGCAAATGAATTATTCGAGAAAATTGGTACTCAATTCCCAGCGTGATTTATCTATTATAGTGTTTTTTGCAATACAATCATCTTTGCGAGTTCACGAAGCAATCTCATGTTATAGTAGAACTGTTTAATTATAAAAGAATTGCATGGTGTTGCGATCTAAGTCCAGGCTTGACATCTTCTAAAGGAATTTACTGAACTCTAACAAGTCGGAAGCCTACGCCGGTGCTGCGATGTTGGGGGATTTGGGAGCCGCGGTTGGCGCTCCGGTGGCGGCGCAGGTCATTATTCCATGAACTACCTCTCATCGCTCTTCGTGAACCGCGGTGAATTTGAGTCACTTTGATTGTGCTGTCATTTTCCACTTCATTTGTCACGACCTCAAATCCGGGGGCAAGGCTGTCCGCCATTGTCGAATCAACCTCAGAAAAAATCGTGTCAGTTGTGGTCGTGACAAGAGTTATTACGCTGTCAACCTCAACTGTGTCGGAATCAATCCAGGGGTCAGCGTTTTCAGGTGCGTTTTCATAGGTGGGATGCCAGTCATCTTCACACCATTCCCAGACATTACCGTGCATATCGAACAGACCCCATTTATTGGGTTCCTTTGCCCCTGCCTTGTGGGTGGAAAATTCTGAATTACGGCGATACCAGCCTGTTTTTTCAAGATGTGTCGTGCTGTCACCGGTGTTGAAACGTGTAGTTGATCCAGCTCTGCAGGCATATTCCCATTCTGCTTCGGAAGGGAGACGATAGGCAACGCTTGAATCCAATAGATTCAAAGAGTCGATGAATTCATGTACGTCATCCCATGACACATAATACATAGGATAATTTTTTCCTTCACCTGCAAGAATCCAGCTTTCATTGGTGGAATCACGTTTTTGTTCAACGGTTGATCCCATTATCTTTTTCCATTGGGATTGAGTGATTTCTGTTGTCATAAAATAAAATGGCTCTACTAAAACTTTATGTACAGGGGATTCATATTCATATCGTCCAGTCTCGGATTCATGGGAACCCATCAGGAATTCTCCACCCGGGATAAGAACAAATTCAGCGTTGAAGAGCGTGTCGGTAATAGAGAGAGGAAGATCGGGAGGGTAAAATGGTTCTGAATTGATCAATGTAGAATCAACCTCTTGACCAATCGCAAAGTAGCAGGAGCAGATAGCAGCAATACAACTGATCAGCAATATATTCTTATCTATGTTCATTATTTATCTCACGCAAAGTTGCAAAGCAGCTAAGACAAAAAGAAAATCCTGTTAATCCTGTAAATCCTGTCTATTCTTGTGTCTAGCCAGGTAATTATTGACAGTTAAAACCGCTTTCTTGATATTTTCATGTTCCGGAAGCCTTTCAGCAAGCATATCAATATAACCACGTTCAAGTACTAAATGAAAAGAGGCGCTGAAGTTTAAATCGAAAACCCATGCCATCGCCAGTAAGCGAAAATCATTGCGTGATCTGATCTCTGCAAGGTCAAACATTTCCCCTGATGAAATTGCTTTCAAAGCTTTTGGATTATACTCTTCATTGTCAGGCAGGTCGGAAAAGACTATCGCATTTAGAGCAGTAGTCGTCCCTTGATCCGCTTCAATCAATACTTTCCAGATATCCAGTTTATCGGCGTCACGAATCAACTTGCTGAATAAAACACTCCTTTGATCCAGGTTTTCCGGGATGGTTTTTCTGCTGTGTGCATCTATGGCCTTGAAAATGATTTCTATCTCTTCAACTGTCAAATGATCAAGAACTCTATGACTCTTCAACTCATCAATGCTTATCTGCGCATGGCTCTCAGATTGCCTGTCGTTCAAAGTCCGGTATTTGACAAACTGCTCAAAACGTCCCACGTCATGCAACAGGGCAACAGACAAGCTCGTATATCTATCATTTTCAGGCAATTCAAGCGATTGTATCAGTAGATTCATTTCTGCTACAACCCGGTGTGTATGATCAACTTTCATTTGAACGGTGTCCCTGATCTCCTGCTCCATCTCGAGATAGGGCGCGACATATTGGGCAAACCAGCTTGCAATTTTTTCATAGTCGTTCGAATTCATCAGCATTTAATCCTTTGCGATAATGCGTATTATCTGGAGGTTAAATATATTGTTGTTTGCATGGATACTGTTTAAATATAATTTTGCAATAAGCATAAATGCGAGCCCAGTGGATCATCAATTACCATTCATTTGATGACCAGTAGATCCTTGTCAATGAAAAGGATTTGAAAGTGTAAGCAGAAGAATACTTGTTCCATACAACTGAAATCCCTTTCAACGAAAGAAATCTACTCTCGAAATAAGTTGGACATTGTGGTCATAATGACGATTATAGTTTCCAGCCTTCAAGGAGTTGCTGCTTGAATTCTTCCGGATCATTGGTTGGTGCTTTACACGACCCAAACTCGCATACATAGACTGTCGTCTCTCCATTCAACATAGTTTTTTCGACTGTAGAAGGGATAATTGTCTGCATTTTCTTATCGGGACCATCTGGCGGGATTAATGTCAGGACTGCATACGATGGCAACAAGCCCCTAAAAACGTTTATCATCGCATTTGTATTATTATCATCCAGTTGACCTGCAATGATAACTTCATGGAACGGTCCTTCATAGTTTTGTGCCACATCAAGCCAAAGCGCCATTTCCAGGCCGGATTTGTTTACCATGTCTGAATACGCGCCCAGCATCCGTTCCACATCTTTACGATAGGTTTGATTTCCGGTCAAGGCCGACAGTCTTAATAAAACATTCAACATAGCCGAGTTACCGCTCGGTTCAACACTATCGTATATTTCTACCTGTCGCCCCATTGGAGTTTCAATCTCATTGGATGTCAGGTAATACCCACCCTCGTCGCTCGCAAAATGATCCCTGACGTGTCCTGTCAATTCGAGCGCCATCTCCAGTGTTTCAATCTCGCCTGTCGCATTGTAAAACTCAAGGAGTCCATTTGCGAAAAAAGCATAATCATCCAGGATACCCACCCCGGAGGTCACACCTTCATTTGATGCCCTCACCAGGGAGCCATTCTCCAACCGGTGATTATGCCATAAATATTCGATGGCTTCTCTTGCGGCATCCCGGTATTTCTCTTCGCCGAATAATGCATATCCCTGACTGAAAGCGGCTATTGCCAGTCCATTCCAGGCAGTTACGACTTTTTTATCAAGACCGGGTGGAACTCGTTTTGCCCTGTAATTTCTTAATTCTTCGCGCCATTTTTCGAATAATACGTTTACCTCCTGAATATCCCTGTCGAATTCACGGGCTATTTTTTCGTAAGCCTTTCGCCGGGTCAGGATGCTTTTCCCTTCGAAATTTCCACCAAGTTCTACTCCAAGCAGATTTGCCAGTGCAGCGCCATCTTTTTTTCCGGCTATATCCGTAATTTCATCCGGGCTCCAGGTATAAAATGTTCCTTCTTCCCCCCCGCTGTCCGCATCATAACTGGCATAAAAACCACCTGAAGAGCTTTGCATATCTCGAATCAGAAAATCAAGTGTATTCTTTGCTATATCATCATATCCCGGCTGATGTGGTTTTCCGTTTCTTTTACCAAAAACGGCGAATGCCTCGATATATAAACTTGCCAACTGGGCATTGTCATAGAGCATCTTTTCAAAGTGAGGAACGAGCCATGTTTCTTCCACGGTGTAACGATGAAACCCTCCACCCACATGATCATGAATGCCGCCCGTCCCCATATTATTAAGAGTTTTCCTGACTGCATCTGCAATCCTTGCTTCACCTGTTTTCCGGTAACGATGCAGCAGAAATTGCCAGCGAAGTGGGGTTGGGAATTTCATCCTGCCTCTGAACCCGCCCCATTTTGCGTCAACAAACTGAAGAGAATTGTTGGCTATACTTGAAAAATCAGGGCTGTTCACAGCCTGACCCTGCGATAGCTGAGGATTTGAGGACACCATTTTATAGAGTTGTTCGCTCTGCAACTCTATCTTATCCCTTTGTTCTCCATAAGTATCGGAGATACTTTTAACGAGCCTGACAAATTGATCAGGCGGGAAATATGTCCCTCCATAAAATGGTTTTAAATCGGATGTTAAAAAAACGGACATGGGCCAACCGCCGCCACCGGTCATCGCGCGTACCGCTTCCATATATACAGCGTCAAGGTCGGGGCGTTCTTCACGATCCACTTTTATATTGATGAAGTGTTCATTCATGAATTCTGCGATGGAATCAACCTCGAATACTTCATGCTCCATCACATGGCACCAGTGACAGGAAGAGTAGCCTATTGAAAGAAAAATCGGTTTATCCTCAGCCCCGGATCGAATTTTTGCCTCCTCGCCCCAGGGATACCAGTCCACCGGGTTATGCGAATGCTGGAGAAGATAGAGCGATGATTCTCCTGTTAGGCGATTTCCCTCCTGGCGGATTGTTTGAGGAGAACGTGTAACAAAAGGGGAGCTGCTTTGTGATGATACAGATTTGTTTTCAGACATGGATGATCCGTGAGTTTTGTTCTCGCTGCATGAGACGGAGGATAATATGGAAATAAGCGTCCACAGCAGCATCAGTTTCTTGAAATTTTTATTAATATTAGAGTACATAGATATTTCAAAATTGTTTAAATATAACTTAACGTTGTTAAGAAAGCCTAACTATTATAGCGTATTAAATCGATGTGTGTTCCTGCATTTTGAGTGTATTTATTTCTCCAGGGGTCTTGTGATCTTCGTGCTTGCTTTTTGTTATCTGAGGTTAAAAAAAAGATAAACCGCAGAGTACTCAAAGAATTCGCCGAGGACTCAAAGAGGTATAATCAACTTGAATCCGGCGGCAGCATCTTGCCCGGATTGAAGAGGTTATCCGGATCGAAAGCATGTTTAATTTGTCTCAGGATATTTAATTCATCTTCGCTGAATTGCAAATTCATGTATTGGTTTTTTGCAGCGCCAATGCCATGTTCGCCGCTTATCGTACCTCCCAGTTCAATCACTGTTTTGAAACAATCGAATATGGCTTCATGGGCGATTATCCGGTTTTCCTCATTCGCTTTTTTATACATGACGTTTAAATGCAGGTTTCCGTCTCCAGCATGTCCATAAATTGGAATCAGGACTTTGTAACGTTTCGCAATTTCTTCCACTCTTTCAATCAGGGTTGCCATTTTTCCTATGGGTACGACCACGTCCTCGTTCATCTTCCCATCGGCAATCCTGGATAGCGCCGGTGAGATCAAACGTCGCAGATTCCATAATCTTTCTCGTTCTTCCGGGTTCTGTGCAGTATGAATCTCCAAAGCGTCATGATCCTCAAGCACCTCCATCACCCTGTTCAATTCCAGCTTGGCGGCTTCTTCCTCGCCATCAGTTTCGACCAACAATGCAGCTTTGCATCCTTCTGGAAAGGGATAGGGGTCATGCTGGCTTATTGCTTTAATAACTTCTCCATCAATTAATTCACACACAGATGGAACCAGTTCCGGCAGGAAAGTATATATGGCTTCAAGCGCCCTGTATATGTCATGAAAATGTGCCAGGACTGTATATGTTGCACGAGGGGCAGGAATCAGCGCAAGACGAGTTTCGACTATTACTCCAAACAACCCTTCCGAACCGACTAATAACGGAGTCAAATCCATACCATCAACCTGGTTCGACAGTGAGCCGGTACTTTGAAGGTTTCCATCAGCATCTATATATTTTAATCCAAGTACGTAATCTTTTGTTGTGCCATATTTTACACATCTAAGCCCACCGGCATTCTCTGCAATATTTCCACCGATAGAACTGATTTTATAGCTTGATGGGTCTGGTGGGTAAAAGAGAGAATGTTTGGCAGCAGCATTCTTTACATCTGCCGTGGTCAGCCCCGGCTCACATTGAATCCATTTTTCATTCACATTCAAATCTATCACCCGTTTCATTTTAACGGTTGACAGCACCAAGCCGCCTTCTAATGGAACTGCGCCGGCGCTCATGCCTGTACCTGTCCCTCTTGCTACCAGGGGCAGCCCATTCTCACGGGCATAAAGTACACTTTCGATAACGTCTTCAACATTTTCAGCGAGCACTACAACGTCAGGGTCATGATTACCTGGCGGCGCTGTATAGCTGGCATCCACCGAATACACAACCAGGTCTTCACGTCTGTCCAGAACCTTATGCCTGCCGATACGGCGTTTCAGCTTCTTGAAACGGTTTTTTGAGCGAATAACGGAATGTCCTTTATAATAGAATTTTTACAAAAACCAGCGTTGAATATTCAAACTAATATTGATGTATGGAATTTGCAGGAGAATACATACAGGGTCAATAGGGTTTGCAAGAATACTCATAAATCTCACCACAGAGACGCAGGAAGTTCATCACAGACTGGATGCTTTGTTTATCAGAGAACCCGACATCTATGCGGCAAGTGAAATGCTGTTGCTAAAATAAAAAAACCCTCTCGAATCCGAGAGGGTTGATTTATCATAAACTCGTAATGGTTACTTGAGGTAAACGACTTTAGTTGTTAATTGTCCCATGTCGGATGACAAACGGAGCAAATACATACCGCTTGCAAGGTTATCCGGTGTCCATGTCAGCTTTCTATAGCCGGGTTGTACACCATTCAGGGATTGAGTATCGACCAACCGTCCTTCAAGTGAGTACCATTTAGCTGTTATATCCCCGATCTCTGGTACAGCGATTGTGACTTCCACTGTGGGGTTGAACGGATTTGGATAGACTGCAGTTATGTCAAATGTTGTTGGAATATCTGCCCTGTCCTCACCGACATCATTCACGATATCATGGATACGAATCGGCATAACGGCATATTCTTGAACAACCGGCAGCCAATAATCGTTAAGCTGCGCATAGAGGTAATAGACTCCGGGATCAAGACGGGAAGTGTTCCAGGTAAAGGAATTTTCGCCATTGATAATTCTTGCGCCTACGTGATTTGTCGGAGAGCCGTTGAATTCACGATCGTCATAGTCATAGTAAACTGTGATATCAGCCCATTCACTATCAGGCGAATTAAATGCTTCGTAAGTAATCTCTACATCTCTTTCATCGTAGGGTACTTCAAGGGTATCCTCGCGCAGACATAACCAATTAATGTAGGGCGCGGTCTGAGGTTGGAGGACATATACTGTGTCGATGAAGAAATTATTGTTTTCACTCCATTCATCAACCCTTAGGTCAGCATCCAGTGAGACTCCAATAATAACCCAACCGGTGTCTTCCGGCACCCATGTATTTTGAAATAAAGGACTATGGTTGGTTCCATGTCTTGTAAATTCCCACCCAGCGGTCATGCTATCAAAAGGTAAATCCCAAAGCTCTACATCATCATTCAGGTCTGTATCAATATACAGGACATGCAAGGCTTCTACAGTATCAACAGGACCTTTAGCCGCGAACAGATTCCTGAACCGAACGGGGTCGTCAACATGCAGTTCAAAATATTGGGATAGTGTGTCATCTTGTTGCATATAAGAGCATCCAAGCATCTCGAAATCGTATAGTCCATCATCGTAACCGATGCTGTAGTCATCAACAAAGATTCCCAAAAAATCTTCATGCGAAACGCCATTGGAATTGAAAACAAGGCTGATATAAGTATCATCGCGCGTGTGAAGTTCTCCGTATTCATCATAGAATGGCATATAACTTACGGAATCGCCTGCAGAATCGAGATCAGCGAAATCGAATTCTACCGGAAGCCATTCCCCGTCAGTATCCTCAAACTGGAAATCAAATGCCATTGGGCAGGCAGCAGTATCACCGAGGTTATCCGTATTATCAGTAACAGTTACCAGGAAACGGTCTCCAGCGCCAGCGCTCCATTCCTCTATACTGCCGAAGAAAAAGAACACACCACCAACTTCCTCCATCACGGTAGTAATCTCGATAGGTCCCCAGACAGCCCATGCATTCATCCAGGTTGGATAGGTATCATTACCAGGAATTCGATCATTAGGAAGTCCGGCGCACCAGATAGAACGGTATTGGCGTGGCGTATTGGCACGATAGACAGTGCTGTCTTCTTTTCCCCAGGTATGCATAAATCCGGGAGCAGCAGGTGGCCAGGGAATACAATACCAGCTGGTACCATTTCCAGTAGGCCAGGGCCATGCCGGAGGTGGCGGATCTGCTTCAAAGTTATCGTTCATTACGATGTGCCAGAAGGCTTGTGTAACTGAACTGGTTCCAAGCAATGCCACCAGACAGATTAACAACACAAATCCAATTTTTAAACCCTTTAGTCTTGAAGGTTTCATCAGTTTTTCTCCTTCCTGTGTGCAAACCGTTTAGTCAGGTTTTCCCAGGTTGTATAAGGGGATGCCATACGCTTTACCTGATGTGTGGTGGCTCCAACGTCAGGGGCATGCGACCGTTTAATGTACTATAGTTTCTAAAGGTAACAAGCTCAGCCTGCAACCTTCATGGGAGATCAAAATTAAATACTTATTTGGTGAATAATGATCTTGATCTCAAGTTTATCCAACACAAGATACTAACATGAAACATTATATTACAAGTGAGAGATAGATAATATTTTCTACAGGACTCGCAAAATGTACTCACTCTATAATATTAGAATCTTTGAGTCACTTCTCAAATATTTGACGATATAATAGATAAATTCAAAGCACTTGATTCCATGCCATCTATTAGATAAACGGTTGAAAATGCGGGAATATATGAAGCAATATTTCGGTGTTGTTTCCAGTAAAAGGTGGCAATATATTATATGCCGGATTGTCTCTTGCTTCAATTAATATAAATTTAATGAATATTTTAATAAAGATCAACAGTTGAAAGAAGAGATATTTAGCTCTTATAAATAATTGTAAAAACAGATTAACTAAACAATTACACCAACATTTTTCGATGTGATAAACAGCATTAGAACTCATTTGCTCAAAAAGTTGCATGTGTGTGATATATCGCTTGACGAGGCAGTAGTTTAGCAATTATTTTTATAGTGTTGCGAAGCAATAATAAAACAACACAGTATTTAAACTATGAGCGAGGAATTTTGGACGATCAAGAAAAAAAACAGTTACCCCAGAGTGAAGAAGAAAAGTCTTGGGAACCTCCCAAAATCCTGGAACAGGGGAGAATAGAAGCTCTTCTCTTCAGTGATGAGCCTGACCCCTGGGGACCCTAAGACGTTTCACGCAGATCATTTTCATACCATTACACATCCATTCTGGATACCGGTGCGTGGCTCCTCGATGATGCCGGCATTGAGAGACGGCGACAAAGCAAAAATACAACCTGTCAGCAGAGAATCTGTCCTGAGTTTCCCGCCAGGTACTTTAATTCTTTTCATATCAACAAAGCTTAACGAACCGGTCATACATCGTCTCGTAGGAACAGGCAAACATGTTGTTTTTGAAAAAGGCGACCAGTCGAAAATAATTCGAGCTGTAAAGCCGGAATCAGTAGTCGGCATGGTAACACATTTGAAGCGAAATGGAAAAGAGCGCCAGGTATCGCTTCCCTTTGCATGGAAACTTCGCAAGCTGCTGACAATCTCCTGGTTAAAATCGTGAACACCACTGAAACAGAATTAGTCATATCGGCGGCAGCTCGCCTTTTAACCGGCAAACCACCGCCACGTGAAAAATTTGACCCTCACGAGTTAATTACCCTGATATTTCATCACAACCTGGCTTCACTTGCATCTTTTCAGGCAGGAAGGCTCGAAGGCTGGCGTGTCCGGCTTGAAGGTGATGCCCTAAAGGAATTGGATGCAACATTGGTACAGGCGCGTGTCAGAAGAATGATGGTAGTCCGTGCGCTTCAGGATGCATTGAAGATTATAGGTGATTTCCATCCGGTACTATTCAAGGGACTTGCAGCTGCAGAATTGTACCCACAACCTCATCTGCGTGATCCCGGGGATATTGACCTCCTTATCCATCCCGACCATTTCGGTGTGGCGGCTAATTATTTATTAGAAAATGGATGGGAATTGCAAGAGACAGTTCATGCTGACCGCAGTGAGGATGTCGCCCGGCTTTATGGTTTCGCCAGGGTATTTCGTCATCCTGAAAGTCCGGTTATCCTGGATTTACACAGGGCGCCGGTGGATAAAACCGAGCCTTTCTGGATCGATCCTGAATCAATTCTGGACAGGAGTATCCATACGGTTTTAACAGACGATATTTCAGTAAATGTTCCTGAACATGAGGATCATTTGATTCTGCTTGCACTGCATAGCGTCCGGCATGGTTTTTTCTCTTTGAAATGGTGCCTTGATGTCTTCTTTGCATGCCGGGAATGGACACTGGAAATCGAACAAAAGAAGTTTGTCGATAACTGCCGGAAAATGCATGTGGAGCGAGCGGTTCGTACTGGTTTGGAGGTCGCCAGGGTATTTTACGGACCAGTAAGAAATCCGATGGACAATCTTTTAATGGACGGGAAGACTCAAAAAGCAATAACCAGACGTAATCCATTTATAATTGCAAAAGGTCAATTATCCGGCCAAGGCGGATTAAGAAGATTTTCAGCTATGCTGGACCTGATGGAAGGTTTTTCCAGCAAGGCATATTATATTGCGCATACCCTATTCCCACCTCGTGCATTATTTTCTGATTCTGCCGGCGAGTTGCCGTCGAGGAAGTTTTATTTCAAAAACAGGATTGAAGCCTGGCAGAAGGCAGTTATGGGAAAATGATTTTATTTTTCACCTAAAATTTATCTGGAAAATACACTTTGATATTTCAAATTTAGTGAGTGAAAACAAATAGTAGATCAGTTCACATGCTTTTGAGTATTCTGTCATTCTCGGGCTTGACCCGGGAATCCATGCTCAGATTCAATGCAAATGGTGGATTCCTGGGTCAAGCCCGAGAATGACAACCCATTGAACCAGATGAATCAATGTACTAATCTATTATTTTTTTCTTAATTTCTTCGAGTTCTTTTGTTAATTCCTGGAATTCCTGCATCATTTGCGGACTGCTTCCCTGTTTCATTGATTTTCGAATATTATCCAGCTTAGACTGAATCTTCTCCGCTCTCATTAGCAGGGGAGCCTTTTCAACCACATCGGAAGGAAAGTCCGGGTCATCCGTTTCAGGGCGTGTAAGAATTTCATTCAGCAGCGGAATTACTTCCGGCTTATCATTCAATGCATCAAATAAATCTGCTTCCTTTATATCTTTTTTATCAAGCCAAGCCGCTTCAATCAATTTAAAAACCGGTGCAAGAGGAGAATTACTTAATTGAGAAGATTTTATCTCCTCGAAGGCATCCGCCCGGTATTCAGGATGCCTGATCAACACCCAGATCAGGTCTTGCAGCATCCTGTCAAATCCTGAAAGATGCTGAGTTTCTTCTTTTGCCTGCTGTCCTCCCCTTCTTCTCGTGGGTTTCTTGATTCGATTAAATTCTCGTCCAAGGATTCTTTCATCGATTCCAAGTTTTTCTGCAGCTTCATGCAGGAAGAATTGACGGGTAATCGGATCGGGAACCCGGCGCAGGGTATCAATCAGGGCTCGAGTCGCTTCGCTTTGTCCCCGAGGTGTATCGAGGGAACCGTTTCGTTTGAAATATCCGATTTTGAAATCGATCAAATGCTCGGCTTCAGAAAGGACCTTTTCAATTGACTTCTTTCCACCTGAACGCGCCAGTGTATCAGGATCTTCACCCTCAGGAAGAAGCGCTACTTTTACGTCCAGACCGGCTCCGGCAAGTACGTCTGCGCCTCTGAATGCTGCCTTGACTCCTGCTTCATCGGAATCATACAGAACAGTCACTACTTCGGAAAACCGTTTGACCAGTGCAGCTTGATCGCTTGTCAGCGCAGTGCCGAGGGTTGCCGCGGAGTTGGGAAATCCTGCTGCGTGGAGGGCTATCAGGTCGGTATAACCTTCGACCAGGATAGTTTCGTTGGAACCGCGCATAGCATCCCGCGCCTGGGGCAGCCCATATAACATCTTTCCTTTATGATAGATAGCTGTTTCCGGGCTGTTAATGTATTTTGGCGACGGGTGATCAGGGTCTTCCCGGAGGATTCTTCCGCCAAACGCCACAACTCGCCCCCCGGCATTGCGGATGGGAAACATCAACCGTCCCCTGAAACGATCATACCAGCCTTTTTCGCCCCGTATTGCCAGCCCTGCACGCTCGATTTTATCAGGTTTGAATCCCCGGTTTTGCGCAACAGTTATAAACCCGTTCCAACCGGGAGGACTTAAACCAATTTCAAACTGTTCTTCGATTTCCTCATTTATATCTCTTTTCCGCAAATACTCCTGTGCGAAGCGAACTTCAGCGCCTTCCATCTCTGTCAATTGATGCCGGAACATCTTGAATGCAAGTTCATTTACCTGGTATAATTCTTCGTTTTGTCCGGTAACTTTTTTGCCTGATTCCGTGATTTTTATCCCTGCTCTTTCGGCAAGTCGGCGAACCACATCGACAAAATCTATCCGTTCGATTTCCATCACAAAAGTGAATACATTTCCGCCTTTTCCACAGCCAAAGCAATGGAATATCTGACGTTCCGGATGCACTGAAAAGGATGGAGTTTTTTCCTGGTGGAAAGGGCAATTTCCGAAATAATTAGCTCCTCCCTTCCTCTTCAATGAGACATATTCGCTAACGATTTCCACAATGTCCGAACTTTCACGGACCTGGCGGACAGTTTCTTCTGGTATTGTCATGAGTTGAATGTAAGGTCGCGGACTCGACAGTGGAAGAATCTATACGCTTTTAGTTGTAACCTACTCTGAGAGGAATAGAATGTGGTTAACACCGAATTTGTCAAACTTGACTGGGTTATATAAGCTGGATAAGGAAAGCCTGAACCCTCCAGTCCTCTTTAATAGGAGACATAAGAATTGTCCCCCTTATGCTGCATAAATGAAAGGGGGAGTGTATCTATTACAGTAAATGCTTAGGTACAATAGAAAAATCAATCCAACATCACAACGATATTCTGGTAAAAAGCTTTCCAGCCCAGGGTGAAACCAATGCATGCACCTATACCGGCAGCGCCTAATATGACTTCATCAGTAGCTTCAAATCCTAATGAAGCCCCGCCGCCTAAAAGAGAGGCTATCCCCAGGGACGCCAATCCCGCGAGCAGTAGATCCTGCGGTTTTCTTTTCAGTACAAGCGACTCAACGTCAGCGACCGGAAACTGCATCATCCCACGATCTGTCGCGAGTTGAAAACTGTTATTTCTTATTGATACAAAATTACCAATATCACTTTTTCCGGTATTAAGCCGTAATTCAATCTTTTCGTTGCTCCATGCTTCGGACATTCTTTTTATTCTAATCATCCGTGCTTGAGCCATATCATCATCATATTTCTCATTCTCTGTATGCTGACCATAAACAGTAGCCATAGAGAGGAGAAAAATAATCAGACAGACTATTATTTTACGCCGTATCATACATCCCCCTCCTGTTTACCATTTCCAATAGAATGCCAGATATGGAGATTGAAAGTGAACTCCAAACCTGAATGACTCGTTCAGACTATAGAGGAAACCAAAATCGAGATCGACGGGCTGATATTCACCCTCCTGGGTTTCTATTGTAAAAGGTGATTCATTGTCGAAATATGATTTGGCTGCGTCACTGAAAGTAATAAATTTATGTCCATTATCGGCGAAAACTTCGATGAGGAATTTCAGGTTTTTTGCCAGGTCATAATCCATCGCAATCCAGGTACGATAAGGGATAAGAAACTTATCGTCATCCCAGGCATAATTTGCATACTTGAGATCAGGTTTTTCTATTAGCAATGAATTTGTCTTCGCACCAATGTGCCAGCCCCATTTCCCTCTTCCGCTTGCCAGGCTTTTTCTACTGCTAAGTACTATATATACATTCCAGAAAAATTCTTTTTTATCCTTGTCGAGCAAGACTTCTTCGATATTCCTTGCTCCCTCTTCATCAAGTCTAGTAATAGTTGTGCCGGTAGTATCTTGTATCCAATGGCTGTATTTCTGAGCTTCATTTTTTGTTAAATGATGATTATAAAGCTCCGCGCCGATAGCAAGACTCCACTCGGTCGTTCCTTTATTACGATTAAAAATTCTGAAAAGTGGGTGGAGGTTCATATCACCGGTAAAATCCTGTCCGAACCGCGTTCGCAGCATGAAGTTCTCGGTAAAACCATATCCCAGGGATAATCCGCTTAAATAAACGGTATGGGGTTGAAGCGGAAAAGCTGTAGGATCTGAAAAAATATCTGTTAAAACTTCAGCGGAGTGAAATCTCTTTTTCTCTTCTGTCCAACTGATTTTTTTGTCACCATAGTAGCGATCCATAGTCTTGACATCTTTTTTCAGAATAACAACCACCCCATAAGGTGTTTTTATGGAAATGGAATATTCGTCTTCAGATAATACCGGACCCACTGCGCGTGAATCGTCCTGCTTGGTAATATCTGCTGTTTCATCCAAAATCATTCTCGTGGGAATTTTAAGGACCCCATCCGGAGTCTCGATTACAGCGATAGAGTCACCTTCCAATTTATTTATATTTCCAGTGATAATATTACCGTCAGTGAGGTGAAATGATTTTGACATTCCGACTTCCAGGGTAGCGATTCTGGGGGCATGGTCCATAAGCCCAAAATCCCGTTTCTCTTCTGCTAACGATTCACCACAACGAATACAGAATTTGCTCGACCAATTATTGGAATATCCGCAATCTTCACAAACAACTTTATCTCTGCTACCGGTCTGACCGTATGCCGGCGTACAAATCGAAGCAGTTGTCAAAATCACGGCTACGATAAACAGGACAACAATGGTTTTATAGGACATTTTTAATGCTCCTTTTTTTATGCTGCAGCCAAACTGACAACCAATAGCAATAGAAGACAACCGATAGCAATACCTCCCATTGCTCGGAGGAATTGGTCAGCGTTATTCATATCAGGTTTTTTTGTAACAGCTTTTATTTGATCTTCTTTCAATCTTAACTGATTGTGCAGCCTGCGAACCAGTGTCACAAGTTCCAGCCTTGTCATATCATCTATTAAATCAAGCTCTTGTTTTCTAACAGCTTCTTCTTCCAGCAATTCTTTAACAATAATTTCAATCAACGCCTTAAGCTCTTCCTGTGTCATATCACCAAGCCTGACTGTGTCATCAAGGACAGATTGGATTTGAATTTCGGGCTCTTCGGCTTCTTTCAAATCTACAACAGTTTTTGATTTTGGATACGGCAGATTAAATCCACAATTTTTGCAGAACCGAGCATTGCGAAGATTTGATTCGCCGCATTGCGGACAGAATGATTCTCCGGATGATTGTTTTTGAGAATAAACTGAAGGAACAAAAAGAGGGCTCAATAACAAAAACAAAACGAGCAGATAAGCAATATATCTATAGTTGGCTGCAGAGTGACTCACAATTTTTCTCCTCAAAACCCATCGTTATTCAACAGATATCTTGAGCTTATTACATCTGAATTTTCAAACAGATAACAACATTTTAATGAAAAGTTGACTTTGACATCACTAACACCAAAACATAATAATAATAAATATTTCACTTGCCTGCAACTCTTTATAGCAAAATTATGAAATAATATTTAGTTAAAAATAATTTCAGGTTATCTTGAATTCTGATATCTGTCAGGTTTCGGTCCTGGAGAGTATATGAATATTAGATAAGATGCTTATTGGTTGCAAATATCAATTATTTGGTACTAACTTAGCTAAATGTAAAATTGGTTCACGATTGCAACAATATTATTATTCTTAAGTAAATACAATTGTCTTTGACTTTTCCGGATTGAATTTAAACGACAATTTTTAAAGGCAGTTACTGGAGAAAGATGATGAATAACTTTGGTGTTCAAACGAGATGTTCTGTTTCCCTCCTCCTCGTTTTTCTAATGTTAAGTTCTGTACTCGCCGCTCCTGCATATTTCCTCAACCAGACTGAGGAAGAAATCTTTTGTCCGGAATGTGGTGCAAAAAACCCAAAAATTGCTAATTACTGTACTACATGTGGATTTTCCCTGTCTAGCTTGGGGTCAGAAGTGAAAGCTGGTGCTGATCCGTTAGCTGACTACTTATGGGGCAAAAATGATGGAAAAGCAGCCGCTTCAGGGGGAATGCAGCTTGGGTAGTTGGTGGAGCTTTATGTGGTTGCTTCGGCGTAGCAGGAGCATTTATGATAACACCATCTTCACCTTCGCCTTCACTGCTAATCGGCAAATCATCGGATTATACGCTTGGTTATATTGAAGCATATGAGAGGGAATCAAAAAAGAAAAATGCACAATATGTTTCTGTAGGCTGGTTAGCATACCTGGTTATTTATTTTACAGTATTTGCACAGAGTTAATAGTGTAATCAATATTGTCTTGCTGATATTTGGAAACATGTAGCCCGTCTTGCTTGCATCCGGGTGGCTCTAAGATGAGAGAGAGTATTGATAATTATATCGTTATGTTTATCAAGTGCCAGCTTAATGTCATCGAGTGAACGATTACCAGTTCCGTCATAGAAATTAATCCTCATCCGAACAAATCCCTTATCCCAAAGCAAAGAACCCCACTGTAGATATGAGTATCCGAACCGTATATATTTGCACCAGACCAAATCTAATAAAGGCTTCAATTGTAATGGTTACATTCCCAAGCAGCGGCGTTGAAACTTATTGGTGGCTGCCGTTTACTGTAATGGCTGTAATTTCCAGTCTTACATCTATAGGCGGGATTTCCGGGGCATTTATCTTGATGCCTTTTCAATTGTCTGTTCTTGGATTCACCAGCCCTGCAGTTACTCCGACCAATCTTCTTTTTAATGTTATCGCCGTTCCGAGCGGGGTTTACCGTTATGTTCGTGAAGGTCGTATGGTTTGGCCTTTGACCCTGACAATTATTTTCGGTATGCTGCCGGGACTGTTCCTGGGAGTACTCATAAGGATCCACTTTCTCCTGGACCCCAAAAATTTCAAACTATTTGTTGCGGTTGTATTGGCTTACGTGGCATTTCGACTTTTTAAAGATATCTCATTAAAGAAAGAGAATAGAACTAACCGGTCGGATGAACCATTTGTCGTACAAAATGGTTCCCGGACTTTAAGGAGGATTGGGTTCGATTTTCAGGGAGACAATTATAACATTTCAACTCCTGCCATATTTTTTCTGAGCCTTTTGGTCGGTATTATCGGTGGTACATACGGGATCGGCGGGGGAGCGATCATAGCGCCTGTACTTATTACAGTATTCAGGTTGCTGGTGCATACTATAGCCGGTGCAACTTTAATGGGGACATTTGTATCATCGGTGGTTGGAGTTTTGCTCTATACCACGATGGGAGTTATATATGCATCTTCCGGAATGAATATTCAACCGGACTGGGCATTGGGCGTGATGTTAGGTATGGGCGGTGCGGCGGGGATGTACATTGGTGCTCGTTCACAGAGATTTCTGCCCTCAAAACTGATTAAATTAGTGATTATGTTGAGTATTATGTTTGTAGTTGTAAAATATGTATTAGAATTCATTCAAAGATAATGCAAGAGTTGTCATTCTCGGGCTTGACCCGGGAATCCACCATTATTATCGAATCAGAGCAATAGATTCCAGGGTCAAGCCCGAGAATGACAGAACTCATTGATGCATGTGAACTGATCAACAAGGTAATTCAGCCGGATTTACACGATATGATAACATTTCCCATTAGCGGTGTTGAAACATTTTGGTGGCTTCCGTTTTTAGTGATGGCTTTCATCTCCAGCCTGACCTCTATCGGCGGTCTGTCGGGCGCATTTATCCTGCTCCCTTTCCAGATGACCATACTTGGATTTACAAGTCCAGCAGTCACGCCGACCAACTTCCTTTTTAATGTCGTGGCTATTCCCAGCGGAGTGTACCGATATATCCGTGAAGGACGTATGGTGTGGTGCCTGACCTGGGTAATTGTCCTTGGGACCCTGCCGGGGATTTTTGCCGGTGGATACATCAGGATTATGCTGCTACCGGACGCAGGCAATTTCAAGCTGTTTGTGGCTCTTGTGCTGGCTTACATATCATCACGCCTCCTCAGGGACATCATTTCCAATAAGGACAAAAAACCAAGCCGCTCCGACAAGCCATTTATAGTAGAGAACAGCTCAATCTCTATGAAAAAAATTCAGTTTGATTTCATCGGCAATCATCATGAAGTTTCCACTCCCGCGGTATTTTTCCTGAGCCTGGGTGTCGGCGTTATTGGCGGCGTATATGGTATCGGCGGTGGGGCGATTATAGCGCCATTCCTCGTTACCATTTTCAGATTACCGGTGCATACGATAGCAGGTGCAACGCTGTTTGGTACGTTTGTGTCATCAGTGGTTGGAGTTCTGTTCTATACCTCTTTGGGCGTGATGTACGCTTCTACGGGAATGAGTATTCAACCGGATTGGGCGCTGGGAGCCATGCTGGGACTCGGTGGTGCGGTAGGAATGTATTTCGGAGCACGATCACAACGGTTTCTGCCGTCAAGGCTGATAAAAATGGTGATTCTGGGGAGTATGATGTTTGTTGTGGTGAAATATGTGATCGAGTTTCTACAAAGATAAAAAAGTGATCTTTAAGAGTATTATTAACCAGTATTTTGGAAATATTGTGTTGGAAAACTAATATCTAAAACTTTTGATTCTAGAAAAACTCCATCTTTTGTCAGTCTTTTCGCCTGTTTCGCAAAATCTAACTTCATCTCATCCAATGAGAGTTTTGGTGGAAGTCGATTGTCATTTGGGTCACCTTTGTCACTGTTAAACCAACCAACTAAATATAATCCATGACTTGCGCTGGCTTTCCTAATGTATTTGTCTCTTAATTGTGTGCGCATCGCTTTTTTTAATTCAGTCTTATTCCAAGAGCCTTTTACTTCAATTACTACGGTAATCTTATTTACTTGACCTGTTTTCTTTTCTTTTATCCGGTTATGTCATTAGCTCAGCCAGTTATTGACAAGATCACTGAACATTCGTGTATTACTATACACAAGTACAGCATATATACGGAGATAACAATGGCTAAAATATTGTCGTTCTTTGATTTT
>JAVCCM010000157.1 GCA_030765455.1 Candidatus Electryonea clarkiae | reverse complement strand
TTTCCCATCCTGAAGTGCAAAGGTTTTGGACTGTTTTAATCAGTATCCTTGCACAAAAGATAGGAAAAACAACGCTCAATCTCTCCCCTTATAAGGGTAATTGATTTATTCAGGAGACCCTAATTACACCTTTGATCAACAACTTGAGGTTGCGTGAAGATGAAAGGAGCATAAACACCATCGAATGCTTTTCTGATCCAAATATTAGATTTATGCGGAATCGCTTTTGGATAATACCAATGTTTTCCACCTTGTTTTTCTAAAACTTCTGAAATTGAAGAAGATTTGTCTGATTGTTTCTTTTTCTTAGCTGGGCGATCCTCCATATCTCTAATATAGTTTAATGCTCCGGTACCACGGATATCATTCTCAGGTGAATTACAGTAGAAGAGAAAAGTCTCAGGTTCAATAGTTTGTATAATTTTATCTGATTGAAGGTCTCGCATCATATATATGGGTATCAAAAACTCTTTTTCAATTTTATAAGTTTTTATAATTTCTTTTGATAAATAATAGAATTTATTCTGAAGAGCTTTGTAACCTAAATGACAATGAGCCAGTTCAGTCAGTGGAATAAATGGCAAAGTACTATTATCTAATATTGAAAAGTAAATCCTAGGAGCCCGCAAATTAATTGACCAATTCCGAAGCTCATTCCTTTCTTTCATTCGTTCTAGCTCATCGTAAGTTGAAATACATCTTATTCGTAAGTTTTCATTTTCAAAATCTGAATTTGCAGATTCTATTTCGTTTGCGAATTTTTGAATCAATAGCCAATGATCATTTCCTTCAGATATTATGTTATTTAATTTCTGTTTCAAAGTAACAAACCTTATTACTTCAGCTTCTGAAGGATTTTCATTGATAGGCCTCTTTTCTGCAACAAATAATACTGTATTTTGATCGACTTGTGTGAAAAACGATTCGACTTCAGAACTTATTACAGCTATCAAATTAAATTTCTCAATTAAGAACCGTTGAAAATAATAACCATAATCAGCAGTTAGCCAACTAGAGGAAGTAACAAATCCAATTCGCCCCCCATCTCTTAGGTATTGATAAGAATGATAGACAAAAAAGGCAAATAAATCAGTTTTGGAAGGTGATTCTAATCCCTGTTCGTCAGCAAAAACAGAAAATAGTCGATCTTTATATTTGGGATCTAAATCATCCTGTTGTTGAGATCGAATGTATGGAGGATTAGCAACTATCGCATCAAAAATAGGTATGTTTATTTCAATTTTACCTTGTATGCCCTCTCTAGATGGAGGGAATTCAACTAAATCGCCGACTGAAACTTCAAAAAAATCTGTATTTAATACTCTGGGGAAATTTTCAAACTCAGAAAGATTCTGACGAAACAAGTTAATTACTGCCAATTGCGCCGCAAAAGGACTTATATCGAAACCCCATAACGATTCTAATAAGTCAGGATGATCCATTCTTTGTGTGTCATGCAAGTATTGGTAAGAACGCAATAGAAAAGTACCACTACCGCATCCTGGATCCAACAATTTTGGATTCTCACCATCGAGCGCAAGTACTATTAAAAAATCTGCAACTAAGCTTGAAGTAAAGAATTGACCGAGTAATGTTTGTTCTCTTTCGGGAATTAACTGTTCGAAGATTGAGCCTAATATGTCGTCCCTAAGAGTATTCCAATCATACTTATTAAACTCATTAATTAGCACTTTTAAAATTGTTTCTGCGTTTTTAGTGACAGGAACAATTTCATCTAACTCATTTGCTTTATAAATTGCTTCATAATCAAACCTCCTAATCTCATCCCAATATGGCCTTATTGCCTCCATGAAAGATTTATTATTATCAAGTTTGAGTTCTTTTAATGATGGTTGATGTCTCTTCAGAGCGAAATAGAATAGAATTTGTCCTACCAGACGATAACAGAACTGACCAACCAAAGCCTTAGAAATATCATCAACTAATCCTGAATATCCTTGAGAAGTTGCAATATGTAATATTTTGTTTCGCAATGCTTTATTTCGTTTAATTTTCTGAATTAACTCTGGATATATTTCTTCGCGAAGGACTTCGATTCTATGTACTATTCGTTCAACAAAAACAGTCGCATCTATTGGGAGTGAAATACCTTTTTTGAGAGCTTCATGCCACACAAAATCTATTATTTTTACTGTTTGAGTTTGAAGCTCTTCCCTTATAGATTCATCTATCCAATCATCCACACTCGTGACATTTTTGTTCGGTGGAAATTGTTGAATTCTGTCTGCAGGAGTCGCTGATTTATTTTCTTCTGGAGTAAGATAAATTTCTGCAATTTGCATATTCCAAATAACAAAAAAAGGTGATTCCCATTTTTGAGCTTTCTTACATGCATCTAAAATCAAAACATTATCTGTAATTGGGGTTGTTGGAGTCTTAAGTTCAATTGTTAAAAAGGCGTGATTACTTGCTCGATTGTGCCAAACGACAAGATCATTTCTCTTTGAGTCTATTTTGCTAGCTTCTTGTGTAGCTATTTCTAGTCCAAGCGCTGGTCTACTTTTTAATTCAATATTAATCCAAGTAAGAACATTGCCCTGAAACTCAAGTTCATTTGAAATATGTCGTGTTTTCATAAAAAAACTCTCAAAATGTTAACACCCATTTGCCTGTAATCAAGTAACAATGAATATATTTCTTTGAATTACACTACTGCTTCAAATTATCATACAATTTCTCTATTTCCAAGACATATCTGGGAAGCTGATCAAATATCTTTTTAGCATGGTCTTCGTCGTAAATGTATGACATCAAGTTCCTGTCATTAAGCATTGACAACCATGTGTCCTCACCATCTATCAGTTGGTAGGAAAAAGCAGTTTTAAGAACATTCCTCGGGCTGGATATTTTGTCTTTGCTTTCACCTGACAGGTATGCTCGAAGTGATTTCCAGGCTGATTCACATGAAATTTTAAAACGATGGATCGCTGCATCTTCGCGTAAGGGAGTTCCATCGGGATAATCCAACGCTTCATGCAATCGGTCTAATGCATTTCTTAAGTTTTCAAGCTTCTGTGGATCTAAGTTGGATAGTGACATGAGAGAGATGTTTTTACCACCAGATATGCTTCAATGGCATCTTTTATGTTTTCCGTTTTGAGAGTTTTGTTTCATGCAAAGACGCAAAGGTGCAAAGATCGCAATAACCTCAAATGTTTTTTTGCAGAAGACCTGTGATTTTTATCCTGTTTATCCTGTACATCCCTGTCGGTATTTAAAATGCAAACAAATCAACCCTTTGTCAATTCTTTCTTAAGGAATTGACCGGTATAGCTGTGACTACTCTCGGCGACTTGTTCCGGGGTTCCTTCGGCGAGGACTGTTCCGCCGTTATCACCACCTTCGGGACCGAGGTCGATGATCCAGTCTGCGGTTTTTATTACATCGAGGTTATGCTCGATCACAATGACGGTATTACCCTTCTCCACCAGGCGGCGCAGAACACTCAGCAGCATCCGCACGTCCTGAAAATGAAGTCCGGTGGTGGGTTCGTCGAGGATATATACGGTACGACCGGTAGCGACTTTACTCAATTCCGCTGACAGTTTTACACGCTGGGCTTCTCCACCGGACAGGGTTGTAGCCTGTTGACCGAGATGGATATAACCCAGGCCAACCTCATTCAAGACCTTTAGTTTCCGTGCAATTTTAGGAATAGGCTCGAAAAATTCGTATGCTTCTTCAACTGTCATATCCAGTACGTCAGCGACACTCCGTCCACGGTATCTCACTTCGAGGGTTTCACGGTTATATCGTTTCCCTTTACAGGATTCGCAGGTGACATAAACATCAGGCAGGAAATGCATTTCTATACGGATAATACCGGCGCCCTGGCAGGCTTCGCATCTGCCGCCCTTGACGTTAAAACTGAAACGTCCCGGTTTATAACCACGAGCCTTTGCATCCGGGAGCTGGCTGAAAAGATCCCTGATCAGTGTAAACAGGGCTGTGTAAGTCGCCGGGTTTGAACGGGGAGTCCTGCCTATGGGTGACTGGTCGATATCCACGACTTTATCTATCCAGTGCATTCCTTTGATTTCACGGTAGGGCAGTGGAACCTCCCTGGACCGGTTGATTTCACGAGCCAATGCAGGGTACAAGGTTTCGTTGACTAATGTTGATTTCCCGCTGCCGCTTACCCCGGTCACAACGGTAAACAAACCTATGGGAAACCGTGTATTCATTGATTTTAAATTATGTCCGCGCGCACCTTTAACAGAGATCCAGCGACGGTTGGGTTTTATTCTTTTCCCGGGTATCGCGATGCTCTCAATGCCCGACAGGAATTTCCCGGTAATACTCTCTTTGGCGTCAGGAATAGTCTCAGGTGGTCCCTCGGCAACTACCCTGCCTCCATGACGACCCGCACCCGGTCCCAGGTCAACCACCCAGTCGGCGCGTTCTATCGTCTCACGGTCATGTTCGACTACAATAACAGTATTCCCCAGATCACGCAGTCGTTCAAGTGTCTTGATCAACCGGTCATTATCTCTCTGGTGCAGACCGATGGAAGGTTCGTCAAGGATATACATCACTCCAACCAACTGACTCCCGATCTGGGTTGCGAGGCGGATACGTTGTGCTTCACCACCCGACAGACTCCCGGCAGTACGGTCAAGTGTAAGGTAATCAAGCCCTACATTAAGAAGAAAACCAAGCCTGGCGCCAAGTTCTTTGAGTATTTGTGATGCGATTTTTGCGTCACGCTCCGAGAAGGTGATATTCTCAAAAAAATCAGCCACTTCCTGGATAGAATATTCCGCAACCTCTGAAATATTTTTATCTGCAACTTTTACAGAAAGTGATTCTATTTTCAGTCTTTTACCATCACATGCTTCGCAGGGTACTTTCCCCATGAAACCTTCGATCCATTCACGAATACCGGCGCTGGCGGTCTGTTTATACCGCCTGGCAAGGTTTGGAATAACCCCTTCCCATTTTGCCCAGTGATCCCAGGTGCCTTCGCCGGTCTGACCGTTGTGATGCCAGACGAAATGCATTTTCTCATCGCTGCCGTACAACACCAGTTTTTGCTGTTTTTCTGTCAGCTTATACCACGGAATGTCAAGCGTAAATCCTTTACTATCTGCTACCTGATCCAGCATACGTTTGTACCAGGATTCATGCGAAGAACCAAACGCCTCCACAGCGCCATCACGGATTGATTTCTTCTCATCGGGTACTATCCGCCTTGGATCTATCTCTAATTTAAATCCCAAGCCATCGCAAGCCGGGCAAGCTCCGAACGGGCTGTTGAAAGAAAAATTTCGGGGCGCGGGTTCTTCGAGAGAAATACCACATTCATGACAGGCAAAATGCTCGCTATACAGTTTTTCCTCGCCGGAGCCGGTAGTCACAGATACAAGACCTTCCGCTTTCGCCAGGGCGGTCTCGATAGAGTCTGTCAGGCGAGAACGAAGACCCTCTTTGATTACCAGGCGGTCAACGATGATATCAATTGAATGTTTCTTCTGCTTATCAAGAGTGGGAACCTCTTCTATTGAATACATTTCGCCATCAACTCGTACCCGGACAAATCCGTCACGCTCAATATCCTTGAAAAGCTTACGGTATTCACCCTTTCTCTCACGAACCACAGGAGAAAGTACCTGGATACGTTCACCATCGGGCATACTTAATACCGAATCTGTTATTTGCTGTATGGTCTGACGTGATATTCGCTTTCCACAACCCGGACAATGAACCTTCCCGATCCGGGCATACAGTAATCTCAGGTAATCATAAATTTCGGTGACAGTAGCCACAGTTGATCTTGGATTCCGGCTGGTGGCTTTCTGTTCAATGCTGATTGCAGGACTCAAACCTTCGATGAAATCGACATCAGGTTTTTCCATCAGTCCAAGGAATTGACGGGCATAAGCGGAGAGCGATTCCACGTAACGGCGCTGCCCCTCAGCATATAACGTGTCAAATGCCAGGGAGGATTTGCCGCTTCCGGAAAGACCGGTTATTACACAAAGACGGTTTCGCGGGAGAGAAACATTAATGTTCTTAAGGTTATGCTCTTTTGCGCCGCTGATTTTAATTTTATCTGGTTCTTCTGGTGCCATGCTGGAATATAGATATGACTTATCCTGAACAAAAGTTCAATTTTTCGGCAGAGAGTCCGAACGCATCTCATGCAATTGATAATTTACTTGACTATCGAATAATTATACTGTACATTTGTTCGTATTCTCTCTCTTGCAATCATCCTAATGTTAATTAATAATTACAAAATAAGATCAGTACAAAAAGCTTTAATCTCTATTGGATACAATCCGGGTCCGGTTGATGGCATATTAGGTAACAGAACTCGTCAGGCTGTGCGACATTTCCAATCCGATCATGGCTTGTTCAGTGATGGTATTCCGGGTGAGATAACTCGATATACACTTGCCACACTCTTAAGGGAACGTGGTTCAGAATTTCCTCCGGAAATTGAAGAACCGGTTAAGCCAACCTTTAGAGAAGTAGAGATTGAATACCATACCTTAAGCGAGATAGTACGAAATAGAGGTTTTCCCTGGGCAATAGAAAATGATTGGATTAACCTGGTTGGGATACGAGGATTCCATCAGGGTAATGTTGTAGAAAACAGGTTCGATTTTTATAATGACACAATTCTCGTCGCCATAAACCAACCGGAATCATTGGAAACCTCACCTCAGGAACTGCACCAAAACAGGTTGATTTCATTTGTTGCCTCAGTTGATCCGGGCAGGCTGCGTGTGCCCAATCCAAAGGGTGTGGCTCATCTTGAAACCGGTTTCTACCGCTACCAGGCAGGAAAACACAGGGGACGGGAACCGGCGCTTGTTCAGGCTGGACCTGTCACAGTTCTCCGCTATTTTGACGACACTCCACGAAGTATGATTCCTGTAAAAGAGACAGGATGGTTTGGAATCAATATCCACAAGGGAGGATCAGGCGAAAACGTTGGTGGATGGTCGGCTGGCTGTCAGGTTGTAAGAGGCGATTTATGGAATAGTATTATCGCTATCATTAAAGAAGCTTCAGAAAAGGGACAGAAAATTTTCGGATATACCCTCATTGAGAGCTCTGAATTGCCTATATTACCTGATCTGAAAGAGCAGGGACACTAAATCTACATAGCTGAACAGGATCGGCAGGATTTTTCTTTTGCGTCTTGGCGGCTTTGCGCGAGAAGAATTTTTTTAAGATATTCTGAATCACCTATAATGTACCCGTACCACCGACGAAAAACGGATTGAAAAGGAACTGATATGTCCTGGAAAAAAAGCATATTAATATATCGCAAGGAAATTCTGGATATAACCCGTGACAAGAGGACCATAATTTCAATGGTTGTTGTTCCTTTAATAGGCATACCGCTTATCTTCATTTTATTGGGCGGATTCATGTCGAAACAAATTGAAAAACTTGAGGAACAAAGATATACAGTTTTTGTTGTCGGGGCTGAATTTGAATCTTCCTTTTTTGGTAAGCTTATTGCGGCAGATGAGATTGATTTCCAGGACTTTGGAAATGATGAAACCAATGCCCGTGCTTTGCTGGAGGAAGGTGATATCAACGGAATATTGATTATCCCGGAAAAAGGTATTACCGATCAAATTAACACTGTAGAAATCCGTGTGCTGGTTGACCAAAGCCGTGAATCAGGTTCAATAGTTGCGAAGAAAGTAAAAGCCATATTAGCGGATTTGCGCCGGGATATTTCCATCAAGCGTCTCGCTGAATATGACGCTCCTGAATCAGTATTGACGCCTTTCGAATGGAAGGTCGAAAATGTAGCCACCGACGAAAAGATGAGCGGAATGTTACTCGGCACTATTCTCCCCTATATAATGATTCTCCTCACTCTTCAAGGCGGTGTTTATGCTGCGATTGACATGACTGCCGGTGAGAAGGAAAAAGGCACACTGGAAACATTGCTTGTCAGTGCAGTGTCACGAATAGATATCGTTCTGGGAAAATTCCTGGCGGTAATGACCGTATCAGTTATTTCCGCCCTGATCTCACTGACTTCTTTATCTGTACTTCTCGTTTACGGGATATCATATATTGCCGGTGCCGAGGATCCTGTTGGTCTGTCCTTGTCAATTGATATCGGGCGAGTTCTCCTCGCAGGGTTGATGATGATACCTCTTGCAGCATTTTTTGCATCCCTGCTGTTGACGATATCAATCTTTGCTCGAAGCATGCGTGAAGCACAAACGTATTTAATTCCCCTTATGTTTCTTGTTATTATCCCTGCCATGATGTCAATGGTTCCAGGTTCGGAATTGTCCGACTCGCAGGCATGGATGCCGGTGATAAATGTTTCTCTCGTGATAAAAGATATCCTGATGTCCAATACCGATGTGGCAAGAATCGCCATCACCTTCTTTTCAACAGCATTATACGCTTCAGTCGGGCTTTTCATTACGATGAAAGTATTCCAGAAAGAGGAGGTTTTATTCAAGGTATGATGTGATTATGAAGTAAAAGACATTTTTTCACGCAAAGGCGCAAAGATCGCAAGAAAAAATCCTGAATATCCTGAAATCTTTATGGTTTCGACTACCTCAGGGAGTAAATGGCGGCAATTTTTCTACCAAGTCTTTTAAAGGAGCCGGCACTCTGCATGGTTTGCCGGTTTTCATATTGATTACGCAATGAACCGTGCGTCCTTCCGCCAGGATTTTCTTTTCCCCAACCCGGTTGATACTGTAATGAAACTCTGTCCTGGTGCTGCCTTTGAGCCGTACAGCAGTCCTGACTTCTATCAAATCGTCATAAAAGATTCTGCCTTTATATCTCACATGTGCTTCGACCACAGGAACAACGTATTCTAATTCTTCAAATGACCTGTAAGTCATCCCCAGTTTTCGCATCCATTCACTACGAGCATTTTCAAAATAAACCAGGTAGTTACCATAATAAACATGTCCCATCATATCCGTATCCGCGTATGCTACACGAATAGAGCAAATGACCCACGAATCCTCAATTCTCGTATCGTCGCCATATATCGGCATTACATTTCCCCTTAGTATATTCAGTTCATCCAGAATATCTGGCTCTGACAGGAATATACAAAATATGTCCTGAGTTCTAAACCATGCTCGTCATTCTTTAAAAATGCAGATTTCGAGCTTTCAAATATTTTATTATGTCAATAGAATATGAGTTCCAAAATGTTATACGAGAAAATATGATGCGATTCAAGACAATTCCTTACATGGAATGGGCTAAAAATTTACATGACAGGCTGGGTGACAATGTCCTCGATCTGGCGAGTTCCGAAATGCCCTCACCGGCGGAATCTTTTGAGGAGATGGGAATTCATATTCAAAACGCTCCAATTGGAGGCGATAATCTTTATGGATACTCAAGATTAAAAACAGGTATCGCAGAACGTTACGGTGTTGAACCGAGGAACGTGTTTACTACCCAGGGCAGCAGTATGGCGAATTTTGTCCTGCTTGCTGCACTAACAAATCAGGGCGATAACCTGCTTGTTGAAACTCCGGTTTATCAATGTCTTACTGCGTCTTCAGTGAGTCTTGGTTTGCAGGTGCATTCATTTGCCCGTCAATACAGTGATGGCTGGCAACTCGATGCCGATACAATCATTGAGCGTGCGAAAGAGACAAAAGCCCGGGGAATAATAATCACTAATCCGCATAACCCGACCGGTATTGTATGTTCAAACAGGGTGATTGAGGATATAGCCGATGGTGTTGGCGAAGATGTTTTCGTAATGGTGGATGAAGTTTATAGCGAGTGGTTCAGGGATCGTAAAGGATGTACCTCAGCCCTGACCAGAACTAATATATTTGCAACTTCGAGCCTGGCTAAAGTATGGGGATTGGGTTCGCTTCGCTGCGGATGGTTGATCGCACCGGGGAATATTGTAGAAAAAACCGGTAAAGCATACGATAATTTGGGCGTAATTCAACCATTCCTGATGGATTGGATTTCCGCCGAAATCTTCGAAAACGAAAACCTATTAGATGAAATAAGAGATAAAAATATTAAAAGCCTGGCAACAACCAGGAAAATCATTGACAAATTCCTTGCTGAATCAACTAAAATAATTAATACTGTAATGGCTGAGGAGGGTGGAATTGGATTCTTGGAAATCGAGGGGTCAGGTAGTGATGAATTAGAAGAAGACTGGCGTATTAACCGGAATGTATCTGTGGTGCCCGGTTCGTTTTTCGGGGATAAAAAGAGAATAAGAGTCTCGTGGACAAGGGGTGAAAAGATTGTCGCAGAAGCAATTCACAGGATAGAAGGATGAGCAAAATCAATTATGAATTAGAAATTAGGAATTATTATATTTCTTATCTTCAAAGGAATTCTGATGACTATTCATGGGGCTTTGCTCCTTTGCGTCTTTGCGTGAGAAAAAAAAGGGTTGAATAGGTGAGAGAGATCAATTCCATACATAAACATTTGCCAGCGTTGGTTGCTGCCGTTTTCGGAGTAGCGCTAACTATCCTGTTGTTTCCGCTCAATTTTTTCAGACGAGACAGGAAACAAAACCTGCCTGACAGTAGATTTGACGAAAGAGATACCCTGTTTGCCAGGATAGCTCGAGTTGATGGCACCCCTCAGTACGAGGAGTATTATTCCCGTAACAAACATCTCAAATCTGATGATGATCGTAGTCGTTCAAAACCAAGGCTTTGTTCCGAGGGCACAAAACATTACCATCCAACCTATTCACCACAGACCAGGAAGTATTTCGAAGAAATCGAAGAAATCGAAGCTGATCGAATCGTAGTTAAAGGATTAAAAAAGAAATTAGAGGATTCAAAAAATCCAGACGCCGCATTGAAGGAAATCATAATATCATTGGGCGCTGTTTCTGTTGGTTATACAAAACTTGACAGGGAATACATATATAAATATAAAGGAAGACGCGATTTTCATTACGGAGAGCCAAATAACCTGGATCATCCCTCTGCTATTATTTTCCTGACTGAAATGGATTTTGACCGTATGCAGAGATCTCCTGATGCTGAGGCGACACTTGAGACATCTCTTCAATACCATAGGGCTGCGATAATAGCAATAACGATTACCGAAACGCTCAAATCCCTCGGTTATCAGGCAGAATCCAATTTTGATGCCCACTATGACCTGATACTGCCGCCACTCGCTGTCAATGCCGGGCTTGGTGAATTGGGACGTAATAATATCCTTATAGCCGATCGTTACGGAAGCCGGGTTCGTATCGGAGCAATAAGTACCAATTTCCCTCTGAAATATGATAGTCCCATATATCTTGGCGCCGCCGACTTCTGTGAAATCTGTAAAAAATGCGCTGACAACTGCCCGCCAAAAGCCTTAAGTACGGGTGAGAGAGAAAATATCCTCGGAGTGCAAAAATGGGGTACTCGTGTCGAACAATGTTACGGTTACTGGCGCAGCATCGGAACCGACTGCGGTGTATGCATGGCATGCTGCCCCTTTTCACACAAAAACAACTTGTTCCATAATATTGTCCGAAAAGTTATCCCCCTGAATCCCTGGGTTCGACACGCCGCACTTTGGTTCGATGACCAAATTTATGGAAGAAACTGGAAGGGACTTTCTTAACCTTGATAAAGTCAAAGCAAATTAAAGGGGTTAACAGGAAAACAAGATGTCATTATTACTTCTTTGAGTATGAAAAGCAAAAAGACTATAGCTAAATACTTCTGATATTTAAAGGCATACATTGATTCTAAGTTGCTTGGGTTGTGTTGACAACTACATTCTTTCATTTAGTATTGTAATGCCCTACATTACTATTGTCACAGAGCATATTGAGCCGGATGAAATTGCGGTAGATCTGTGGTTTCGACCCGAACGATTTCAATGTTTGTAACAAGTCAAATGAGTTTTTGCAGATCAAAAACAATGAGACAAGGAGTCTGTAACCAATGCCTGCTCTCTCATGGAATGAAATTCGCCAACGAGCTATTCAATTTTCTCGCGAATGGGAAGGCGAACACGCAGAGCGTGCTGAAGCACAAACATTCTGGAATGAATTCTTCTTAGTTTTCGGTATCCCCCGCCGCACTGTTGCTGCTTTCGAAGAACCAGTAAAAAGCTTGCACGATACTTATCACCGAATCGATCTTTTTTGGCGAGGGAGTTTGCTTGCCGAGCACAAAAGCTCTGGTCAGAATCTCGACAAGGCTGAATCGCAAGCCATGCAATATATTCAGGAATTAGTAACCTCAAACCGCCAAGATGAAGTTCCACGTTATATCATCCTAAGCGATTTCAACCGCTTGGTTCTTTACGATCTTGAACACGAGGAAAGTGAACCGGACAAAATCGAATTCTTTCTCGCCGATTTACACTTCCATATCAAACATTTCGCCTTTTTCATAGGTCAGAGGACCCACAAATTTGGCGAAGAAGACGAAGCCAATATTAAAGCAGCCAATATTATGGCTGGCTTGCATGACGCTATCGCCGAAGGCAACTATGATGCGAAATCTTTAGAACGCCTACTCGTTCGCTTTCTCTTTTGCCTCTTCGCTGAAGACACCGGCATCTTTGAACCCAGCCAATTTGATCTTTATATCCGAAACCACACTCGCGAGGACGGTTCAGATCTAGGTTCACAGCTAAATGCACTATTTGAAGTACTGGACACTCCTGTTGAAATGCGATCCCGGTATCTTGACGAGGATCTGACTGACTTCCCTTTCATCAACGGTGTACTCTTCGCCGAACATTTACCCATTGCAGGTTTCAACCGTTTCATGCGCAACCACCTGCTGGCTGCCTGTCACTTTGATTGGTCACGTATCTCGCCCGCAATCTTCGGATCACTTTTCCAAGGCATCATGGATGCCAAGGAGCGTCGACAGATCGGAGCGCACTACACTTCAGAGCGTGATATCCTCAAGCTCATCCGTCCACTTTTTCTGGACGATTTGCGGACCGAATTTGATCGCATTAAAACCGACCGCTCTACCCGCCGTTTGGAACGGCTTCGCAGTTTCCTGAAGAAGTTGGCTGCACTGAGGTTCCTCGATCCCGCTTGCGGCTGCGGCAACTTTCTAGTCATCTCTTATCGTGAGCTGCGCTTGCTGGAATTAGAAATACTCAAACTGCTCTACGATAATTTCGATAACACTCAACCTGAATTTTTCACCTCGGACGAATATGCGAATCTCTCAAAGGTTGACGTTCACCAGTTCTACGGTATCGAGATTGGTGAATGGCCAACCCGTATTGCCGAAACCGCCCTTTGGCTCACCGATCACCAAATGAACATCGAGCTTTCCAAAACCACGGGCAACCTATTCCAGAGAATCCCCCTCCGCGCTGCGCCACATATCCTTTGCGCCAATGCACTGCGTTTCGACTGGAACGAACTACTTTCCGCCGAAGACTGCTTCTACATTCTAGGTAATCCACCGTTCGTGGGGAAGCATTTAATGACCAAGGATCAAAAAGAGGATGTACGTCACATATGGGGGAAAACAAATGGTGCAGGAAGTATTGATTATGTTACTTGCTGGTATTATAAGGTTGCACATTATACTCGTGGAAATATGAAAATTGATTGTGCTTTTGTTTCAACGAATTCAATCAGCTAGGGTGAACAAGTTGCTTATTTGTGGAACTATTTATTTCAACAAGGTATTAAGATAAATTTTGCTCATAGAACATTCAAATGGGAAAGCGAAGCTAAAGGAAAAGCACACGTTCATGTTGTTATAATTGGGTTCGGGCGAAAAGAGAGGAGAAGCAAGCGAATTTATGAATACGATACAATATCTTCAGAGATTCACGAAATTGAAGTGAAAAATATTAGCCCATATTTAGTGGAGGGCTCTAATATCGTCATTCTTCCTCAATCAAGACCGATTTGCGATGTCCCACCTACCATATACGGAAATAAGCCAGCTGATGGTGGATATCTAATGGTGGACACCGAGGAACATGAATATCTTGAGAAAAATGATCCTGCAGTTCTTCAGTATGTTTATCCAATGATATCAGCCCGGGAATATTTTCATGGTAAGCAGAGATATTGTTTGTGGCTGAAAGACGCAAGTCCTGCATTCTTACGGAATAACCCTTTTTTGAAAGAACGTTTACTTGGTGTATAGAGATTTCGAGAAGCCAGCAAGAAAGCGCCTACTCGTGAACTGGCATCACAACCATATCTTTTTTCTGAAATACGCCAACCCGATTCAGATTACATAGTTATACCTCAGCATACATCGGAGAATCGCCACTATATTCCATTCGGATTATTTGATCCTTCTAATATTGTGCATAATAGTTGTACAGCGCTGCCCCACGCCACCCCCTATCACTTTGGTGTCCTTTCCAGTGCGATGCATATGTCCTGGATGCGGCAGGTCTGCGGGAGGTTGGAATCACGTTATCGTTATTCTGCAAAACTTGTTTACAACAATTTTCCTTGGCCGATTGACTCTACGGAGAAACAAAAAGCGAAAGTGGAGGAATGCGCACGGAGAATTCTCTCAGTACGGCAGAGTTACTTGGATAAAAGGGAGACTCTTGCCGACCTCTACGACCCTCTCGCCATGCCTGCGCTCCTACTAAAGGCTCATCAAGCACTCGACCGTGCAACCGACCGTTGCTACCGCAGTGCCGCATTCCACAATGAACGCGAACGAATTGAGTTCCTATTCAATCTCTACGAACAGCTTACATCTCCACTTGCCCCCAGCATACCGCCCAAGGGAAAACGGCGCAAAAAAAATAAGAGAATTGCTGAGAAAACAGGTTAACCAGCATGTAGAATTCATTCACTACAGACACATAATATATCTAACCCGCGAGGTTCATTAGGTTGCATGCATCAAATAGTTGTTATGTCATTCTCTGGTTTGACCCGAAAAGTTTGTATTATCAACACAATAGAACTATGGATTACCCGATCAAGTCGGGTAATGACACCGCGTCTTTAGTGATTTGGTCCACTACCTATTTCATATATACCACTTTCCTGACTTCACGCCATCCGGAATCGTTGGTGAAATGGAGGAAGTACAAGCCTGATGGTCCTTCGGCAGTCCATGATATCCTGTGGTAGCCGGGCTTAAGTTCGCCGGGAGAGAGTTGAGCTATGCTTCGTCCCAGCATGTTGTAAATTTCAACTTGAACGATACTTCTCCGCGGGACAGCGACAACAGCTTGCACAGTAGGATTGAAAGGGTTAGGGTATGCTGCAACTACTCCAAATTCAAGCGGAATGCCCTCGTATGGGTAATCATTTATATTCAAATACGGTTCGAGCCGGAAGGAATAATCCTCCTCAGACCTGGCAGTATCAGTACCTGAAACAGCTTCCACACGCCATGTTCCTACCAGATAATTATCCCACCATGCCATGCCGAGTGTATCAGGCAGGTTCAGGAACCAGGTAGTGTCTTCTATGCCAGAAACAACAACCGAAGTATCCGTTCCATCATTAAGATTTACCGTCACTGCCAGCGAGTAGAGAATTTCAGCATTAGGATCAGGATCAATCGACGCATTCCAGATAAAATGCAGGTTCCATACTTGTACTGCTGTAACTGTATCGCCATCAGCAGGTGCAATTAACGCGAAAGCCGCCGGAGGTTCCGGCATGGCTGTTGCAAAACTCCAGGTTTCCGTTGAATAAACTGGATCGCCGAACAGGTTATCCGCCCTGACTTTCCACCAGTATTCGCTGTCATCATCAAGTCCATCCACAATCAATGAAGTTTCTTCACCTGCTTCATATTCGACAGAATCAGCGAAATCTTCACCGGTTGCAAGCAGAACAACATAAGTTAAAGTATCACCCGGATCGGGATCGGCGCTGGCATTCCAGGCGAGTTCCACCAAGAGAGTATCCACGATTTCTTCATCTTCAGGTGAACGGAGGCTGAATGGTTCGGGCGCTTCATATATATAGACATCGAAAGACCAACCATTGCGGGGGATAGAGAGAGTCCCTTCAGTATTTGAATCAACAGCATGGATTCGCCAGTAAACTGTCACATCATCTTCGAGTTCATCAAGCTCATCTCCGGGGTTTGTTTCATTATTTTTCGTTACAACGTTATTTCCCGGCTCCGGTAAGAATTGGTTTGTTCTATTCGTTTTTGCTAACCTCGCTCTACCTAGGTATGCGTTTATCTGTGCAGCAAGCTGCTCGTCAAAAGTATAGGTCGTTTCTTCGAGACCTTCAACAGAATCGGCAGTTTCAAAAGTCGGGTCGTCAATTGCCCATAATACTGTATATGTTAAATCCTCATCAGGATCGGGGTCAGTAGTTGGATTCCATTCAAGAGTGGGTCGCAGGGTAAAAACAGTTGATTCATCTTCAGGTGAAACAAGTGTGAAATCCTCGGGTGTTTCAGGTACCTCGATATAAAAACTCCTTTGGGAGGTTGACCATCTATTGTTATCGTAAGAATCTATCGCCAGGATTCGCCAGTGATACTCAGTATCATCATCACCGGTGAATTCATAACTCGTTTCGTCTAAATTTTCTGCTACCGGGTCTCCAAGGTCATTTGGGTTAGTAGATACAAAGACATTGTATTCTACAGGATCATTGGGGTCGGGATCAACAGCTTCCTCCCAGCCGAGTTGTACGTCTAATTCAATAATTGTGGCTTCATCCTCAGGTTCTTCAAGATCGAACTCGAGTGGAACGGTGAAGCTTTCGAGGGAAACTTCCGCAAAATCATCATCGCCGAAAGTGCCGTTACCATTGTCAAAATCCGCATCTGCTTCTATTTCGAAATCGCCTGTGGCAACCCACAAAATAAATGATATATCATTCCCATCTTCAAAACCATCACGGTTGATCTGTTCATTTGCACCCCAGACGACAACCGGGACAGGCAATACTTCATCCTCCGGAATAATACCGGTTCCGACACAAAGATCTCCGTCAAAGATACCAATCTCATCTCCGTCTTCCAGGTCGAAACCATCAACAGTCGCTTCGTCAACCCAGATGACATAAGGAATTCCTGAAGGATCGACCGGTTCAAAATTCTCAGGCGCCGGATCAGAAGCCGTCCAGGTTACTTCCACAGGTCCTTCATTTTCAGATTCGCCCTCGTCATAAAGCGCTGTAATTATATATTCAAATGTATCGTAATCGCTCAGATTATCTTCATAATAAGTGTCTTCCGTTGAATCCAGTACTTCACCATCTTTATACACCATATACTGAATAAATTCATCAAGTTCCCCGGGTTGCCTGTGTTGCAGATAATCCAGATCGGGAAGAGGGACAATACCGCCAAGATGAGGCGCAAACTCGATAAAATCAGGTCGTGTATTCGTAGTAAGCTGACGAATGTCCATCGCCGGTTCATTTGCTTGAGGAGGCAGCTCCATCACCTGCAGCATTCCATCTTCATCCTCAGCCAGCACAAGCGCACGGATCATCATTTCAGCATCTGCAAGACCATTATCTTCACTGATTTGTACCCAGTTATTATAAGGTGGAGTTGAATAATATGATCGAAGGTTTATCTCACCGTCAACGTTGAAGCCAAGCACGGGACCGCCTGGATTTTCCCACATCAGGGTTACCCAGAAGTCATCTTCGAAGCGAAGATTTTCATCACTAATATCCAGTATCAACCAGTTGCCGCCCTCCGGCTCGAGTGTTTCGGAGGTAAACAAATCATCCCCCGGTTCGTTGTTATTGTCTCCCTCATCCCAGACCCTGAAAGAAACATCATTCAACGGTATATCCGGATCAAAATTTATGAAAGCATATGTTTGAATCAACAGACACGCACTTGGAGGTGAAAACCTCACTCCCATAGTGGAGTTATCCGTTGCATCCTCATTGAAATAATATCCACCGTCCGATTCGCCGTCATCATAATAAATCATCTCGCTATGATCTTCGGCATTCGGCCACCAATCCAGCATTGCGTTACCAGTGAGATCATCAAGACTTGCTGTAAGATAGGAAGGAGGATCGGTGGTTGGAGGAGCATTACCACCAACACCGCCTATAACCAGGCTATATGCCTGGGGAGCCTGGGTAAGAATGCCATCATGATTAATGACAAGGCTATATTCACCCTCAAGCGGCTCGGCAATATAGATCTTTTCTACATTATCAAGATCATTATCACCTGTTGATGCCGCATTCGCGGGATTCTCCGGATCAAGAATATAAGGTTGATAAGTGTTTTCCGTCTCCAAGTGAGTCAGAACCATATCCAGGTCATTCCGTAGAATGATAGTCGTTGGATTCAAGGATGGCTCAAGTGTCGGGCCCGGGGGATCCGTCCATGCAATGGTAACATTTAACGGTTCATTGCCGGTAGCAAAAAGTGTATATTCATCCTCTCCATTTTGTGCCAGTTCTTCCTCGAATATTCTTTCATCATCGGTAGTATCAGCGTAAATAACCTCAGCGGCTGTCTCGATGTTTATCAATCCCCATCCAAATTCATAATCAGGACCATCAAATTCACCCGCCTCATCGGCTGTATTAATTAATAAGCTCTTCATGGTGGCAGATCTTGGTGAATCTCCGTCATGCGTGTTTTCATAATGTTCGACAAGGAGGTTTAACGATCCGGCAGCATTGGGAGTTGCCATCGAAGTGCCGGAATAATTTGCGTATTCAGCATTACCTGTTCCGTAACTTGAGCGCAGTGAAATTCCGTTTGCAACGAGGTCGGGTTTTATCCTGCCGTCGTCCGTTGGACCCCAGCAACTGAAGTTGCTCATTTCCACATCATCAGGTTCTGAATACCCATTGACAATGTCATATATTGCTCCGACGGTGATAATATTTTTCGCTGTTGCAGCATAAGAAACACAGTCATATCCATCATCTCCGCCATCAACGTCACGGGTTGTAGTAGATAGAGTCCAGCCATTATTCCAATAATAATGTTGAGTTCCCGCAGGGGGACCTTCATTTCTATCGTTACCGGCAGATTTCAAGATCGTGTAATAGGGTGCATTATAAGCAATGTTATCATAGGAACGTGCCTGGGAGGAATAAAATCCAAACCCATATTCTTCAGTGGTTGAAATATCGAAATCGCCATACCAATACCAATCCGGGTTGCTAAAATGCCATCCGGATGCCAATCCGTATGAATGGTTGGAGACCTTCATTCCATCGTTTGCGGCATCTGCCATTTCAGCATCATCGCTGGTCCATTCGTAAGCGGAGAGTTCCGCCTCATAACTCATACCGATTGCATTAGCATCCACTCCTTCCGCGATCATGGTTCCGGCAACATGGGTGGAATGGTTGCTGATAGCCCCGGCGCCGTCTTCGATATACACCCTGCCGGTTAATTCCTGATGAGTGTTCCGAACCCTGCCGCCATCCCATACCCCGAGTTCTCCGCGTTCTGTGTCTCCACCGGTCAAATCGAAGCCGGTGTTACCATCGGGCCAGGCTTCAATTGTGCTGATAGTACGGGCGGCATTCAGGTTATTAGTCTGAAAAAACCAGGGACGTCCTGAAATATCGACTCCGATAAGTTCTAAATTTTCGGTAGCATTCAGAATGCCCTGGGGACCTGTGGTTATACTTTTCAGACGGAGATATTCCGGTCCTCGTAATGCTTCCCATTTTATCGCATTCTGGCTGCTGATAGCGCTCAAAGCCGAATGATTTGTCGTTACCTGGGCTTCAGAAATAGTAATAAACGCCATCATTATTATGACGGGTAGGAATATGTTTGATCGTCTCATCAGGTTTCCTGTAGGTTATAGTACAGACTTTTAATATATGAATTTATAATGTCACTATTAAAGCAAATTCTCTCAAGTTCAAATTTGTTACGCAAAAAAGATACCATTATTAGTTTTTTATAATGGCTTTCATGGTCTATAATTTATTAGCGCTTTGATTCTGTGTATGGATTCCCGGGTCAAGCCCGAGAATGACGGAGCACACCAAAGTCAGAATAATTGGCCATGTCAATATAAAGTAATTTTTATGTAATTCTGTAATATACTCCGACATTAACAATACTTAACCGGGCATCGAAAACATTAGCTTCTAAGAGCTTTTATAAATAATAGGCGATCATCGGTGAGAACCGTAAACGAGACTCTGTTATTTACCCTGCTTGACTTCAGAATTGTATAAAACATAACTTTGCGCTTACCCGTGAAGACAGCAGAAAACTATCATTTGGGGCTGTAGCTCAGTCGGGAGAGCGATGCGTTCGCAACGCATAGGTCGGCGGTTCGATCCCGCTCAGCTCCACGGAATGTCAATTAGGAATTATGAATTAGTAATTAGTAATTGAAAGAATGGCTCTGATACAGGAATTGTCTTATTGTTTGCATTCCTAATTCCTAATTTCTCATTCTTAATTGATTTTGGTGGTGCTTAGGCGGGGAGGTAGCGGTGCCCTGTACCTGCAATCCGCTATAGCAGGGCTGACATCCCTGGTGCGGCTTACCGCACATCAAATTACAATGTATTGACGGTGTTGACGGTTGGGTCCCGTGCAAGGTCGCAGCGCTGAATCCCGTCAGGTCCGAGAGGAAGCAGCGGCAAGCGTTTGTATCCTGTGCCGCGGGGTTGCCTGACTTGAGCCGGCAATCATGGTAATTTTGATGCAGTAGGAAGTCAAACCGGGGCGCGCCACCGAATTTTTATTCTTGAAAAATTGAAATTGTAATATTTAATATTTGTTGTTCCGACAAAAGGGAGGCTGGTATGCCCTCAAAAGAGACGGTCAAAAAAGCGCTTGACGCCTTTAATGACCTAAACATAATCGTTATTGGCGATCTGATGTTAGATCGATATATCTGGGGAAAAGTAAGCAGGATCAGCCCTGAAGCACCCGTTCCGGTTGTAGATGTCAATGAGGAAGCAGAAAGACCAGGTGGTGCGGGGAATGTTGTTCTCAACCTGACATCAGTCGGCGCCAAATGTGTACCGATAGGAATTATCGGGGATGATCTTGATGGCGCTGCGCTAACTGATCAGCTTGCAATCCATGGAGCAACGATAACAGGTGTTGTTTGTGCCGAAAACCGTCCAACCACTGTGAAAACCCGGATAATTGCCGACAATCAACATGTTGTGCGCATCGATCATGAAAGTGTTGATCAGATCTCTCCTACGGTAGAAACTGCTCTGCTTGAACGTATTGAGAAAGTGATATCATCTGCTGATGCTATAATATTGCAGGACTATAATAAAGGCGTAATGACAAAAAGAGTGATACACGGCGCTATTGAGCTTGCAAAGAGCAATAATATTCCGGTGACAGTCGATCCCAAGTTTAATAATTTCTTCGAGTATCGTGGTGCAACAGTATTTAAACCAAATTTAAAAGAAGCTGAAAGCGCTTTGGGACGTCCTCTTTCAAACGATCAAGCCATAGACAGGGCAAGCGGTGAGCTTTTAGCCCGGCTCCAGGTAGATCAGGTGCTTCTTACCAGGGGCTCTGACGGAATGACCCTGTATCGCATGGGAAAAGAAATGGTTCATATTCCTACCCAGGCGCAGCAAATTCATGATGTTTCAGGTGCCGGTGATACTGTAATCAGTATTCTAACCCTCGCAATAGCGGCAGGTATCGCTCCTGACGAATCTGCCAGGCTCGCCAATGCCTCAGCCGGTTACGTAGTTGGTGAAGTCGGGGTTGTACCTATAACGAGAGAAGCATTATTAACTATGCATGAGGATTGATTTCAGGTGAATCGATAACTATACTCGAACCCTTAATGCTTTTGTCCGAGTATTATGGAACGGGCGATTAGCTCAGTTGGTTAGAGCGCTGGTCTCACATACCAGAGGTCACTGGTTCGACTCCAGTATCGCCCACATGTTAATATTCAATAAGATACAGTGCGACATTGGAGAGGACTCCAGGAGTCAATATTGACAATTCCCACCGTATATCCCACCCCATAGTCTGTTTCTGGATCGAAATTGACAAATCATTCGAATCCTTAATAGTGTATTCTTGAGTCAGTTCTTTTCTGTTTAACTGAAAGAATATTTTTGGATGGTTCAGTGGGAAACTAATATTCGACAAATCCAACTACCCGTGGGTCGAGGGGGGGATGGGTCTCCGGAAGTAGTACCTATCATGTCACACACAATATTTTTACATTCTAAGCTTATTTTGGTTGATTCAATTTTTTTTATCCCTGAGTGGTACTTTACACCTCCTGAACGCTTTTCTCTCGTGAATTGCACGGCCTATAGGGGAGAAATGCCTCAGAATTGAATATATGAGGAGACTTATGGGTCGATCTGGGATGCAGAGCGAAGTGTAATACCCTATATAGATGTATGAAATTTTTCAGAAAATTTTCAAATAAAATCAGTGGAGTGAATGTTTTGGTTATTTATTATTTAGCATCAGCATTCCTCATGAGACAAAACCATTGGATCATTTGAGATAATTCTCGAGTACTCTAAGTTGTGTGATTCACTGAACACAATCAATACGGAAATAAGGCAAGAATGTTTAAGATTAGAAGTTGGATACCTGCGGCAATATGGGCGATTGTTATTTTTGCTCTGTCGGCAATTCCGCAGAACGGTTATTCAAGGTTGTATTCTATTTCGTGGGTCAAAGCGATTCTTGAAGCTTTGCCCTTTCAACCAGATAAAGCGATTCATTTTTTACTTTACTTTTTCCTCAGTTTGTTCATTGTATCTTGGTTTAGACAATCATATCCACACTTCTACCGGAATCTATTGAAATACGCATTTTTGACCTGGATAATATCAGTAACGTATGGAATAACTGACGAGTTTCATCAATTCTTTGTGCCAGGTCGAGACATGGAACTCTTTGACCTGCTTGCCGATGGGACAGGAGCTTTTGCAGGAATCGTGCTATTCTATTTGGGTCATCTGGTTTATTCCAAAAAATTCGTTAATGTTAGATAAACCAATAATTAATGCTTGGTGAAGATGCCTGATGGTGAAGAGAAATGATTCACGAAAACTGCAAAATCATCGACGTTGATATGGACGTGTTTTATGCTTCATTGGAACAACGCGATTTTCCCCAATACCGTGGCAAACCTATTGCTGTTGGCAGTCCGGGGAAACGCTGAGTTGTTGCTGTAGCCAGCTATTGTACGTCTTCAGAGTCTTTTGAACAAATCAGTTATTGGTATAAGTATCACATACAACAATCCCCGAAGCTCTTATTGATTCCTTGCCATTCACTTTCGCCAGTAACCTCTCGAAACACTCATTCAAGGTAGCACCATCTTCCATTATCCATACCTCACCTTGTCTGATATCCACCTGGTACATTCTTCGCTCTTCAAGGTCGATATATGGCAATATCCCTATGCTCCAGCCTTACTGGTGAGGTGTTCTGCATGTGTGTTTCTATAATTTATTGTTGAAAAATTATTATTCTAAACGGAAACGTATTACTTGTTGCATTTTTACTTTTGCTGGCATGCCTTTTTGTTTCCCGGGTTTGAATCTCATCGCTCTTATGGCTTTTACTCCAGCTTCATGATTAGCGACATTTAGAATTCCTGTTTAACGACAATTATAATTCCCGTTTATAATGTGGAATTATTAGACTGTCCACGGACTCAACATAGGAGGACTTGGATGGTCACCGACAAACAGGTGAGGTA
>JAVCCM010000154.1 GCA_030765455.1 Candidatus Electryonea clarkiae | reverse complement strand
TGGACAAAAAAAGGCGTACAAGCGGTACTCGATCTGCGTGCATTGAAAAGAAACGGTGACTGGGATAACTATTGGAAATACCATATTGACTGTGAAAAACAACGGCTCTATGCAGCATGAGGTAATCTCAACTGAAATGAGCCAGACTCGATTCGTTTACTATGCTTCGCGGGAGTCCTTTTGTAAGAGTAATTAATGAATATCCAGTACTACATGAGACATGGGATTTAATTGGTGTCGATGTATCAAATGTATTATTAGAAAACTCCAGCGATGAAATAATAGCACTCTTTTATTCTACTCAAACAGAAGTATCATTTCCGACAGCAATATTATTATTTAAAATAGAAGATAATAGATTGATATTGAGTGACAATTTCTGGCATCCAGGAACAGTATCATACCGTTTCACAGTTGAAGATGATAGAGATAATTCAAAAATGATAATATGCTATGGTTATTGTAATGCAAAAAACTTGTACGGACCGTATGTTGAATATTATGAACAAAATGGGATTCTAATATCATGTGTGATTGCCCTAAAATTCACAAATAAGGATGAAGACACAGCATTAGTGGAATTCTTCCTTAAATCGACTGAACCACTAGAATGGTATAATGTAATACCTTATAAAGATCCATCGCACGGCGATTTTAGTAGTACCATACAACGAGTTAAAAAAGAATCCGAGAATACTATGAGGATTATGCTTGAAGATGAAAGAAACTATATAATAAATATTAGTGATGGGAATCAAATTAGGAAAAAACCTCCAGATGAGCTAGATCTCTGGAAAGCGTGGCCTATTGAAACAACAGAAAGTAATTAAAAAATAAAAGCATACTTAATGATTTTCGCATTTAACAAGCTTCTTGGTACTATAGATAGGGTAATTGGTGATTTCTGGGTGATCATCAACAATGTCACGGATAAACCAAATGTGTTTATTCTGAAACCTGAAGAAGTAAAAGAATTGGTGCATCGCGGTGAAAAGGAAGACCGAGTTTCCTATTGGTTACAACCTCGTGAATATGAAACAGACGAATTCAGAGATAAATGGGAAAGAATTGGATTTGGAGAGTAACCCAGATGAAACCCGACAGCAAGCAGTCTGGCCACCAGTCCCTAACGATTTAGTAAAAATAGGCAAAATAGCTTAAACAACATTTCTGAGGATAAACGATGAAAAGAATACATTTCATTTTAAACATTGCTTTTTTCTTAGCAATGTTGTCTTCTGCGCCAGTTATTTCCAAAGCGCAAAATATCAACAATAAGCCGATCAAACCAGATAAACTAATTACGAAATCAGTTTTTGATTCGGCAATTGATAAGCTCAATAAACATAATGAATCGCAAAAAGAGGCAAACGATTCAATTAATTCAGCTATAGATTCAGCTATTACGAATCTGAAGTTATCTGATTCTCTTGCAACTAATAAACTCGACAAACATATTGAATCGCTACAAGGAATAGAAACCATAGTGCGTTTTGCTGAAAAACGGACTACTGATAATCAATCCAACCTTGAGGACTGGCTTTCGAGATTGGCAACTAGTTACACATTTTTGATAGTATTTGTTACAATAGTAGGAATTGGAGTGACGGGGTTTTCATTATTTAAAAGTAAGGAACAGCAGAGCGAATTCATTCGTCAAAAGTCTGATTTTAGAAAGGAACAGCAGAGCGAATTTATTCGTCAAAAGTCTGATTTTAGAGAAATAAAAAATGAGGCTACGGTGCTTCTTGAACAAATTCGAGATACTGAATATCAAAGCCGAGAATTCGCAAATAAAATGGAAAGGACATCAGACGAAATTGTCACTACAGTTCCTACAACTGAAGAGGATCAAGGAAGAGGGAAAATAGAATATAAAATACTTAACACACTGTGGACAAAACAAATTAATAAATGGCCGACTTTTGTGGTTAGGTTTGCCTTCCGCACTGGTTTTGCGAAGAATGAAGAAAATGCCGAGTTTTACTATGCTGTAAGTCAGTTAATAAAGGATAAATTAATTGGTATTACTGAAGATGGTTTATTTGTATTAACAAAAGATGGCTGGAATTATTGTCACACAATCCAAGATCAATTGATGCAAAAGGAACAATGGTGGCCTGAAGAAACTGTTGATATTGCGAAATTGAGAATTGCTTACAATAGAACATTCCTAGGGAAGCAGTACATAGGTGATGAATCCACGAAGCTTGTTCATGATTTTACTACTGAGATTCAATTTGCTAAATGCAATATCAATGATCCTTCTACGCTCATTACTTTTGATCCGGATACTAAGGAAGAAGCTATGTCGAAAGGTTTTGAGATCTGCGAGAAGTGCTCTATAACATAAATGTTTATAATTGCTTTCGCATCATTCACGTTTGCCAGAGTTTGTTCGTCAAACAAGTCTGGTTTTGATAGGCCTTAAAGAAGGTGATAAGTTATGCATGTCGAAACTAAGATAAGAACTAAAAAATGTTAAAATTCCCAACGTTGCCAAGTGAAGATTCAATCCGGTTATTACTTAGGGCACGATTAATGCTTGCGCATGCTCAAGATCATGCTGGTCGAAAGACAGAATTCGATAACATGCTCACGATTCTAGGTCTTGATAATACAATAGAATACATATTAAGAATTATTGCTTCACATCTGGAATCCCTAACCGGCGAAAACTTTGAATTGGACGCACTCCCCAAATTAGCATCTTCGATAAATAAAACACTCAAGGAAAATGCGGATTTGAAATTACCGTATTTGGGTGATATAAAACTTTTAAGAAAAGTTAGAAATTTAGTTCAGCATGGTGTGATATCACCTTCCGCAGATCTAGAACATTTTCTTAACATTACACAGAAATTTTTTGGTATTGTGTTAAAAGATATCTTTGGAATATCTTTTGAAGAACTAAAGATTTCTGTACTAATAAAAGATGAAAGGGTTAAAGAGTTTATAAAAGTATCAGAGAATAAGATCGATTCAGAAGATTGGTTAGAATCTATTGTTGCTTCACGAAATGCTTTTGAAAATGAGTATTTTGAAAGAATTAAGCATTCAGATATTTCAATTGCGCTATATCCAAGTCAAGTTCTTGAGATGGAAACTCAAGAAATTGCACATTTTGGGTTTGAAACAATAATACAGGAATTAGAATTGGCTAATCTTGGAATTAATAATCCTGAGTTTAGACGATTCAAAGAATACGTTCATCATATTCCTTTAGAATATTGTGCTGTAGGCACTCCAGGGTGCTCAGTCATGCAAAGACATTGGTTAAAAGAAGATGCAATTTATTGTTATAATTTTGTTGCAAATACAATACTGCGATGGCAAGCTTGGGATAAAGAGAAGTTATATCCTCTTAAACCATTTGAAAATTATAAATTCAATGAAACAATAGCTGGAATAAACATCTCAAAAGAATTAGAAGGAGGTTGTTTATACGCTTATCCTAATGAGCAATATCTTCATCTTTTCTATACAACAGAAAATATCAAAAGTCGTTTTGAGAAACTAAAGAAAGAAAAATATTATAAGCATAGAACAACAACTTATCTTAACAATAAGAAAACTTTAACGCAGGAAACTAGCATATCATTTCTTGGAAAACACATATCTCTAATAACTAACGAGCCAGCAAGATGGGGAATAATCATTTGGTATAAAGTTGTAGATGCTAAATTAAAGAAAGAAGCAAAAAATTAGATACGTGAATAATTATTCTGCGATTTGATAAACACCGATTTCGACGGGGGGACGTGACTTGGCTTGCAAGTCAGTCTGGGTGACCCGGATAGCTTGATATCCGGGTTTATCAGATTAAATGAAAAGGATTACGATTAACAGCCAGTTATTTATTATAACTTTGAAGAGAAAGTATTCATGACTCATCTTGAAGCAAAGTTTTCAGCTCTTTTAGTAGATTGCGAAAAATTACTTAAACCTTTCATTATCACAGCTCAGAAATGGATTGCCATTAGTAAGTCAGAGAAAGTATTACAGACAATTGTAAATGAAAGTGCATCTCTCTCTCATTCATATGGACACGCTTTACAATCAATTTCAAATCTTAATTCATATAAAGAATCAAGAAGTGTATTTGAAAATGATAAAGTATTTATAGAAGCTAAAAGCAAAGCTGGTTATTGGGTAACTTTTGATGCAGTACTTCAATACATAATAATCAATATTGGTCGCATCCAAAAAAATGGTGTGAAACTTAATACTATTGAAGCAATAAGTCTTCTCCGTGCTTTTCGTAAAAATCTCACAAGCCGCCACATTCAATATGATGCATCAGTGCGTTTGTTAGGAGTAAATATTCGCTCAAAAACGCTTGATCTTCCTGATGGGATTACTCTTTACAGATTAAATAGAAAAGAACGAAACAAAAAACAGCCAATCCTTGAATTATCCAGAGGTTCAGGATGGGGAAATCAGGTGATGAGTGATCATCCAGTTGAGTTACGTGTCAAAATAAATATTCCAGTTGATCACACACAAGAAAATGCATTTTTTAGAGTTCAAGAAAATGCTATGAGAGTTGCGAGTGAAATATTCGCAAAAGTACTACAAGCGATTCTCATTGTGAAAGGTGGCAAGGTTAAGCTAAATGAATTTGAGCTTAAAGGAGGATTAGAACAGTTACCTGTCGCAAAATCATTAATAAGTGAAGTGCCTCCCATAATAAATATAATTTTGGGAAAAGCTGATATGAAAAATATATATACAGCATATAATTTAATATCTAGTGAAGGAAAAGGAGACAATACTCTTTTTCGTTCGTTGCAACGATTTATTCTAGGACTTCAAAGATCGTCCTTTGAGGATAGACTCATAGACTTCATTGTTGCTTGGGAATCAATACTCCTTACTCAGGGTGGGGATTCCATTGCACAGGAGCTATCATACAGATTTGCTCTAAATGGTGCAACAATAATTCATTCTATTAAAATAGGCGATAATCGACAAGCAAATTTTAAAAAGATGAAATCAGCTTATTTTACTCGTTCTTCACTCGTACATGGGAGTGAGAAAAAAACTAGAGATAAACATTTACAAAAAGGAGGTTTTAAAAACCTTCATGAACTCTGCGAATTCCTTGAAAGTAATTTTAGAGAAATGATCTTTTGGTTAGCTTCAATGAAGCCGAATAATCGCCCTTATAGAAAGCAAGACGGATGGGAATCCCTTATTTGGCCTACAAAATAAGTTAGACGAGTGGCTTGGCTTACTTGTTAGCCGAGTTTCATTGTTTTTTCTCATCGAATCTTTAGAGACTTGGCCAACAAATAACCAAAACCATCCTTCAATAAAAAGGAGAAATAACTAATGGTGTTGACGCTAATACAATTTAATCTCCTGGATTTTATCAGTGTGAGGATGATTGTACTACTGATCGCGGCAATTATCTCCTTTTTCGTCTGGCCCTATGCCCCTGTTGGTTGATCCAACAGGTTTTAATTGTGTTTGTTTATCTCAGTGAACAGTTGCTTTGCTCGTTCGGAAACCAGAACATGCATGTAGTGTCAGCCATGGGCGACTGACACGCCAATAGGGTAAAACAATCATTCACCGTTGGGCGAGCCAACGGTGGCATATGCTCTTCTATCATCTCTCTTCATTATTGCGTATTCATCGAACTCATGATCACCCAATTCGCTCTGCGCCAAATATGCGGAAATCCAATTGGTCCCACCTTGAATTTTCAAAATAGACAAATTGCGAGAATCAGGAGAATCGTGATCAATGAGTAACTTTGATTCATTTTTCCCTCTGGTCTGACCTAATCTCTTTTACCCTTGGAAACATGCCTGTCCAGAAAATCCTGATCATTTTCCTGCATCATCATTGCTGCATCAAAATTATGAAGACCTAAGATACCTTGTACCAAGCAAGCGGCGGGTGGCCATGTTTGTTTCCTTCTTCGTCTTGACTATGAAGGACAGGTACAAACATGGTTTATTTTATATTTATCATTAACTTGACTTGTTCCAGATCTTAATAGTATAGACCCTGTTTGACGAGCAAACAGGGTTACATTTTGACGAGCAAACAGGGTTACATTTTTATTATTCTTTCCCGGATGCTACATTACTTCTGAAACCCGACAGCAAGCAGTCGGGCCACCCGCCTTGACTATGAAGGACAGGTACAAACATGGTTTATTTTATATTTATCATCAACGTGACTTGTTTCAGATCTTAATAGTATAGACCCTGTTTGACGAGCAAACAGGGTTACAGTTTATCAGTCTTCCACCAAAACAATCTTTCACCGTTGGGCAAGCCAACGGTGGCATATGCAGGAGAAAGAACTACATGGGACAATATTTCCGAGTATCACTATATGTCTCCGTAGATAAAAATATCGATTGACACACTATTGTTTTATCGCATTTCATGCTTATGTTTAAATGTAATGTATATTGTACTGTTTATAGACCAATTAAAGTCTAACTAACTGTAAAACAATGACAATTGTTGGTAATAATTTGAAGTTTCTCTTTTCAATCCCTTGGATGCCAGACATTCTCAGAAGTATACTCTCCACCGATTCGATTAAACGCTTACTTTTACACCTTACCTGTTTAAAACATTTCACTTCCGGCACAAAAGATATTTCTAAAAAACATAAAACTATGTCCCAAATTGATTTTGGGAGCGAAATGAGACTCAAGCGCATTATAGAAAGGCGTCAACGATGAACACCATCTGAGACGCCTTAAGAGAACTTTCCCGAAATCCTCTGATTCCGGGTTACTCATCTGTTAGAGCTGTGGGGAAATAGAATAAACCCTGTTTGAAATCAAACAGGGGCGCATGTTTTTCATTAAGGAGGAGGAAAGAGAAAATGTCAAAAATAATCGGAAGTTTGTCACTGATTTGTATATTGTTGGTTGGTAGTGATTCATTGGCGGAGGTTACACTTGTAGGTGGTTATAACACATTCGCTCCCGTATCTGACGTGGAGGTTGTTGGTGACTATGCTTATTTAGCTAATTACAGTAGTAGTCAAAGCTGCGTAATTGTTGATATAAGTAATCCGACGTCGCCAATCCTTGCATCGTCATTAACTGCAAATAACCCTCTCTATTCAGTTGAGATTTCCGGCGATTACGTATTTCTCGCAGGATTTCATAATAGAGTCAATATTTTCGATATCAGCAATCCAGCTGAGCCAGGCGATACTTCTGTCGCTGTAATATATTTACCTGCTGACGATTTCTGTCTTGCTCAAGGTATGGACATCCAGGGTGATTACATGTTTGTAACGACTTATTTTGACGGCATGTTTATTTATGATATCAGTGACCCGACTGATCCGATTTTGGAAGGTTCATTTGATGTAGGCAGATCATATAATGATATTGATGTAGTGGGTGATTATGCCTATCTCGGGGAGGGTAGTTCAAGTTGTCTTCGCATTGTTGATATCAGTGATCCATCAAGTCCCACCCAGGTTGGATATTTACCCGGATTAGTTAATCCTCTTGGAATTGAAGTCGTCGGGGATCGTGTATATCTCGGAGATTATTGGGGCGGTTTCAAAGTTGTTGATGTCAGTGATCCAACTGATCCAGAACTAGTAGGATCATACGATACAAATATTGAAGTTTCTTGCGTTGCAGGTACCGAAGATTATGCCTTTACTGGAGGTTACAGTAATTCTGGCGCATTCACGGTCTTTGATGTCAGTGATCCGTCAAATCCTGAACCGGTTGATTCTTACCAGAATGTGAATAATGAGAACCAGCCAGTTTATAATTGTTTCCATGAAGTTGTAATCCAGGGTGAATACGCATACACCGCAAATCAAAGCCTTGGATTTCAGATATTTGACATATCTGATTACACCTCCCGCCCGGAAATTGAAGTCTCAACTACTGAAATTGATTTCGGTGATGTGGAATTCTGGCGTAATGCGAACCAAACCTTTACTGTTACCAATGTAGGAAATAGTGATCTTACTGTTTCAGATATGGTTCTCGACGGTGATTTTTATGAATTTGATTTTAATGTAGAATTTGTCCTTGCAGCCGAAGAAAGCCAGGAATTCAGTGTTGGCGTCACAGCGAATTATGTCGGCGAATTCACTGGATCGATTACCATTTCTTCAGACGATGAGGACAATCCAGAGGTGACTGTTGACCTGACAACAAATGGAGTCTGGGTCTCTGCTACTTATCTTCTCGACCGTCTAATTGACGTTGTATATGGTTATCGTCAAGATGGCGACCTGAACCGTGGCCAGGCTAACTCATTAACCAGGCAGCTCTCGAATATCATCAGGAAACTTAATCGTGGACAGGTCCATCCGGCGACGAATCAACTGAACGCCTTCCGTAATCATGTTTCCGCTTTTGTCGAAAGTGGTGTATTGACAGGAGCGCAGGGTGATTGCCTGACCGACGAAGCAAATTTTGTCGAATCACTGGTTGACGAATACGGTACAGGCACTCCTCAGAAGATGGCAATTGCTTCTGACCCGGTTCCCGAAACATTCACTCTCGATCAAAACTACCCGAATCCGTTCAACAATATCACCAATATTCGTTTCGGACTACCGGAAGCGTCACAAATTACAATCCAGATCTTCACTGTTCAAGGACGCCTTGTAGGTACATTGGTTGATGGTAATCTCGATGCAGGTTATCATAATGTGAGCTGGAACGCGGCTGAGATGTCAACAGGAATGTATTTCATCAAAATGCATTCTTCTTCATACCAGGCGATGAAAAAAGTCATATTGATCAAGTAACAATATTGATAAAAATATTTTGTTCATATGCGCCGGGTTATAGCTACCCGGCGTTTTGCTTCTTATACTGTGATTATTTCCAAACTAAAGTGGTGAATTGATTTGGTCGGCCTATGCCCCTGTTGATTGATCCAACAAGGTTTAATTGCCAGTCGGGCCACTCGCTCGTTACAATAGTCCGGAAAAATCATAAAATTTCTTAAATTCGTATTATTATTACTTCCTGATTTTGTATATTCACTTTGAATATCTATAAGGTCCCATTAATCCATGTTACAATTATGATAATCACGTTTTACGGAACACGCGGGTCAACACCCATGCCGGAAGAGGGATACCTGAAGTCCGGCGGGCATACATCAAGCATTCTATTGGAATTCAATAGCGGGGATGTAGTTATTTTAGATGCGGGTACGGGAATAAGGAAGATCGGTCAACACTTGAGCGCCAGACCCGAAGGTGTACCTGAAAACATATTTATCGGAATGTCGCATACGCACTGGGATCATATCCAGGGATTTCCGTTTTTCGGACCCGCCTATAATCCCAGGCAGAAATTGACTATCGCCATAAGCGGGGAGGATTATGACGCCAGCGACCTCGAGACTGTGTTCAAAACACAGATGCAAAGTGAATTCTTCCCTGTACCCCTGGATCAAATGGGTGCGAAGATAACTTTCTGGCAGCCGAATTTAAACCGCTATACCACGAGCAATGGGATCACTATTCAATCCATAAAACATAATCACCCCGGTAATGCATATACCTACCGTATCGAAGAACTTAGTACAACAATTGTTTACTGCACCGATATTGAGCACGGCGAATCGATCGACGAAAGAATCGTCGAACTGGCAAGCGGGGTTGACCTGCTGATTCACGATGCCATGTACACAAATGAGCAGCTGAAGACCAGGAAAGGCTGGGGTCACAGTTCATGGGAGCAGGCAGTGGAAGTGGCAGAACGGGCAGAAGTACAGCTTTTAGCGTTGTTCCACCACGATCCCGATCATGACGATACGTTCCTTGACAAAATCGAAGAGGATGCCCGGGAACGCTTCCCGGCGTCTTTCCTCGCCAGGGAGGGGATGGCAATTAAGATTTTGCCTTAAAGTATTGAACTTCAGAAATACCCCTAAAATCTGAATCCTGCGTCCAAAAGTGGTGTATTAAATGAACAGGCTTATGCCCCTGTTGGTTTATCCAACAGGGTTTTATTGTGTTTGTTTATTTCAGTCGCTCTGCCCGACGGGTGGCCTGACTTGCAAGCCAAGTCTGGCCACCCACCGTATAATGCCCCAGGTCAACGACATGATAAAAACAGGAATGATAACCCGTGAGGGAGTGGATGTAATCAGGTACACACCCTGAGTTTCACCATAATTTCTGTTTTTTGGGCCACTAAGTCAAATATTGCTTGAATACCCTTGACAATCTCAATATTATTTAAGATATTGTGGTAGCTAAATTTCACTATTATTAAAGGGAGAGATGACATGAATAAGTCATTTAGTATCTTTGTGATAGCTTTATTTCTTTTTATTGCCGGATGCTCACACCATATTCAACTGAATCCCAATATCCAACCAAATGTCTATTCGATTGATAAAAGTGATTTCCCTGTTGGGGTTGTATTCACAGATAAACTTTCATCACATGTTGAGCATGTAAACCCAAGTACTTACGTAGGTTCAGCACACTCCTATAACTTTGATTTGGGTTCAACCTTGAAGTCTGCATTATTAAGGTCTGTGGAGATAGCACATAATAGCGTGTCCTCAGTAAATAGTACCGGGGAGTTTAATAAATACAGAATGGGATATAAATTTGATTTAGAAAATTGTCAAATTGATGTAACTTTTGTAGAAGGATTTCTGAGCGCAAGCGCCAAAGGAAACGTAAGTATTTCCGTGTCCTTAGAAATATATGACCAGGAGAATGGAGGTTTGCAAAAAAGACTCACTATCAGTGGTTCTGGATTTTGTTCCGGTGCTGCGAGTCCATTTCAAGCAGATAAGCTGTTTGCGAAAGCCGTCGAGGATGCAATAAAACAAATATCAGAAGGTGTTGCAAATGCGTTATTGTCTCTGAATATTTAGCACGTTATTTAACTTGACAGGTAGTCTGATCGGTCAACTGGCTGATCAGGTTTACTGGAAATTCAATTGAATTGTTTGGTTTCCCAGTCAACAGAGTGTTATAATTGTATAGTATATATGATAAGGAAGCTTGGGTAACAAGTAACTCAAGCCACCTGATCAATTCGCAAAAATTCGAAGAGGGATTCAATTTGAGACCTGTCATCATATTTCTATTTCTGATCTGTTTACCCCAATTATCTTATTCTGATAAAGCTCTTGAACTAAATCTCTTTGGAAGTATAAATAATTATGATATGGTGGAATTTCATCGAGTAGATTTTAATGCGAATAATGGTAAAGGAATTTTCCTTGAACCTCGAATTATAATTAACAAGCATATCTTCTTAGTAAACTGTCAATACCTCAAATTGAATTTTAAAAAAGATGAATATCTGGGAGAAAAAACATCATTAACAGTCCTTGCACTTGGATATGGAATAAACATATTTCAATTTAAAATCAAGAAAATAGAATATGATATTCCTATAATTATTAATCTGGGTATTTGTAAGGGAGAAATGGTTGAGTATCTGAAATATTATAGTCATAGCAATACGGTAGAAAAAAGAAGATTCGTTGACAGATTTTCATTTAGCAAAAACATATATATAGAAAATAATTTTATTTACAGAAGATTTTCGATCAAATTGCAAGTTGGATTACGTTTTGCGGACTCTTATAGTCGGAGCACCGAGACTTTTACTGAAGTAAGAGATGTATATCCAGATTGGAGTGGACGTTATTTTGCCGTTGGCGTAGGATATACCCTAAAACATTTTAAAAGTGCAACAACGCACGAATATCCTTACTTGGTTCATCGCTGATTGGTGGTATAATTTTCAACTGACGGATCAGGTTTCTTGGAATTTCAATTGATTTTCTCAACTATCCAGTCTGTAAAGTGTTACAATAGTATAGTATATATGATAAAGAAACTTAGGCAACAAGTAACCCAAGATACTCGACCAAATAGTTAAATTATGGTAAAGAGACTGCTATAATTCACAAACGTATACTATTACTTAAAAATAAATGTGAAAGGTGGATAATTATGGAAGAAAAAATAGATCCTAATGATCTGTCTGATGCGGACTATAAGATTTTGTGGAAATTAGTTATTAACCAAGATAGTCTTTTCTCT
>JAVCCM010000036.1 GCA_030765455.1 Candidatus Electryonea clarkiae | reverse complement strand
GCTGCCTATGGCTGCCTTCAGACCCTGCCGTTGCCAGCAACGCCCTTGCCAATCGGTTTTACTTCCCCCAGATCGGGGTGTATTAACAAAATCAGGCGTCCACTCCATGCTGGGCACACATAAAAAAACTCTTGGTCTCCAAGTTTTTCCAATTTCTTCGAAATAATACTTTACTCCAATATTATAAGCATCCTCATCAATTAAATATGTCATTCCATAACCAGCAGTTATATAAATCTTTTTATAAACTGCCACATCAAGATTTAAACCCTGATATCCATATGGGATACCCATTCCTAAACCTATTGATCCTATATCAGGATACTTAATAACTATAATTTGGACTATGTCTTCTTCTTCCAATGTAATTGTAAAACCATCTTTTGTGAGTACCGTAATAGTACCATCTTCTTTTTTATCAGTTATTTTACCCGTAATTACCTTCCCATTATTGAGAAGAAATTTATTCAACTCCGCAGATATCAAATCGCTGGTTGATATTAATAAAACAATACAAATAAAAATCAAGTATTTTAAAAAATTGATAAACCTCATTCTTTCTCGGTTTCTGACTGGATGGCCAGACTGCTTGCTGTCAGGTTTCACGCCATCCATTCTAAACCTCTTACTCTAACGTAAGACATTCTCTCCCCTTTTCAAAAGCCATAAGATTCATTGACTTGATAAAATCTGTTGGTGATACTGATAGCAGGGCTTTTTGCCAGACTGGTTCTGGGATCTGGTTGAAGGGTTCTATGGTGGAAAGTAATCCTATTACTACAACATTCGCAGTTCTGCCGAACTTGTCGCCGAGGTCGTAGGCTATTTGGTTGGCGTCTATTTTCAGGACATTGAAACCATCGAGGCTTTTTTCTATATCTTCGAGTGAGGGGTAATCTTCTTTTTTCACATTTACCGGGAGCGCGGTAAACTTGTTGATAATAATTGTTCCCCCGGGCTTCAGCATTTCAAGGAAACCGGGACGTATTGTTTCGCTTATCTCCATCGCGACCAGGGCATCAACGGACTCTGGAGCAAGAACAGGCGAATATACATCCCCGCAACTGAAGGTGGAAATTACCGCTCCACCAAGTTGAGCCATGCCGTGAGTTTCACCTTTCACAATGTGGGTGTGCTCATAGGGTGTTCTCAACGCCACTTCAGAAAGCACCTTGCCGAAAAACAGGTTTCCCTGTCCACCAATCCCACGAATGGCTACTCGTAATGATTCAGGCAGGACATTTTCGTCTATTTGAACGTCTTCTATGGTTTCAATCTTTTTCAATTCAGGCATTTCACCCTTAATTTTGTCCTTCTCCTCAATGAAAACAATCGCATCAAGGGGGCAACGCTGCAAACATATCGGTTCACCGGTACCACAATTGGTGCAGAGGCTGGTGAAATGAGGGGTTTTATCGGCATCGGTTTCGATCCCGGGACACATATCGCAGAGGTCGCAGTTCTTGCATTTATCATAATCGATTTCCAGCGTCCTGACCAACTGTTCGCTCTCCAGCTCATGTACGCATTCACCTTCGAGAATCATGGTAGTAAACACACCTTCATCCGCGAGATCGAGTGATTTTTTTAACTCTTTTTCAACTGCAATAAGATCGAATGCGTCGAGGACAACAGTCCTGCCGCCCTCAGCCTCAACCGCCCGGCTCAAACTGAATTTGTGAGGCTGCCCTTCCAGATTTTTTTTCGAGCTTGGCGCGGGCTGCCCACCTGTCATCGCCGTGGTATGATTATCAAGGATCACCTTCACACCCGGCACATTTCTGAATATTGCATTCCGGGTTGAATCCATCCCCGAATGGCATTCGGTGGAGTCACCAATCACACTGATAAGCTGGTTAGCCATTTCCGGACGTGATAATACCATTCCCTGCCTGATGGAATCTGACGCACCCATGCATGAGCAGGTATCGAGAGCATCGAAGAAATAGAGGAGTGTTGAACAACCGATATCACCGAATGATGCATACAGTTTTTTTCTTCTTTTCAACTTGGCTACAGCCAGTGTAAAGCCTTTATAACTGCATCCGGGACAAATCGATGGAGGTCTGGGAAGAGGTGGAACTGCCTGCACCCTTTTTTCGTCAAGGTGACTGATTTGATCATGCTCTGCCAGATATTCCAATACATCTTCCGGAGTCCAGTTGGTTATTACGCTGAGATCATCTTTTCCTGTCGCCTCTATACCCAGTAACCGGATTCTTTCTTCCAGGTATCTATAACCATCCTCAATTACAAATATTCTGCCCTTAATTTTCTCTGCAAATTCCCTTACACTTTTTTCCGGTAAAGGATAAGTTAATGCAAGCGAAAGTATTGATGGATCAGCATTGACTATGTTTAACGCTTCACGCACAACAATTTCCGCCTCACCATTAACGATTATCCCCCAGTCATCTTTGCCATAAGTTGCATCAGTTAAACCGGCAGTTTCAGACCATTTCTTGATATTGGGAATTCTTTCCAGTGTAACTTTATTGTAATTTGCCCTGGCGATAACCGGAAGGTTCATCAAGTTATGTAAATTATCACGGAGTTCTTTTCGTTTTACAGTTCTTGGTTTCTTTGTGGTAATTAACGCCTCGGAGTGAGCAAGAATTCCTGAAACAAGGACAACAACCGGTGTGTGAAACTTCCTGCTCATATCGGCGGCAACCCGGGGAATTTCATACAATTCCTGGTGGTTGCGAGGTTCCAGGACAGGCAGGCGTGTGGAATCAAAGAAATATCTCGCATCAATCACATGCTGGGTGCTTGATGGGACATAATCGGTAACGGCTAATATTACCAGAGCACCCGGTGTATCAGGGAAAAATGCGGTCGTGGTGATAGCGTCAGCAGCGTGGAAAACACCGGGAATCTTCATCGTTACAAGGGTATCATCACCTGCGGATGCATGTCCCAGCCCGGTTGAAACTGCAACAGCCTCATTAACCGACCATCCTACTTTTATCCTGTCCTGGGCATAAGCCAGTGACTTGTCGATAACTTCCGTACTGGGCGTTCCGGGATACCCGGTCGCTGCATGATAACCGGCATGGATCACGCCAAGGGCAAAACAGGTATTTCCCTGCAAAATGAATTTGCTGTCTGCCGGGGCGTCAATAATTTCTTTGAATTTTGCCAATTGATTCCTCACTTAAAGTGGTTTTGAAATGATAAGGCTAATAAGATAAGTAATTTCCCGGTAGCTTTGCGCCTTTGTGTGATACAATTGGAGCGTTCTGAGGGGTAATCTTTTGCTTCTTCAAGAAACGAATAATAGAAGTAACTTCCTTTCACTGAACTATCCCTGGTAACATTATTCACAACAATTATTGTGTCTTCCAAACGTTTATACAAGATATCATAATATCATATTTTTCACATATCGCTTTTCTGCTGACGCTTCCATCGCGATTGACATCAATTCATCTTTCTTATACAGCCACAATTCAAGATTATGCTTACTATTATTTTCGATGAAAATGACCCTCCTTACAAATACTGACTTGAAATCACCTGTGTAATGGTGTAAACTTCATTCAGAATTAATTTGCCAAGCCAAATATTTTATTTGAGAGTAAATATATGTCGCCAGCCTCGTTTCCTGATTTTGTGAAGAAGAACTATGAAATTCGCGAGTGGAAGCATGCGTCAGCTATACTTGAAAAAGACTTCACGGATGAATGGACTGACATTCTTGACGTACTTACAAAATTCAGGTTACGAAAAAGTTGGCTTGTCGTAGGTGGTGGTGGCAAGTCCAAGATATCAAGTGCAATTGATAAAGCGTTGTATGCAAAGAACTGGAAAGAGAAAAGTTTTTTCACTTCCATCTCGATTGATGAGGAGCGACATGATACTCCAACACACAAAATCGACTGCTACAAAAATAGAATAGCTTTGGAGATTGAGTGGAACAACAAAGATCCATTTTTCGACAGGGATCTGAATAATTTTAGATTGTTATTTGATTTAAGAGCTATCAGTGTTGGTGTAATTGTCACAAGATCTGATGAACTTCAAGATATCTTTGACAACCTCGGACGTGGCAAATCGTTTGGCTCATCAACTACACATATGAGTAAATTAATTCCCAGAATAGAAGGTGGCGGTGGTGGTGGGTGCCCAATTTTGGTAATTGGGATAACGACTAAACTTTATAAAGAAGATTAATGTGTCTGAGATAATTACAGCGGCAGAAGATTTCAAACAAAATGTGAGCGATAAATTCGGTACAATATTGGCGGATCCTCCCTGGCAATTTGCAAACCGCACAGGAAAAATGGCTCCGGAACATAAGCGATTGTCCCGTTACACAACTTTGAAATTGAAAAATATTATTAACATCCCAGTTGAAAATGTAGCAAAAGAAAAAAGTCACCTGTATTTGTGGGTTCCGAATGCGTTGCTTGCTGAGGGCATGGAAGTACTAAGACAGTGGGGATTTACGTATAAATCAAATTTGATATGGCATAAAGTAAGAAAAGATGGAGGACCAGATGGACGTGGTGTCGGGTTTTATTTCAGGAATACCACCGAGATGATTCTATTTGGCGTAAGAGGAAAGCTCCGAACGCTTGCGCCCGGACGTAGTCAGGTCAATATAATCAGAACTCAAAAACGTGAACATTCGCGTAAACCTGACGAACTTTACGAAATTATTGAAGAATGCAGTCCTGGTCCTTACTTAGAACTGTTTGCGCGGGGTCAAAGAGAAGGTTGGAGTCAATGGGGTAACGAAGTTGAGAATTATAAACCCGATTGGCCTACTTATACCAATCATTCCCAAGCAGAAAAATCAGAACAAGCACCTCTGTTCACGAGCTGATAGGAATATATCATATAATATCGTCATCTTTCAGTTTTTGAATATCATCAACTCCGAATCCAATTTCTTTCATAATTACGTCATTATGTTCGCCGAGTCCCGGGGCGCATTTCATCATATTATTGTTTTCATTAAGGAAATCCGTATCAGATGGAACCGGGAATAATGAAACTTCTTTCCCTGAGGGTAATTGGGTTCTAAGCATATTCTTTTTGATAAAATCAAGTTCCGCGACATCCTGCACAGAATTTACGGGCGAGGCTGCCAGGTTATTTTCACTGCAGATTTTCATGAATTCGTCAGTGGTGTAATTTTCCAGACCTGTACGTATATCGGCATAGATCGTGTTTTTATCTTCCAGCCGTCCCTGGTTGGTTATCCTGTCGGATTTCTCGCAATGCTCAAAACCTTTTATCTTTGTCAGTTTATCCCACTGAAAGTCATTCCCGATAGCGAGATAAACATACCCGTCTTTAGTAGGATAACAATTACATGGGATAAAACTACGATGCTCATTGCCGCTTCGTGTGAATAAGTCGGATTTGTCTTCAACAAATTCCAGTTGTGGCAGAGCAGTAATAAGCCATGATGCGGCGCATTGCACCATTGAAATAAATATCTCTTTCCCACCCGGCTGCTTGCCGTTGATTGCGTTCTCCTGTTGTTCCAGGAGTGCCAGTAAAACCTGGGCAAATGCCTCATCTCCCGCTTTCAAATCTATGATAGGAAGTCCACAGAGCATCGGGTCGCGATCGGGGTCGCCCGTAAGAAACATATATCCTGTAAATGCCTGCAGAGCCGGATCATACCCGGCGAATCCCGGATAGTCTGGTCCCAGGGCTGAAATACCGCACCAAATCAGGTCGGGATTAGATTCCTTGAGTGTTTCATAGTCAATCCCGAGCTGTTTGTAACGTTTCGGCAAAGTGTTGCAAAGAAAAAGATCAACATTCAAATCTTTGATCAGTTTTTTTAATAAATCCTGCCCTTCCTGTTTTTTCAGGTTCAGGGTTATGGCTTCCTTGCCGATATTCGGTGCAACATAGTATGCATGCCTGTCATCAGCGCCCGTATCCTCGCCGATATAACGGTTCGGGTCACCTCCTCTGCCTGTTTTTGGATTCGGAGGGGATTCAATTCGGATAACACGCCAGCCTAATTGGGCGAAACGCTGAGTTGTATAAGGCAGCGTTAAAGCCTGCTCAAGTGATAGAATTGTTTTTTTCATGTATTTTTATTTTATGCCATTTCTCCGACTGTGAACAGCATTTCTCCCGTGTTTGTAACAACCTTAGATGCGTCAAGGATCTCAATACGTACGATTGAACCATCATAACCAAAATCTATTATCGTGCCTGGTCGAACCTCGTCGCTTTCTTTGATTCGGTCTTCACGCAGTGAGATAACCAGAGCATCCGCTTCAGGATTGTAAGCTACTTTCATTTTGACAAACCTTTCGTATAACGATCGATTCTGGAGGTTTTATAAACTGTGACTACAAATAATTCAACATCTATCTCTTCTATGATTGCACGTATAAGCATCGTTTGTTGAAGAATATTATCAAAGTAGGTTCGCATTAATATGCGTCGATTCATCTTGCCTTGCAAGTCCCACATGGGATTGCAAATTGTAAGTTCCACTTCCTCGCGATCTATTTCGCGTGCAATAAGGTTTTCTTCAGCGTGCTCCAACCAGTGAATTGTTTTCATTAAGGGACTTTCCTATAAACACAACAAACGATTGCTCAAGCAAAAACGTAAATCGTGCTATGTCGAAAATAAAGCAAATTCTGATAGGTTTGCACCGAACCCGGGAAGAATGTAGCTTTATTATAACTGGTAAGCGCCGTCAATAATTTCAGTTAAAATTCCATGCGTAGCACGAGGATGAATGAAAGCAAAATTCCTGTCGTGCTCGGCGAAATACCTGGGCTTTTGATCGATTAGTGTAACGTTATTTTTCTTTAATTTTTCCAGTGACTTTTCGCAGTTGTCAACATTATAGCTGATCAACATAACACCTTCGCCAGATCTTTCGACAAATTTCGCAACCTGCCCTGTACCATCAAGGTCTTCCATCACTTCGATTGCGGTTGGTCCTACCATGAACCCGGTCACCCTGATCTTTTCAGGCTCATCGTCATAACGGTAGGCTACATCCCAACCGAATGCGTCTATATAATCTTGTTCTGCTTGTTTAACGTCTTTTACCGCAATGCAGATATGGTCAACAAAATTTGTGTTTATTTTTTCTGGCATCATTGTTCTCCTTTTTGACAGGATTTACATGATTAACATGATAATTTGACTAAAAACAGTACTTCTTTGCGACTTTGCGTCTTTGCGCGAAAAAAACAGCACATTTGATCAATCTTCGCGCAAAGACGCTAAGAAATAACACATTTAATACTTCGAAATAAAAGGAATCTGTTCTGTTACCGGCGCTCCAGGGGGAAGTCTGAAATGAATAGCTCCCTCTACCGGACATGCTTCGAAACATTCTCCGCATTGCAGGCATAGATCTAAAATTATCACTGCTTTCTCCAGGTGAAAGCCAATAATTTCCGGCGGACATGCTTTGGCGCATGCTTTACAGCCGTTGCACCTGAACGCATCAATCCATGGATACAGACCCATATAACTGGAACCGGAATGAGGGTAACCGCTGATTTTCGTACCCGGTAACTGTGGTTGAGCGCTTGAAATTTCAGATAATATCATTGTGTATCCTCTCTATCTGTTGTCTGTCAGTTCCCCGCTTCGCTAAGAACTGACAGAACTTTTCTTAGAATTTGTTTTACTTATGAAACCGGCTATTGTGCTGTTAGCCGAAATCAATGTGCTATTAGTCGATTATGACCTCGTGCTGTCAGTCGCCCCCGGCTGACAGAAGTACGCTTAAAACCTCATACCCAGACGATACCCATCCTGGATTGCGTCAATTCCACGCCTGACGGATAGACTATCACCAATTTTTGATACGTCACCTTTGTACGACCCAAACGAAAGATCTTTATTCGGTACAAGGGTCGCCAGGATAATTGTATCTGCTGGTACGACCTGATCGGTAAATTTCTCTTTTGTTTTGGTTTTTCTGTCAAAAATTGACCAACTTGCCGTAATACTATCATCTGTAATCTTTTTGACAATACCATTGGTCAACTGCTGTACATTAGCGCTCTTCAATCTCAACCTGTAACGCCAGATATATGATGGATTCACGTCAAGCCCGAATCGTGATTCAGGCCCAATCATTGAAAGAGTATAGTCCTCAACACCATCTTTCTCCATTTTCCCTATCACATAAAGAGCGAGAGAAATGGCGCCGCCGGAACCACCCATTATGACAACGTTTTTTCCTAATTTGGCTTGTCCGGTAAAAACATCGGACATTTTCACCACATGCGGTTTATCGATTCCGGGGATATCGGGAACCTCAGGCGCCGCACCTGTAGCGATAACCAGTGAATCCGGTTTTTCAGCATCAAGAAGTTCCTTGGTTACAGGTGTATTAAGCACGAATTTCGCACCGTGTTTATCACATTGAGCCTTGATATAATCCACCCAACGCATCAGCTCTTCATCATCCCAGTAATTATCGGAATCTTCACCCCAGGGATTTCTTGATGCAAAATACCATTGCCCGCCGATATGATCGGATTTTTCATATACAGTAACGTCATGCCCTTTTTCAGCAGCTATTGCTGCAGCCTGGAGCCCGGCAAGCCCCGCTCCTGCAATGAAAATTTTCCTCTTAATCTCAGTTTTCGGGAATCCGTAATAACCCCATTCACGTTCACCTTCATGGCTGCATGAGGGGCGAACAGTACATGTCACTGGAGCATCACGAAATAACCTCGCCAGGCAGACCTGGCAAGCAATACAGGGAATAATATCTTCCTGACGATCCCACATGATCTTGTTGGGTAACGCAGGATCTGCGATCTGGGGACGGCACATCTCCCAGATATCCAGTTTACCTTCGGCTATTGCCTTCTCAGGCAGTTCAGGGGTGAATAAGCGGTATGCCATCATTACCGGAATGTTCAATGCTTTCTTGGTACGTTCAGCGACATAGAGCCATTTGCCCATAGGAATATCACGTGAAATAACCGAGCCTAACGATTCCTGCCAGCCGACAGTTACACTTAAATAATCACAACCCGCAGTCTCTGCGATCTTGATCGATTCCAGGCTTTCCGTTTCTTTGTTACCACCACGATCATCAAGCATTTCCCAACCACAAAGACGGATCCCGATAGCGACGGAATCATCGCATGCTTCACGGATTCCCTCAACAATCTTACGCATGAATGTGCTGCGGTCGAAGATATCTCCGCCGTATTCATCTGTTCGCTTGTTGGTATAGCTGGATACATAATTGGAAATCAGGTAGCCGACAATACCGGAAACTTCGATTATCTCATAACCAGCTTCAACAGCCCTGATTGCGCCGTCAATATGCTCCTGGATACATATTTCGATATCTTCAACAGTCATTTCACGCTGGGGACGGAACCTACGAAGTCTTTGAGGAACCGCCGAAGGACCAACTGTGTACTTGAGGTTGATACCGCCTACACGCCCACAATGCATTAACTGGAGGCAAGCACGTGCGTCATTCTGATGGATAATATCAGCCATTCTCTTCAAGCCGGGGATGTACTTATCATCCCAAATCCCCATCATCCCGGCATAACCCTGACCCTCTCCCTTTGGGTCAGTATATGCGCCCTGGGTGGTTACAATGCCTGATCCACCACGGGCATGCGCATCGATGTATGCAAGTTCTTTCTCTGAAACAAAACCGTCACTGTAGTTGTAGTTCGTTTCCGTAGAGGCATATTTAATCCTGTTCTTTGCCCACACATTCCCGATCTTCACCGGGCTGAATATATGCGGATACTTTTTTTCTCCTGGTAGCATGTTAATCCTTCGGTACAATGTTTATGTGAAATTATTCTAATCTTTAGAGTATCAGAGTTTAAGATTAAGCAATAATCCGTTGATATTCATCATGGCTGCCAATCCAAACCCATATAAAATCTCTATCATCTGCTACAGCAAGCGCCCTGATTTCGCTTCCCACTCTGACAGACCAAAACGAGCCTACTTTCTTAAAATGCAAAGATGGATGTTCAGAGTTTTCTTTTAACAGATTGAAATTTTTCTCAGCAACTTTTCTAATTGATGGCGAAAGTTTGTCATAGTGTTTTCGAAAACTTCTTGATTTCTTATGCAATTAAAGATCCTCAAGGTTTCCGTTATGTTTGTCACTCTTTGCTTCCTGAATTAGGAAGTCTAATTTGCCAACCTCTGAGTCTGCTTCAATCTCTTCATCCCAAATTTGCCATTCTTGTTCTGAAATCCATCGTCTCAGTTGAATAAGCTCATCCTTGGGAAGTTTTCCTATCGAAGCTTTTATTTCGTCTATTTTTAGCATTTATATGTCCTCATATTTCTCACTTCGCTACAAAATTTCTGACTCAAGCTAATATTTCCTGCATAATTTCAGATGCATAAGCTGGCTGACTGGAGCCTTCCCGGAACTCTTGTTGAGCATCTTGAATTTCTGTAGCCAGATTCTCTCGTTTTCGCTCAATAAGAAGTTGATTCAGAACTTCTTTCAATTTTGATTTCAGCAACATAATGCCCCTCATGTTCATATTTTGTCTCAGTCTTTTTTTCATTTCTTTCTTCTAATCTGACAAGTGTGGAAACAGTTTTTATTCACAGGATTTAAGGATATTAATGATACTCAGGATTTTCCTTAGCGCCTTTTGCGCGAAAAATATCTAATATAGATTGGTTCCTGGTATTATCCGTCAACAATTTGCGTGTTAAGTGATTTTCTCGAAAATCGAATATGCTTTTAGAGATAACACGGCAGAAATTTCGTAAAGCATATTGTAAAGCACTTCTACTTTTTCACAGCATCGAGAAACTCATCAACTGTCAAACCGGCGGCACGGATTAAGCTGCGTAAAGTTCCTTTTGCCACTTCCTTATGATTCGGAATAGAGAGTGTGGCAATGTGCTTTTCTTTTGTCATCACAATATGGCTCCCTCTTTGACGAGCTACTTCCCATCCAAAGGAACCGAAAATTTTGACAACCTGTCGTCCACTGAGAATCGGAAGATTCGACATTATGCCATTACTTCTATTTGTTGTGTCTCTATTGTCAGGGGCATTCCCTTCTCTGCACGCACTTCCAGGCAGAGCTGAATCGCCTCTTTTACATTTTCGAGTGCTTCATCCTTGTTCTGCCCCTGGCTCACGCATCCCGGGATAGATGGACACTCTGCCACCCAGACTCCGTCCTCATCTCGATCAAGTGTAATAATGAATCTCATTCTGTTCTCCTTTAAGAAATTTTGAGTTTTATATCACTCTACCCATTCATTTTGATCGTGATGTTGTTTGTACAATTTTTATTTAATTGTTAATTATGCTGTTTATTATATCAATATACTTATCGAGAGGTGTATCAACCAATTTTAATTCACAGGATATAAGGATATTAAGGATTCACAGGATTTACCTTAGCGCCTTGTGTCTTTGCGCGAGATACAATCTTAATCATTCATAATTTGACACTCAAAATTCAAAATTGATTTTAGAAGTAAATCGGTTCTTGGTATTCTCCATAAACATCTTTTAACGTCTGTGTAATTTCTCCAACCGTAGCATACACTTTTACAGCATCGATTATCGATGGCATTAAATTCAAATTATTCTCAGCGTCAGTTTTTATTTGAGCAAGACATTTTTCAACTTCGGTTGAATCTCGTTTTGTTTTAACTTTATCCAGGTTTTCAAGTTGTTTCCGGGCGTTTTCTTTATTGTAGGGGTGAAACTCTACAGTTCTGGTTTCTTCTTCCTTCCGGAAAATATTAACCCCGACTTTTGGTACATCACCTTGCTGGATCGCTGATTCACGTTTGTATGCCTGCCGTGAAATCTTTTCCTGGATCTTTCCGGATGCTATTGCTTCTACAATACCGCCGTCCTCGTCAACTTCCTCCATTTGTTTGATAATAGCATCTTCAAGCTGGTTGGACAATGTCTCTATATAATACGATCCTCCCAATGGGTCAACCGTATCGCAAATCCCCATCTCGTGGATCATTATCTGCATTGTCCTGAGTGAAATCTCTGCCGCTTTCTCAGTTGGGATGGTGAATGCTTCATCATAGGAACAAAGCGCCATAGTCTGGGTACCGGATAAAGCGCTGATCAGGGCGTAATATGCGCTCCTGATAATATTGTTTTCAGGCTGTTCTTTAGTCAATCCACCGCCGCCACCACCTGCAATCATCCTTAGCCATGACGATTTATCACTCTTGGCTCCATACTGTTCCCGGACAATTTTCGCCCACAAACGCCTGCCGCCACGGAACTTGGCAATCTGTTCAAAGAAATTACCGTAAATATCAAAATTGAAAGAGAGTCTTGATGCAAAATCATCAATATCTATACCGCGTTTTAATGTCTCATCGGTGTAAGCTTTTGCAATACAGAACGCATACGTCATCTCCTGAACCGGATTCGCACCTGATTCGCGGATATGATATCCGCATACGCTCACTGCGCTGTATTTGGGAACCTCCTTAGCACAGTACTCGATAATATCTACGACCATTTTCACCGACGGAGCAACAGGAAAAATCCATGTTCCCCTGCCGATGAACTCTTTCAATATATCGTTCTGGGCAGTCCCTCGTAGATTCTTGATATCAAAACCATATTTCTGAGCCATTGCCAGATACATGGCAACCAGGATTATTGCTGATCCATTGATCGTCAATGACACAGTGATCTTATCCAGATCGATATCTTTGAACACTTCCTCGAAATCAGCCAGGGTATCAACAGACATCCCTACACGTCCAACTTCACTGGTAGCCATCGGATTATCCGAATCAAGACCGGTTTGAGTTGGCAGGTCAAATGCTACATTCAATCCGGTCTGACCGTTTTCGATCAGGTATAAAAATCGTTCGTGAGTTTCCGAGGGAGTACCGAATCCGGCATATTGACGCATGGTAAACGGACGTTTGCGGTACATCAAATCGTGAATTCCGCGTGTAAATGGGTACTGCCCTGGGGCGCCAATATTTTCCAGTGAACCGGTACGCTCGATATCATCACTGGTGTACAATGGATCAACTTCTATTCCGGATTCAAGTATTACTTTGGGTATGTCTTTTTGACTTTTCATCTTCTTGTCTATCTTCTTTTCGGATAAGTTTCAATTTAAGAATTATGAATTAGAAATTAGAAATTACACTATTCACTAAGGTTAATCTAATGATTATTCTTTGCGTTCTTTGCCCCTTCGCGTCTTCGCGTGAGACAAACAATGTTATTCCTCCAACTTGTAACAGAATTCAACCACTTCTTCGATTGTTGTGCCTGTTGGGAACGCTTGTAGTGCGCCTGCATCTTCTATCGCTTCAACATCGTCATCGGGAATATTTCCTCCAACGATCCAGGGGATGGAAAGCTTCGCCCTCTTCATCTCCTCGTTCATTTGTTCACATAATTCAAGATGAGTGCCTGACAAAATAGAAAGCCCGATCACTTCAACTTTTTTCTCGACAGCTAACCGCACAATCTCTTCTATCGATTTTCTCAGCCCGGTATAAGACACCTCAAAACCAGCGTCAACCATAGCATGTCCCAGCACTTTGACACCGACATCATGCCCGTCGAGACCAGGTTTGGCAAGTAATATTTTTAACGGTTGTGGTTCCATGTTTTTATCTTTTCGTTAAAAGTCTGTTTCACGCAAAGCTGCAAAGGAGCAAAGTTCGCAAAGAAAATAATCGTTGTGTCAGGTCTTGAACGAAGAGGTGACCTGACACAGGCTTCGCTGTCTATCACCAGTCAGTCCTCACCGGCAGTGGTCCCTTCCTGTCACAATAATAATCACCAGCACTTGACCAGCGCCAATTCTCAGGTAATTCAGCCAACCCCGCCTTCACAGGATTGTTATGAATATAGTTCAATTTAACCTTAAGAATCTTGATTGACCAGATAGCAACTCTATCAAAACGATCCTGCCAGATCTTACCATCTATTTGTAAGTGCTTCAAGGATTGCTGCGCCGTAAATTTCTTGAAATCACGCATGAAATTCGACAGTAATTTTCCCTCAATAAGAATTAACAGATGAATATGTGATGGCATGAAGACATAACCAATGATATCTGAATTTGTTTTCTCCAAACAAAATTTCAAGCTTTCTGCAAGTTTTTCTTTAACGCCAGGATTATTACAAAGCTTTCTATGCTCGTAAAAACTTGTCGTGACAAAAAAACAGGAACAGTCTTCTTGTCCAAGCAGCCTCAATCCCATTTCACCCACCGTCAGGTCACCTCTTCGTTCAAGACCTGACGGAACGTTTGCCTCTTCATTCCTGGCATGATCGGAAATACTATATTTCATTTTCTTCTATGAACTTTTTCAGTTCTATCAAATGATTGGAATACCACTTCTGAATTTCGGCAATCTGATTTTCTTTGAAGCCAATGAAGTCTCGCATAGATATATGAACCAATACCATCCAATCCCAATCAAGGGTTTCAAGGTATTTCCATGATTTATATTGAGCTGTAAATTCTTTACAGAATTCGAGAAGTTTCTTCCGTATTTCTTTACTTGGATTGCTGGATAAATATATGACTAATTCAGGATAATCTGGATCACCAAATTCTGTGATCTCAGACCAAAAATCTTCAGAATCCAGATAGACGCCGATATTCAGTTCAATCGAACCATTGAGAATAGTTTTATAGCGAATCCAATTTGAATTATTTTGGAAATTCACTATTTGATTTTTTCCGCCTTGAATAGAATTGAACTCTTCCCGTGCTTCACCATCAATACATTCATCCAGTATCTGTAGCAATTTTGGTATTTTACAGAATTCTGCCATCTCAAAAGCTGAATACTTTGCGGGTCGCGTCATTCCTAATTCCTCCATGTAGTTAAGGAAATCATCAAACATTTTTATGCTGGTGTCAATAACTAAATCATTATCTTTGCAATCCATCATGAATGGATAAATATTGCGCCAGGTCTGCTCATGATATTTAACCTCTGACCGCTTCACTTTTTCCATACTTGTTTCAATTTCTGAATATTTTGTGATACACTCCAACAAACCCACTTTAAATTCTTTGTTATTTAAATCAATCGAAAGAGTTTCATAATAATCTGCCAACTGATCTGTTCCTTCCCTAGCATTAAGCTTATGTTCACATATTATGAAGTACTTTTCACTATTTTTATCTTCAAATTCAATCATCACATCAGGTCGCTTTCCACCAAACTTGTATTGAGTAGCTATATTTGGTGGCTGTTCTGCAAATTCAATAGAATCATTTGGCAAAAGATGCTTTATATATGCTTTCAGTACTTTCGGGTTCTTTTCAAGAATATAACAGAAAGCCTCAGTGAAGAAATCCTCTTTTGAATCCCTTTCTGGTCGTGGTCGGTAAGATTGTAGCCTGCTGAATAGACTTTCCATTAAAGATATAACCTCGAATCTTCATTGTAGTACAGTTCACCGTCAGGTCACCTCTTCGTTCAAGACCTGACGTAACGTGTTGTCTGTTCTCTCGCGCACAGTCGCAAAAAAAATCCTGTTTATCCTTAATATCCTTACATCCTGTGAATTTGTTTACAATCCCAGCTCTCTCGCAATATTTATCTTGAGAATTTCATTTGTCCCACCACCGATCAGGGTAAATCGTGCATCACGCCAGTATCTTTGCACAGGGTATTCCATAGCATACCCGTAAGAAGCGAGGATACGTGACGCTTCATCGCAGATTGAATTGGCAGCTTCGGAAGCGTACAGTTTTACCATCGCCGCTTCTTTCTGACGGGGCAGGTCGTTATCACACAGCCAGGCAGTATAAAACAGCAGGTGTTTTGCAGTTTCAAGCTGAACCGCCATATCCGCCGCTTTCATCTTGATTGCCTGGAATTTACCTATAGGTTTGCCGAATTGCACCCTGGTTTTAGCGTATTCTATAGCGTCTTCATATGCTGCGGTCGCCACACCAATCGCAAGGGCGGCGGTCATAACCCGTATTTCAGCTAAAATTTCGATCAAACCCTTTGTACCTTCCCCGATACCACCGAGAAGATAGTTTAAAGGCAGTTCAACCTCATCGAAGGCGACTTCGCTGGTGATAGAGCCACGCACACCGAGCTTGTCTATACTTTTTCCTACATGCACACCCTTGGAATCCGCTGGAACGAGGAAAATGGATAATTTGTCATGGTTGTCTGTCCTGGAAAAAACAGTAAAAAAATCCGCATATGGCGCCGATGTAACCCATGTCTTCTGCCCACTTAAAACATAACGGTCATCATAAACCTTTGTCATGGTCTTGAGCGCCATCAAATCACTTCCAGCATCCGGTTCGGTCATACAAATTCCGCCGATTTTCTTGCCCTCCAACGCCGGGGTGAAATATTTATCCCTGATCTCTTCATCCCCGTCACGGTGAAGAAAATATATTCCCATCAGCGATTGCATCATACATGGTGCAGCTAATGACATGGAACCCCGCGCCAGTTCGATCATTGCCAGGCAGTAAGAAATAATACCAGCATCGCTGCCGCCGGCATCTTCAGGATATCTCATCCCGAAGAATCCCAGTTTCCCCACTTCCTTGAGCAGTTGTAGAGGGTATTCCTTCTTTTCATCAATTTCAGCAGCAACAGGTTTAACCTTTTCATTAACAAACTTCCTGAAAGTCTGCTGGATCTCTTTCTGTATGTCGTTTAATTCAAAATCCATAATATTTCCAATAAAAGTAATCAATCAATAACTAATCAACCTTTTTATAATCAGCTTTTATAACCTACCAGTATATGATCTACCAGCTTATGACCTGCCAGAGCTTATGACCTGCCAGTATATAACCAACCTGCTTTAGCAGGTTCCTCTTCGCACCCGGCTTCAGCCGGGGTGTGAGGGATATAAAAGCTCAAGAGCGCGCTTTAGCGTGGCTTGATCACAAAACTCACTCAAATCTAGTGAATTCTTCCAAGAGCTTTTTAACTGTTCCTTTGCTATGGTGCTCTTTTTGATTTTCAACATATTGCCGAACAGAAGACAGGTTTTTGGTGTCAAAACTCACAATACCATATCCTCTTTGCCATTTCAGGGAGTTCTTGCCATGCAAAGTATTCATCTCAAAAGAGCTGCTACCCTTCAATTTGCCAATAAACTCGCTAAGATTTACAAAGGGCTCCATCTGAAATATAAGATGAACATGTGTCTCGCTTCCTCCAATTGCTTTCAAATGCTATGTGTTTTTCTGCATTAAAATAACAGATCTATCACTTCTCTGTGACAAATCAGGCTTTCATTTGACGTTATTATTTGCGTAAAAGCTCAACAAATCTTTCCACTGTTATTCCCGCTTCCCGAATTATACTTCGCAAAGTTCCTGGTGCAAGTTCTTTATGATCAGGTACTGTCAATCTCCGGTAGGGAGGCTTCATGCATCTTAGAATTACATGACTGCCGGTCTGATGATCAATGTTGTAATCAATCCGTTTCAGCGCACGTATCGCTTTCTTTCCGGAAATAACAGGCAGTCTGGTCAACTGACCACCTCGACTATCTCTTCAGTAATTGGCGGGGGAACAGGTTCATCATGCTTATCAAGGCTTTCAATATAACCTTTTATAGCATCCTGAATATTCTCCAAGGCTTCTTCCCTGCTTCTGCCTTGTGATACACATCCTGGTAGAGTCGGACAATTTGCCACAAACCAACCCGACTCATCCGGTTCGATTGTTACACGATATTTCATCTGCTCTCCTAAATCTTCTTAATGCTATTTTTCTGCACTGCATGCACAAATATTTCCCGGATAGATATGCTGGTCAAGGTTTTCCATCTTGTCTATACAACTCTATGGTTTCATCAACAATTCTGGACAACTGCCTATAAAACATTTATCCTGTTCTGACCACTTCACAAGTTTGACATTTTTTGCGCCACCGTTCATTTCTTAGTCTTAATATTGAGGTCAATACTATAGTTTACGCGAGAATATTCTATAGAACAAACTTCATTCTTAACATCCATCTTAACCTTTTCAATATCCCGTTCTTTAGGATCGCCGAAACCTCCACCTCCGGATGCTACCTGGTAATAGACCGTTCCCTTCGGGATATCTTCTATCAGGTCTTTACTCATGGGGATTTTTTCGGTTCCGTCGGGATATGTCAGGGCAATCTTGTTGAGGATGCTGCCTTTGCCACCGAACAGACCGTATGGTACATCCTTGTCGCCGTCACCGAAGACTACCATTGTGGTGTTGTCGGCACCTATCAGGATTTCGGTTTCTACACCGAGCCCGCCACGCCATTTACCTGCTCCAGCGGAATCGATCAAATACTCATGTTTGATTATCCGGTGCGGGGTTTGCTGTTCGTACATCTCGTAATCCTGATCCAGCACACCGCCGGAAGCGTCTATCATCCCTATATGGTCGTAGCCATCGTTACCCTCCAGCGCACCCGAGCCGCCCTTCAATCCCATGAACCCGATATCAACATATTTCCTGCCGGTTTTTGGATGGATTCCGGTGAAGAGGGAACAAAGCAGATGGTTCCATCCGGCGGTTACTTTATTCGGTATTGCTTCTGATAACGCTTTAAAAATGGAATCTGCTACCTGCGGGCAGAGGTGATTTCCAAATGTTGTCGCTTTTGGATATGAGGCATTCAGGATCGTACCTTCCGGAACAATATATTTAAGAGGTTTTATCATCCCCTCGTTATGAGGAATATTCGGATTTACCATCTGCAGGAAAGTCAGGGTAATCGCCGAGCAGGTAGATGTATAAGTGCCATTGACAAATCCGTCTGTCTGCGGTGATGTTTCCGAAAAATCAAACGTAATCGCCTCGTCCTCGACTGTGATTTTTACCTTTACGTCAAATATCGTACCGGGATGTTTGCCGTCATAATAGACTTTGCTCTCACCTTCATAGGTTCCCACAGGTATCCCACTGATCTCATTCTGCATCATTTTTTCAGTGGAATTGAATAACTCTATTTTATGTTCCTCAAAACAATCTATACCGTATTTTTCAACCAATTGCTGTAGTCGTCTTTCACCTAAAGTGCATGCGCCGATCTGTGCCTTGATATCCTCTTCCACCATCTGCAGACGGATATTGGCGAAGATCAGGTTCCAGACATCTTTTCTGAACTTACCTTTTTCGTATAATTTGACCGCAGGAATCCGTAACGCCTCCTGCCAGACCTCAGTTGCATTGGGGTTGTAACCGCCCTGTACCGCGCCACCTATATCAGCCTGGTGACCTTTCGCTGCCGACCAACCGATCAGCTTTTCTCCGCTGAATATCGGCTTGAAAATAGCGACGTCATTATTCTGATTTCCCATGGAGAAAACGTCATTATGGATAATCACATCACCGGGATATATTTCATCACCGTAATAATCAAGTATCATTTTACAAACAGGACCGAGGGAAAATGAAAGTATCGGCAGGTTTTCCGTCTGCTCTAACATCTGCCCTTCGGCATCATACAGACCTGTGACAAAATCTTTCGCTTCACAGAGAATCGGCGAACGGGTTGTCAGTGTAAGCGAGATACTCATCTCATCTGTAATGGCTTTGAAGGATCTCTGGAAAATGGACAGCAGTATTTTATCTATCATTGCTTACTCTCTAACGATTCTTTAATTATATATTTTTCATTATCTTGTTCTTTTAAAAACGAATCTACTTTGATAAATTTAGTGAGGCTTTCGCCGGGCAATTTCCATCTATCAAGAGCAAAACGGATCAATTTTGTTTCTCTTTCATCATTTATTCTTCTTGAAAGGTCACTAAAATAGTATTTTGATTGTACGTTAGATTTTCTTTTTTTTATGACATATTTATGAGCACTGCTATAAAATTCTTGCAACTCATGCACTTGAACTAGGTTCAAAGGACCTATATTCTTTGAGTTATAATTATTCAATTCAATGATCTTTGCAGATATTTCATTATCACTTAACTTTATATTAGAAGCCAACCCGAGCAACACAAAGTTACCAAGTCTTCTTTTCTCAATGTATTTCGCCTTAAAATCACTAATCCTATGGTTTTGAGCCCAAATATGTTCTCTAGAAAGATAATCATTATTCTCAGCTTCTTTTCTACTTTGCAGAATATACTCAATACCCCAATCATGTTTGTGGAATGATTGTAGTTGTTTTTCATAATTTGCTAAAAAATACCTCATTCCATTCCATTGATAATAATCCTCTGCCTCATCGCTGTCAATTGTAAGTGATTGTATGAATTTTAACTCTGGACAATAGTATTTGGTAATTTGTATTAAATTTGCTTCTAACCAATCAAAGATGTCTCCCTCAAGTTTTACATCGTTGTAAGCTGTGGTGAACTTGTCCCTCCAATCTGGATAATCGAAGAATTCTTTAGCAAACCAAAACATATCGCCCTGCTTCGAATCTGCTCGCGAAGTAACTTTTGGAAGGATATAAATTCTAAAATTGACCTTCTCAAGTAACACAAGCAAATTAATTATTTTTAGAATATTATCGCTCGATGTCAACCTACTCATTATTGCTAAATAAAGTGGAAGGATTGATGCGTTAGTATGCTGACATCTTAATAATTTTAAAATTTCCTGAAAATTCTTTTTATATTGACCTTTATAGCTAACACAGAAATAGTTATTTGAATGAAAATATGCATAGTGTAGAGATGCATCAGAAACGAATTCTAAAAAATTCTCAATAGTTTCAATACATTCGATTACATAAGTTTCATCCTTTAAATTTGCATTAAATCGAAGCTTTAGTTGATCATAAACTTTCCAGCTTTTTTCTTTATTTGTATCAAAAAATACAATATAGCAATACCGAATAAATCTATTTTCTTCTTCATTAGTGGTTTTTCCTGCAAAGCTTAAATTCTTCTGTATTATAGTCCACTTTCGGTTAATGGTTTCTCTGAGCCTTTTCTTATTATTAACTGTAGTAAAATATATAAAGTAGTTCTTAATCTTTTCTAGTTGCGAAAGATCCTTCCCCCTATTGTTTATTACCTCAAACATAATACCTATTTCTTTATCATTATCAGGGGTGAATAACAGTAATCCTAACTGATTAGTAACAATTTCAACAATTCTGTCCAATATGTTATTCTTATCTGTTATCCATTTAGAAAAAAATGTCTTGGCTTTTGAGATACATTCATGGGATTTTATTTCATAATCGATTGTTCTGTTTCTTATGATAACTTCCTCGAAATAATCGCGAGTTTCCTCATTAGAAGAAAGGACTGGGTGACGATTTCCTATCTCTCCACGTTGAATATACAATGATTCCAAATCAGAATACTTTTCAGGATTAGAATTGATTATGGTCTTTAACAAGATGATCAAAGTTGTAATTCGCTGTTGTCCATCAACTATTTCGTATGTATTTGGAGAAATTTGGGATGGTGTCGCGACAATCGTTCCAGTATAGTGCTTGTGTTTTCTATCATACAAGTTTTCAATATCTTTCCTCAAATCAACAAGCTGCTTTTCCTCCCATGAATAACCCCTTTGATAATCAGGAACAACAAAGTATCGCTCGGTAAAGAGCTCCTCTAATGTTAACAAGGGTTGATCAATCAGTTCTTTGCTATTATTTCCCATGATAGTCCTTAATCCAGATAAAAATATATGAACTTAATTTCCTAGTTATCTATCTGAGCTAAAAAAGTCCATCTGATCCAAATACTCGGATTTGCAGAGTAGCTAAGCACTTATAAAATATCCGCGATGACGTCTGGTTGACTCTTGTCGTAAATAATGAAAGAACCATAATCGTCGATTAGGCAATTGTAGCTTTCACTGACGAAAATGGATGTATTAGTTTTTTCTATAACTGCCGGGCCGACGATTGTGTTGCCGTTCAGGGATTTATCGCCGTCATAAACATTGACTTCTTTCACTTCATTTGATTCGGGAATATATACCTGCCTTTTCTCTTTTAAGGCTGATTCAATTGATATTGATTTATTTGATTCACTTAAGAATTTCGGTTTTTCAGTTATGCCGAGTGCCCGCAGACGGACATTTATTACCTCGATCTCGGTACCCTCTTCTTCGAGTGAATAACCGAACAGGCGGTTATGTTCTTTATGAAATGCCTTTTTAATATTTTCAAAATCGAAAGCTGCGATATCTTCCCAGGGAACCGGTAACTGTACTTCATGATATTGACCGAAATACCTGAGATCCATAACCGGGTAAAAATCTATATTGTCTTCCTTAATTCCCTCTTTCTTTAAAGTATCTGCTCCGTTTTTTTTCATCTCATGGTACAGGTTCAGGAAATGGTCTTTGTCAATGTCGGAAAGAGAGGTTATGTAGGAGCGGATATAGTCATGTTTCAAATCTCCCAACAGCATTCCCGCAGCGCAGAAAATCGACGCGACATCAGGTACAATAAACATTGGGACTTCAAGTTCTTTGCATATCTCACCTGCATGAATCGCTCCAGCTCCTCCTGCGACTATGATCAAAAACTCACGTGGATCATACCCCTTTTCAATCGAAACCTGGCGTACACCCTGCGCCATATTACTGTTGATAATCCTGTACATACCTACCACTGTTTCCTGGAGTGATAAACCTAATTTCGGTGCGACCTGTTCAGTGATTATCTGTTTTGTATGCTCAGTGTCCAGCTTAATTTCCCCACCGGCAAAAAAATCGGGATTTAGATAACCAAGCAAGAGGTTGGCATCGGTACATGTCGGTAAAATCCCACCCCTGTCATAACAGATTGGACCCGGCATTGCGCCAGCACTTTGGGGTCCCATTTGCAGAAGACCACCGCTGTCAATCCACCCGATACTTCCCCCGCCAGCGCCAATCGTAGCAATATCAAGCGATGGAAGTGCAATCTTATACCGGTTTATTTCACCGTCTGAACTTGTTACACACTGGTTGTCGATCACCAGGCTGGCATCAAAGCTGGTACCTCCCATGTCTATCGTAATACAGTCCTTATAACCCAATAAGTTTGCATAAAAGGCTCCGGCAGTAGGCGCTGCGGCAGGACCGGAAAGTACAGTAACAGCAGGAGATTTTTTGACGATATCAGGCGTTACTACACCGCCATTGGACTGCATAATCAATAAAGTGCCGGAAAATTTTATGTCATCAAGTTTTTCGGTCAATTTTCCAAGGTAATTGGCAACAATCGGTCCGAGATAGGCGTTTACTGCTGTTGTACTTACACGCTCATAAAACCTGATAGAAGGAAGCACTTCGGTGGAAGCCGTAATGAAACAAGAGGGAAGATGTTGTTTCAAAAATTGCGCAGTTTTTTGCTCATGAGTACTGTTCAAGAAGGCATTCAAATAACATATTGCAACTGATTCAACTTCTTCTTCCTTGAGGAACTCAATGATCGGCAGCAACTCTGATTCATCCAGGGCAGTTAATACCTCGCCCTGGGCATTGATTCTCTCATCTACGGTCATCCTCAAATATCTTGGGATTAGCGGAACGACGTTACGGTAATGATTATTGTACTGCTCTTCCCTGATCCCTCTTCTCATTTCCAGTGCATCACGAACACCCTTTGTAGTGATCAGCGCCGTTTTAGCTCCCTTCAGGGTCAGCAATGCATTTGTTGCAACAGTGGTTCCGTGTACAACAGTCTCAATATTCTGAATGAAATCATCCAGGTTCAGGTTAAGGATATCAGATAGATCGTATATACCGCTTAAAACACCGACTGAAGGATCTTCAGGAGTTGAAAGAGTCTTATGAACTGAGGTTTCTCCAGAATCGGAGATAAGGATAAAATCAGTAAAAGTGCCGCCAACATCTATGCCGAGTTTGTATTTCATGTGGTGGAATCTGTTATTATTTTAGTGCTTCTTTGCAGATCTAATACACTTCCCCAAAGCATAAAAGAGACTATATTAACTTGGTAAAAGTAACGAGATTTTTTTCACATTACAAGCAGTTTGATTGCGTCAGAATTCGAATATAATTAGGTGATAGGAATATTTAGAACGTAATGCATAAATAGATGAAATCATTCGTATGTTAGGAGCATCTAACACAAAACCCAAAACGAAATATTATTAATTAATTTAGACAATTATTTGAGTAGTAATTTGGGCAGATTTGCGATAGTTCTGGATAATAGTATATAGGAATTTACTCGTCGATTTCAATATTATGGAGAATAATCAAGTAATGAAATCAATAATAAATCTTATTTTATCGTTTTCGCTCGTTCTTTTCGCAGCAACCAAAGCATCGGCAGAAAAAGACATTTCAGAAAACGGAATAGTATTTGGTACAGTTTTAAATCAAGATGACCGAAGCCCGGCAGTTGGGGCAAATGTAATTCTTCGCGGAACCAGCCTTGGCGCTGCGACTGATCTCGATGGTAATTTCCGAATCGGTAATGTTCCACCGACCATTTATGCTGTCCAGGTATCTGCCATTGGATTCATGCCAATGGTTCAAACCGATGTTGTGATAAACAATGTACGTCCTGTAGAAGTGAATTTTTCACTGAAACCCACTGTTTTACAACTCGAAGAAGTCAAGATTACACCCGGTTATTTTCGGAAAGAATCTGATGTAAAGACCAGCGTTGTTACCCAGTCAAATGAGGAAATACGACGTATTCCCGGAAGTTTTGAAGATATCGTTCGAGCAATATCAATACTGCCTGGCGTAGCGCAGGCAAGTTCGGGCAGAAATGACCTGGTTGTGCGAGGAGGAGCACCCTCAGAGAATCTTTACATAATTGAAAATATAGAAGTACCTAATATTAACCATTTCGGCACCCAGGGTTCAGGTGGTGGTCCAGCCAGTTATGTCAACCTCGACTTTGTAGAAAGAATCAGTTTTTCTACAGGCGGTTTCGGAGCGAAATATGGAGACCGTCTCAGTAGTGTTTTGACTATAAATTTAAAAGAACCCAGGCGTGATCAATTCGGAGGAAAGGCAACTATCAGTGCATCGCAATTTGGTTTAAACTTGGAAACACCTATAGCAGGTGATAGAGGCGGAATATATTTTTCAGCAAGACGAAGTTATCTTGACTTCATTTTTAAAGCAGCCGGATTTCCATTCGTTCCTGAGTATTGGGATTTCCTGGTAAAAAGCAGTTACGATCTCAGCCCCAACGATAAACTTACTTTTACGGGTATAACCACACTTGATAACATTCGTCAATTTAATGATACTCCGGACCAAAAATATTTCAATTCTAATATTCTGAATAATTCACAAAAACAATTTACTTATGGTGCAACCTGGAAAAGATTCTTCAGCAATAGTTATTCAACTTTGACTTTTTCGCAGAATACTGTTGAATTCGTTGCAGAACAGATGGACAGCACAAGAACATTGACAGTATTCAAGAATAATTCTTTTGAGCAGGAAACCTCAGTTCGAGGGGAAATTGTCTATAAACTTGACTCGGAAACAGAATTGACGTCCGGTATTGTGGAAAAACTGGTAAGATTTGATACTGATTTATTACTACCTCCCTTTCAAATTGTACCGGGAGATTCCATTAGTATAGATCAACGCCTCAAGTCCAATTCCATTAAATCTGCCGCGTACCTTCAATTGTCACGAAAACTTGGTTTTTTGAATCTGACATTTGGCGGGCGGGGTGATCATTTTGACATTCTCGATAATGGAATGGTTTTTTCGCCACGATTTGGAGCAAGCTATCCGATAACATCGAGGACTACGATTAATGCCAGCGCCGGTCGCTATTACCAGGCGCCAAGTTATGTCTGGCTGGTGGCAAATCAGCAGAACCGGAAACTCGATTACCTCGGCGCTGATCAAGTGGTTCTCGGGGTGGAAGAATTTATTCGCAGCGATGTTCGAGTACAGATAGAAGGTTATTACAAGAAATACTTCAACTATCCTGCAAGTTTATCTCGTCCTTACCTGGTGATGGTAAATACCGGTGCAGGATTTGGAGGAAAACAAGAAGGATTTGCTTCATACGGCTTGGATCCACTTCTCAGCGCTGGTGACGGATGGTCTCGAGGAATTGAATTGTTCGTTCAGAAGAAAATGTCCGAGCACAGGCATTACGGAACAGGCAGCCTGAGCTACAGCCAGACTATGTTCACTGGAATTGATGGTGTTGAAAGATTTGGAAGTTGGGATCAACGCTGGATTTTCAACCTCGGTTGGGGATGGATGTTGAAACAATCCTGGGAAATATCTGCCAAGTTTCGCCTTGCGACCGGGAGACCCTTCACTCCGTATAATCCGGATGGAACCCTTAATAGCAACCTTTATAATTCCAGACGAATCGAGACCAACCACTCACTTGACCTGCGTGTGGATAAGTTTTTCCCCTTCGATCATTCCAACCTGATAGTCTATATAGACGTACAAAATGTCTATAACAATAAGAACAACGATATTCCGAATTGGGATGCAAGAGAAGGAAGGTCTATAGAGCAGGAGGATATCGGTCTGCTGCCTTCAATCGGAATCAGCTACGAGTTTTGACGTAGTTAAAAGGTCGATGGTTATTGAATTTTATAATTACATCGAGAAGATATCGAGGATTACTGTCCTTAAAAAAAAGGTGATCTTTACTGCATTGTGTAAACGGATATAATAACTTATATATTATTTAATTGATTAATCGACAATACCGAAAGACTTGAATATTCAGGAGATTGAACCATAACCTCCAGCATGACAAATAAAGTTGAAAAAATCAGGACGCGTATCCTGATTCCAATAGCAGCAACGCTTGTACTCGTTCTCACAGTTTCAATGATTAGCGTTTATTGGATGCAGCGAAGGCAAATCGAAGAAACCGTTCGTTCCAGGCTGGATGGTATCCAACTGCTATTCAATACTGAATTGGAGAATGATGCTGAACTTTACGGAAAACTCATTGATCAGATAAGAGATGACGAGTTAATGCAGCAAGCATGGATGAAGCGTGACCGTGAAGAACTTTATCAGCACTCCATTACACTTTTTAACGAAATACGCAATAAGCACCAGGTTTCTCACTTCTATTTCATTGATCTGGATCGAACATGCTACCTGAGAGTCCATAACAAAGAACAATACGGTGATCTTCTTCAACGTACGACTCTTGACAAGGCGGCAGAAAAGAAACAACCGGTTTGGGGGATAGAGCTTGGTACCTTCGGAACATTCACCCTGCGTGTTGTACATCCCTGGATAATCGATGATCAACTGGTTGGATATCTTGAATTCGGAAAAGAGATCAAACACCTGACATCATTGTTGAGTAATATTATGGGTGTAGAGCTGTTTTTTGCGATCGACAAGCGTCTTCTTGACCGTGAAGCCTGGGACGAAGGTATGAGGATGATGGGGCGTTCGGGTGATTGGGATACTTTCGCTGATTTTGTTATTATCGACCAGACTTTGGAAGATATTCCGATTGAAATGGGTAATCACCTCAAGCAAATACATTCCAAACATGCAAATTCAAGATTCAGTGTGTCGGTGAATGATAAAGAGTTTCGCGGTGGATTTATCCCACTGATTGATGCGGGAGATATTGATGTTGGTGATATCATCGTATTAAGTGATGTCACATCTGACCTGGCTTCATTAAGGTTGCTGTTCACACTTTTCGTATCAATGAGTATAGTTTTGGGTGGAATTCTGTTCACATTATTTTATTTTTACCTTGGACGTGTCGAGCATAACCTGGTTTCTACTCACTCGAAACTAAAATCTGAAATTGATGAAAGAAATCAAGCACAACAGTCTTTAGAGAAAAGCGAAAAACTATTCAGAGCTGTGGTAGATTCGGGCAAAGATGCAATGATAGCTATTGATCGAAAAGGTCTTCTGTTTATTTTCAACCAGGCTGCGGAAGAAATGTTTGGATTCAGCAGCGAGGAGATGGTTGGACAATCGATTTCAATGTTGATTCCCGGAAATTTTATGGGCAAGCATAGCCAGGCTATGAAAACTTTCCTAATGACAAAACAACCAACTTCGATGATGGGAAGAACAGTTGAGCTTTCCGCAAAGCGTAGTGATGGTAGTCTATTTCCAATAGAATTGTCATTGTCTGTAGGTACACATCAGGAGGGAATGTTCATTGTTGGTACAATTCGTGATATAACCGCAAGAAAAAATTCGGAAGAAAATATTCACACATTGACTCAACAGTTAATAATGGCACAGGAATCTGAGCGCCGGAAAATTGCGCTTGACCTGCATGATAATCTGGCACAAAATTTATCAGCGTCGAAGATTGCATGTGACAATGCTATAAACAGTGAATCAACAATAAGTGATCAAATCCTTGAAAAACTCAAAAGTCTATCCCTTCTCCTTCAAGATTCTATATCAGTTGTTCGCCAGATGGCGTATGAATTACGTCCTCCCGGACTCGATCAATTAGGCATTTCCAATGCGTTATTTTCATATTGTGAAGACTTCTCGGAAAACAGCGGAATAAAAGTTGTATATTCCTCTGCGGGGCTGGATAACCTTGAGATGGATTTTGAAACGGAGATCAATCTTTTTCGTATTGTTCAGGAAGCGCTTAATAATATTAGAAACCATGCTGATGCCGAGCAAGTATCTGTTAAGATCGTAGCTACATATCCCAATATTATTCTTAGGATAGAGGATGACGGTGTTGGCTTCAACGTTGATGAGAAAATGGAAGAAGCTATCCGGAATAAGAGAATGGGATTACAGGGCATGCGTGAGAGGACAAGAGTTCTGCAGGGTGAAATACGTATAGAATCCATTGTTGATAAAGGGACGAAGATATTCATAGAAATTCCATTGAGGGAAAAGAAAATTGAGCGGTAAAATTAGTGTATTGATTATTGATGATCACCCTGTTTTCAGGGAAGGCCTGAAAACTATTATTCGCAAGAATGAAAAATTTGAGATTGTTGCTGAAGCGGGCAATGCCAGGGATGCAAAGAAATTAGCCGAAGATCTTCGACCGGATCTTGTCTTGATGGATATTTCTCTCCCGGATGAAAATGGCATCCGCTTATCAAAAGAGATAAAAAATATCTCCGAACAAATACAGATATTAGTCGTTAGCATGCATTCGAAAATCGAATACATTGCGGAAGCATTTAAGAATGGCGCTACCGGGTTCATTGTGAAAGAATCAGCTTCAGAAAATCTTCTTCAAGGCATGGAAATGGTGGCTGACGGTAAGTTCTTCCTTGACAGCTCTGTATCCTCCAAAGTTATCCAGAAACTGATAGAATCTCCTGACAGGGAGACGAAAATAACTGATGCCGCTTACAACGCTCTTACCCCCCGGGAACAGGAAATATTGCGGATGCTTGCGGAAGGATCATCTGCAAAACAATGTGCCGACAAACTTTTCATCAGCTCAAAGACAGTAGAAAATCACCGTACAAATATTATGAATAAACTCGATCTGCATAGTACAATCGAGCTGGTCAGATATGCTGCAAAGCTCGGGCTGATCGATGTTGACCTGTGGAAATAATATTTCAAATATTCTTGCCGATTATCATCTGATAATTGAATTTTCCGGGATTTTCTCCCGTATTCAGGAATACTCCCCAGAGAGCTGTACCTAACCCCTTATAGACATATTGCACTGTGAAATCATAATTTATTAGTAGAGAATTATGAGAAAAATGGGTGCTTTGAATATTGTTCCATTATTCACATAACCTGAAATAATTCAAATTTGATTTTATTTTGAGATCATATTTGGTGCTTGTTTAAAAAGTAAACACTCATACACATAAACAATTCGGAGAAATTCATGAAAAGATTGATGCTGATTTTATTAGCAACTTTTGTTGCATTTGGTGCTTATGCACAGGATTACGTTGGCGATGAAGCTTGTGCGGGTTGCCATGCAAATAATCCTGTAGATGGATTTTATGATGGTTACAAAGATTCGGGTCATCCCTACAAGCTTACCCGTACTGGCGGCGAAGTTCCTGCTGAAGGCACCTGGCCCTGGACTGAAGCGCCTGGACTCCCGGTTGCATGGGGAGCACAGCTTGAATGGTCGGACGTAGAATTTGTGATCGGTAACTACTATTGGAAAGCCCGCTTCGTTACAGATCAGGGATACATTTATACCGGCGATGAAGGTGAAACTACCCAGTATAACCTGCTGAATGATACATGGGCAGGATATCATGATGGTGAATACACTGGTGTGGGTGATGATGGCAAACCCTATGACTGTGGCAGATGCCATACCACCGGTTATGATGCTGAAGGTGGCAATATGTATGATATGCCCGGCATGGTAGGAACCTGGACAGAGGAAGGTATTCGTTGTGAAGCATGCCACGGCCCAGCAGGTGATCACGTTGCCGATCCAGGCAATGTAGTACCTACTGGCGGCAAAGATTGTGCAGAATGCCATTACCGCGACAGTGAAGGTCGTAATCCTTGGAAGGGCGGCTTTGGACGTCATCATCAACAAGCTGAAGATCATGCTATGGGTTCACATGCCGGATTGGAATGTATAACCTGCCACGACCAGCATCGCAGCACAGTTTATAATGATGGCGGGATTCCGGAAAGTTTCTCATGCAATAACTGTCATCCTGGTTCTGAAGAAAATGGTTTCTACGTTGTCGATGATATGGAAGATGTAGCATGTATCGAATGCCACATGTCTTATACCGGAAAATCAGGACAGACTTTCAACGATTACAAAGGCGATGTACGTGGACACTTTTTCCAGATCATGACCGATGCAACTACTCGGGAAGATAATGTCTGGGAAGATGAAAGCGGAAATATGTTCTGGGCAGTCGATGATGACGGTAAAGCTTTCGTCACATTGGATTATTCATGTCTTGGATGCCATGTCGATCTTGAGGAGCATAATAATCTGACTCTTGAAGAGGCTGTAGCTTATGCTGTAAACATTCATACTGATCATGCCGCAAGTGTAACAGATTCTGATGCCGGTACGTTACCTGAAACATTCAGCATTAATTCAGTATATCCGAATCCATTTAATCCGACAACTACAATTGAATTCTCGATTGATAAACCATATATAACAAAACTTTCAGTGTTTGACAGGTTAGGACGTGAAATCGCGGTTCTGCGAGATGGTCCTGCAATGCCTGGAGTTTACAAAGTACAGTTTGACGGTGAAGGTCTGTCATCCGGAATTTACTTTGTCCAACTCAGCACTGGTGCAGGTTCAGTAATGTCTAAAATGGTACTCATGAAATAATCACTTGAGATACACCCGGATGCTCGACTCCGGGAAGAAATACAAGTTGAACATAACCCGGATAAAATCTATCCGGGTTTTTATTGTTAGCCACTGTTTTATGAATACGGATAAAGGATTACCTTCGTATAGCTTGAGTTATGATATCTTTCCAGATTTGATTGAAAGGAAAATGAAAATGGATGTGATTCTGACAGAAATGGGCGGTCACCTGATCAAAATATTGTGTGAGAAGGCGACTCATATTGACGATGGCGCTTCATCCGGTGTAACGGGCGAGAATGTGTGGTATGTCGGGATGGATGAGGATCATTATTTTATCACTCCCGAAGAAGAGCTTGATCCGGAAACAGAGGCTGAAATCAAGAAACTTCTTGGTGAGAAGATGGGAGCTACCCCATCAGCAATGCACAGGAAAGTCAGGATTACCGGCACAGCCTGTATCGTGTTCACGAATCAATAATGGACAAATCTCAAGTGTGCGTAGTGTGCCCCGGACAGCTTGATGTCCGGGCAATGACAATTCGATTTTGAACTGATCATTATTTCCAAGCCCCCCTATATATATCAAAAGCATCCCCGCAGTGTGCCCCGGATCAGCTTGATGTCCGGGCAATATCTATTCAATTGAAACCAGGTCTTGTTTTCAACGACCGCTTTATACAAAAAGAAGCCCCGCATCTCTGCGGGGCTAAACTTGGCGTATCGGGTACCTCCCGGGCGCCTGATCAATCGATCTTCGGTCCCTTCTCACGCGTCAGGAACGGCGGAGAAAGGCCATGCTCCCCGGGGGGGTCTAACCCGTCCTTAAACAGTTTTCGCAACAGCATATCTGTCACGAGTTCCGCAAGCTGTTCAACAGCAGGATCCTGATCTACATCTTCAGGCTTACCGCTTTCCATTTGCTCGAGACGTCTGCGAGCTCCTTCAAGAGAGAGTCCCTCTTCGTATATCAGGTGCTTCAGGAGTTCGATTTTATCGACAGCATCCTGATTGAATCGCCTCTGTCCCCCAGGCGTCCTCACCACACTGAGGTAATCTCTGAAAGCATTTTCCCATTTGCGGATTGTTGGTGTTCCTACTCCCGTCATGGCGTTAACCTGAGAGATTGAGTAGAGAACACGCGCTGTGTCATTATTGTTTGAAGGCATTATTACTACCTTTCTTTTCCGGATAGACCTCTATTGTCATACCGGTTTCTTGCGGCTAAACCATCCAGGGATGCTAATCCAGGATGATTGACACTTATCATATCGGCTGATTTAGTGGAAATCTTTAGCAGGAGACTCGAGTAAAACGCTTGGAGCTTGGTTATTGTTGACCAAGAGGAGCAGAATCAATCATTTAGTTTTAATGCAATGAGAACTTCAGAGGCTGAACCGGCTCTCCGCAGACCCTCTGCAATTTCTTCTTGTCCTAATAAGCGAATCAGGTAAGCTGTTAATTTTAAATAATTCTCAATGCAATGAGGTGGTATAGCTGAAAAGAATATCAAATCTGCGGGCCTACCATCCGCACTCTCGAATTGAATCGGAATTTCAGGTCGGGCAAAAGCGACGGTTAGAGTCTCGACTGTTGAAGTGCGAGCATGTGGCAGGGCAATTCCATCAGAAATTCCCGTAGCCATATCCTCTTCACGAACGACTGCGTCTTCAATAAGCTGTGCCTCATCATCTACAGCTTGATTTTCCTTGAGAAGACCAACAAGCCGGCGGATAAGCGAAAAACGATCTTCAGATTCTACGTTCAGGAAAATGTTTTCCGGCTGAAGCGACTCTTTGAGAAGATTCTTCATAATACTAATAACCTGATTCAACCTAAATTGATGTTAATTTTTTCAAACTTGATGAAATAATCAGGGGAATCGCAAGTCATTAGTCAGGATAGAAGAGTCATAAGAATAATAATATAAAGCTAAGTGATTTTAAGCAGAAGCCTGATCTTCATGATATTCCGGAAGAATCGGACAAAATATTTTCGTAAATCTTTTCAAGCTGAGAAATGTTCTTTTCCGCGGTGTAGTGCATTTCAAATTCCCGTCGCGCTTCTATACCCATTATTTCCATCTCTTCCGGGTGCGCCGGTGTTCGATTATGTTCCCCGTGGCGCCTAAGTCCGTCGCAATTAAGGGAACACGCCTTAAGAACGCCTCCAGGATCACCCTGCCAAAACCTTCATACCATTGTGATGGAAAGATAAAGAAACGTGCTTCAGCGATGAGTTTCAGCAGTTCTTCGTGAGATGTCCAATCATGATATTCAACTTCATCCATCTGTGAAGATTCTTCGATAACATAATCACGCAGTTTGCCGTCGCCGATAATTTTGAGTGGGATCTTTTCATCAAGATGCTTCCAGGCGTTCAGGAGGAATGGCAAACCTTTTTCAACTGTCAATCTTCCTGCATATAAAGCATATTTTTTCTCTCCCTGCTTATATCCTGGGTCGGGATGAATATAAAGCGGTCGGACAGCAATCTTATGTGCAGGGAAACCACCTTCGATATATTTTTGTTTCATAAAATCTGTCAGTGCAATATATCCGGAAACCTTGTTTTGCCATGTTTTGAAAATGTGATGAAACGAAAGCATCATTGTAACGGCAGATGATGCAAATGTATTATTACGATAACAGGCATGTCGAATAGCTGGTAAGGGCAATCGTTTTCCAAGGCATTCCTCGCAGATGGCGGAAGAGCGAAATAAAGTTCCACCGGGACAAACAAGACGATAATTACGGAGGTTCTGTATTACCGGAACTCTTTCAGCCGAAGCGGCATAGTAGATTGAGGGAGAAATAAGTGAAAAAAATGTTTACATGAACAATATCGGGTTTGAACTGTTGAATCCGTTGCTGCACCTTTTTGTAATCGGTTTGACTCCAGGTGGTGCCGATTCCAGTTAATATTTTCGACTGTTCGTCAATTTCCCTGTTATGCCGGATATATGTCTCTACCTGGTGCCCCTTGCTCATTGAGAAGCCTGATGTCCTACTCAAATGAAAGGTCTTCCCCAGCCGGTATTAAATAGTAGTTATGCGCATAAAGGATTTTCAGCCTGGATTTCACAATACTCTAAATGATGTTTATAAGGGTTGATTAAACAATAACAATTCTTCCCTGCACCCCGAAGAATTGATCAATAGATGCAAAAATATAATATATAGTATTTTTCCTATCCTCAACCGATAATATCAACATGAATAAGTAATTTCACAATGGAGGCAATATAACAATTCATCAGATGGTGCTCTAAAAGATTTTAACTTTCTTTCGGTTCTTCACTAAAACAAAATAATTTTCCTGGTAGATTCTACTCCATCTGATTTAAATCCTAGAAAATAACTTCCGCTGGATAGATCCGTGATATTGATACTGTACCGGTGTTTTCCTTCGGGAAAAACGGATTGTGTAAATCTCCTGACCAGGCGTCCTTCAAGTGTATAAAGGCTGATGTTTGCCACGCCACGTTTTGCTAAATCGAATAGAACAGTTGCTTCACCGTACAGTGGATTTGGAAAGGGTGCGTAAAGCTTGGTCCTCAATGGACGATTGGCGGTTTGTTCAGATAGAGCAGATTTTGTTTTCACTTCCGCTTCAAACCAGTCCGAAACTCCCGTCAGATTCTCTGCACTCAGGCGATAACGATAGATAAACTGCAATGATACATCTACATCAAGATAAGACGTTACGTCAGGATCGGTTAATTTTATCAATTCCCAATCGGTCCAATTATCACCGTCAGCCGTCCCCATCCTCTCTATCCTGAAACCGGATTCAGTTAGACTGTTATCAAACCAGTACAACAATATTGTTACCTCTTCAAGGTCGAAAACAGCTTCAAAATCGGAAGGCATTCCGGGTACCGGTGGAGCATAAGCTGTGTCCGTTATTGCCCACTCGCTGGAGATGAAATCGTTGAAAGCTGCTACCCGGTAACGGTAATATCCGCCTGTTCCCGGCGTCAGGGCATAAAATTCACTGTCAGGAGCCACAATCGCTGAATCCAGGTCGGTAAAATCACCCCAGCCTTCATTATCAATGGAATAACTTTGCTGAATAATAAATCCGGTCTCTATCTGTGATTCATCAGACCAGGTAATTACCATATCACCGGAATCCTGGTAAGTGACGGCAGCATTTGAGGGCGCAAAAGGTATGTATTCGTGAGTCAATTCGTTAGATTCAACCCATGCTGATATATCCTCATCGTTTCGAGCATTCAAACGATACTGGTATTCACCAGGAGTGTCGATTGTATCGCCCCAGGATGTCACATTGGCATCAACAGTGTCTTGTGGCTCCCAATCTTCCCAGGGGTCTTCATCAACCTCGCGATATCTGCCTTCGATGAAAAATGCGGTTTCATCTTCGGAGTTGTCAGTCCAGGTGAGATCGAGCAAATATTCACCCTGGGCGGTGAGAGTAACTTCGGATGGCGCTTCAATCCAGCCGCCTTCTTCATAGGTGACAGTTAATGTTGGTGACGTATCCTCATCATAACCGTCCACTGCACCATAAGCGCAACTGTCAAATTCCTCGCAGAAACTGACTCCGAACCATTCATCACCATCATCGAGTGCGCGTTGCAGGGCTGACACTGCATTTTCATTAAGGTTCAGGGTATGTTCACCTTCATTTTGGATAACATCAGAACCATCATCGGTATAATCATCGTCCATACTGTTCCAGACCTCGCAAGCATTATCTCCGTCAGGAAGAACATCCATGCTTTTAAGGAAAAGCGTATATTGGTTGTTGCCGGAGGGGAGATGAACATAAAATGTGATTGACACATCTGTGATATCTGATCCAACAAGAAGATCAGACAGATCGAACCTGGCAAAACCACGGTGCTTCCAATCAATGACGTTCCCGCCAATAGTAAGCTCCGGGTTCCAAAGATCGAATGTCCAGGGATCGGTTTCTCTGGCTGTCCCGGTGCCATAGTCCTCATCCAGTACCGGCAGCTCGATTTCTTCATCAAGCTCATCGATTGAGATATGAGTTGTCGTGGAAGGATTAACTTTCTCGTTTGGTATGGCTAATGCGGAATTCCAGGTACTAACGAAGACCAGGCATATACCGATATGTAAAAACGTGCAAGCTTTCATGATCAATCTTTATTCCCGGCTATCCTTATTGCTCAAAGCGTTAAGGGGAAAACATAATTTCTGTGATAACTTTTTCAATATACAGATAAAAGATACATAATCCAATACGAGAACGAAAATGAATAAAATCAACGGAGAAAGATTCTATTCGGATGTCCTTAGAGAAAGAAGTTGACCCATCCGGGGAGAGCCATTTATTAGGGATTTCGTAATGATTCAAGAAATAACTTTGCACAACAAGTAATTGACTGTATTTTCAGGATAAAATTGAGGAATAGAAATGAAGAAAACACTTGTGAAATTAGCTCTTATTCTATCAATTACAGGTATCTGTATTGCCAATGCGTTTGCTTCTGATGTGTCGTTGGATGCCTGGCTGGATTCACTTGAAGCTAATCAATGGCGAATGAAAAAGGGGATGAGAGGTGTAAGCTGCCGGACCTGCATGATTATGCATAACCTTGACAAGAAATCAGAAATAAAGGATTCCGATACAACATGGTACCTGGTTGAATTTGACCTGGAAGGAGATCAGGTCAGGCATGAAACAGACCGGGACGGTAATATCACCAAACGCGGCGACAAACCTGATGACGGAGATACCAAAGAAGAATCTATGGAGATCTCTCCGTTTGATCCTATCAAGAAAGAATACCGCTCAGACTATCAATTTCGGATTGATGCTGCTAATAACGAAAATCTCCCGGTAATTACCTATGAACCGAAACCAGGCATAAAGAAGGGATTCTACGGAAAAGCCACAATTGACACATCTATGTGGATATTCACAAAATTTGAAGGCAGACCGGTTCCTTATCCAAAGAAAATGATCAAAGAAATGAATATAGAACTTTTCTTCTACCACACGGAAGAGGGTCATGTCAGGTTATCAAAAAGCATCACCCATCTCCACGCGAAAATACTTCTCCTGAACATTCGAGTAAAATCTATAGAGAATCGCTTCGATTACCAAAGATTAGAATAACACCTGATCAGGCGGGTGACACTGTTTGCTGATGTACAAACTAAATGCAATATTGTACTGAAACAGACATGGATTGTAGAGGATCTTTTTCATAATCATTCCTTTTTCTCGGCTCACCTTGATTGCATAAGAATTCAGAGACAAACACAATTTCTGCGGGGATAACTTAAATCTATAAATGACAGATATATAATCATAGCTGAGAACGAAAAGGTAAATGATTAATGGGAGAATGATTCCCGGCAGATGCCCTGATAATAAGCAGTTGAGTTCTCTTCTGAGAGCCATTATTCAGGAATTTCGTAATAATTGAAGAATCCGGATATGTCATTAGCTCAGCTTTTTATATTATTAGAGATGAAGACTTTCACAACCAAATCGTTAACACTTAGCGACTTTGCGTGAAACATGATTTTTAACACTCAAATAATCAACATTTTGTTCTACCCCTTCAGGGTAGCGAAGCTTGGCATCCACTATCCCAGGGTTGCGTCCCGGAAGAAGGGACTTACCCTGGGCTATTCATATTTAACCCCTTTGGGGAATTTCCCTGTCCTGATTTTATGAGCTGAGCTAATGACGTAACCGGATTGAAGAAATACACTTTACATCAATAATTAATAGATTGTATATTTTAGCAAATTATTTACTGAATTTCTGATTAAACTGTGAAGAAAACCTATCGGGCGGAAAAGACAAAGAATACACCCTGTTTGAAATCAAACAGGGGCACCCGGCTTATTGAAATAAACTTATTATTTTCTATTGACAACGTATCTCCTTTTTTGATGTTTCAGAAAATTAGGGACAATTTCGTTTTTAAACAAGTAGCTTATATCAACTAAAATATTTAAAATTATCAATAAGAATAGAATAAATTTCTTTTCTAACTTCTCTTGTACACCTGCTAATTCTTTCAAAATGTTCGCTTAGATCAGATTTACAATTAACTTCTGCATATTTTCTAATTTGGATCAGACCTGAAAAAGGCGTTAAAAAATCAGGATAGTTAAAATACTTAAAATAGGGTTCTTCCTTTAAACCAACTTTAAATAGGAATTGTGCTTTGCAGTACTCATTATTCCAATATTCGTATAATTCTTTTACTGCCATCATCAGTCTAAATGACTTAATGTTAGATTTCTCAATTTCCCTATCGAGAATTAAAGACCAAAAAGACTCAGGATTTGCAGGGCACATAGGATTATCAATGAAAACTTCAGGTGTATCAGGAACAGGATTATCAGCTTCATATTTAGTAACAACACAGAAGTTCTCAGCTAAACCATATGCATAGCATAAAGAATAAAAATAGTCCCCTATTGATTTTGTAATATTTGGCTTCCACAGGTCAAGCTGGTTCGCCCAAATTGGATAGTTTCCTATTAGTGCTTTAGATATAGCATACCAAACAAATGTTTTTTGAGAACTTTCTTGGTCATAAGCGGCATATCCTCGATTATCAGGCGGAACGCTTGTAATTCTTGTTTTATTTGCACCTTTTATATCGCTATCAAGTCTAAACCAAACTCTATCACATTTTTTACTCATCCGTCCATGACGATCTCGTTTAATTCTGACAGGCGTATTATCATCCATGAATCCGATAAAATCTGAATTTTCTATACCATAAGTCTTAATATTTTCTCTTCTTGGATCATTTATCGGAAGTCCGCCATAAATCTTATTGGAAAGCAATTCTGCGCTTGTTGGACTTCTTGTAAAATCCAATCTTCTCTGACCTAACCAAAAGTAAATACTGTTCTTCTTTTTTGAAAAATTAATTGTACTTGCATTTCTAATAATTGGTTTTAGATGTTTATTTATATCTGTAAATTTCTGATTCCAATTTATATTTAAAGTAGAAGCACTTAGATGTGTAAGATCTTTCAATTTGATAATATTATTGTTGCCATCATTGTTTTTATTATACCTCCATATCGTGAAAGCAATTGGGAATTTTCCTTTTATTTTGAAAAACTCTCTACCGAGGAAAATAAAACCATTTTCAAATTTGAAGTACTTGTCGAATGTTCCTCTGAAAATTTTGTATGAGATTCTTGGGATCAACCAAGATGTGGGAGTGAATATTAATAATAATGGTTTGTCAACATCCTCATTAAGGGTAGGCGGAATTGTGACTTGGTTGAAATCCAGCTCATCTGATTCTAATTTTAAATCTCCAGTTTGAAGCCGCGCAATGTTAATTATCTGCCCGAGAAAGGCTAAATATCTTTCTTTCCCAGCATCCTTTCCAGTTAACCTAATAATTGAATTATGAATGGGATATATTGCATCCACGTCTTTTCTTTGTTTTTCACTTTCATCAGTATTCTTATAGGGTGGATTTACAAGGAATGCTAATGGCTTATCAAGTTTAAGATTCTTCTTTCTCAATTCTTGCATTAGCTCGTAAACATATTCTTCTGCTGATTTATCAAGGAAATTTAGCCCTCTATTCTCACTGGTCTTAGGAATGATTGTAAATCCCATTTTTTTGTGATCAGGATCTAACCTCATCCTTCTTTCAATTGTTTTCAACAAGTCTGGCTGAAGTTCTGAAACAATTTTATGTTTTATATGATTCCTCCAGCTCGTTACAAGGTTTCCAGAACCACCAGCGGGATCAAAAACAATATATTTATCGCTAAGTTTTCTCTCGTAATATGTGTGAACAAACCATAACGCAAACTTGCTTAAATTACTATCAGTAAAGAAAATTCCATGTTGTTTCGCATATTCTGGATTTAATCGTGAGATTACCTCATCAAAACGGCTGAAATAATAATCAACTGACAACCCAGAACCCTCGTTGGTGAAAATGTAATGATTTTCTACAAACTTCTTAAAATCATCTTTTATTTCTGGGCTAACATAAAATGCTTCACTAGTTCTTCTTCCTTTATATCCTACTATTTGAACGTTATCCGTTTCTCCTACATCTGCTACTGTGCTTGTGATATCCCAATAACCCACAATTGCATAAAAACAATGAATAGCATCTATAGGCTTATCAAAATACTTCTTCAGTATTTCTATTTTATTGATGAAATTAAATGTGTTTATTTGGAGTCGTTCGGAATCTAGGTTTTTCAGAACTTGCAGAAATTCAGATAACACAATTTTATTATCTTGTTGAAATAAACCTTCAAAATCTAATGACCTTAAGCAGAAGTTCGCACTCTTCAGAATTTTGGTTTGCTTTACTTTTGAGGTTTTGTGAGCATTAGTTTTCCCGATCTCACTTGCAGATTTATAAGGATTAGAAAGAGCCGCTGCTTTTTTTGCGAAGGTGGGTATATCATTTAATTTCCATAAACCTATGAATTTATTTGTGATTACGCAAATTGCTGAAAATGTCAGTCCTTTCTTTTCATAATGTAAAGCTTGATAAAAACCGCTTATGAAATCACCATAATCTGTCTTAAGCTCAACTACAAGCTTTCCTTCAATGTATATATCCGCTCCCTGCGCATCGGTCTCTTTTTTAAATTTATGCCCGAATAATTTGATAAAGAGCGGAAAGACAAGGTGATCTTTTGCGCTCTCACTACTTTCACTCATTAAATATTCAGATAGAGATTCAATCTCTTTATCAAAATTACTTTTCGTGATTTTACTCCTTTTTCTATGCAAGCTCAAGGTATGCAGTTTTCAAGTATTTTTCAACTGTTTGGAAAAACTATTTTATTGTATAATATGAAGTTTTTACACCTTCCTTTATCTCGTCATTTATCCCTTCATCGCGGATGGCATATGCACCCGTTGGTTTATCCAACGGGGTTTTGTTGTTTTTAATCAAATTTCTTCCCATGGCGATGAAATCTTCACCCTACCCTTCCCAGTTTCAGACCATTCATTTGCACTTGACCATTTCCATTCTTCCGGGAATTCAACCAGCCCGGAACGAACTGGATTGTCGTAGTGGTGTCATGCGCCCTCGCTTGACACCGTTTAGCGATCCCTATTTCTGTCAGCCGGGGGCGACTGACAGCACCAAACCGGGGGGGGCGACTGACAGCACCAAAACGTACTGACAGCACCAAATTATTATGAATGTATTCTATAATTTTTTCCAGGGATACTTCATTTCCTGCTACATGTCGATCAAAACCCGCGCCCGCTTGCCAGAATCGTCTTACAGTTCGTTTTCCTTCATTTATTTTCAGGAATTGGTGTACTCCCGGATTGTTTTGTTCATACCACGCCAGTTAAGTAGGCCTGGGTCTCCGAACCGGGCAAATCTTATTTTCGGAACTCCTATCTCGATTTGCTTTCAATCGCCCGGTTCGGAGACCCGGGCCTACAAAAACTCCAGGAGTTGATAACCTGTAGTACGTTTCAAACCCTGGAACGCTTCAGAGGGTACGAGAGATTGTGGTAAACGTACCAGGAGATGTACATGGTTGGACATGACTACACAGGCATAAATATTTAACTGTCTAAAATTTCTTGTTTTTTCCAGTTGAGTCAGAAATATTTCGTAGTGTTCAGGAATACGGATGGGTTTCATTTTGATTTTAAATTTAACATAGTAGAATTTTCAATTTATACCAGTTCCCGAAAGTAAGTTCACATATTAGACAAAATGAGGGTATAATTTTTTAGATCGGCTTTGTAACAATCAATCCGGCACAATATACAAAATAAACAACAAGAATCTCCGAAGGAGATTGATATGAATAGCCACAGGTGAAACCTGTGGGACACTAACCACTGTAATACCAACCCTGAAGGGGTTTGACATAGGTTGTCCGACCCTTTCAGGGTCAGGAGCAGGCGGCAACCTTGTACCGTGGGTAAAAACCCACGGCTATTCATATCCTTCCCCCTTCGGGGAAGATTAATTTAAAAGCGAAATTAATTTCGAGAACGAGTATAAATTCGAGAAAAATCGAGTAGGGTGAGGCGGAGTGATCTACTTCGCCTCATCCCTCTCACAGAACCGTACGTACGGTTCACGTATACGGCTCCTGTTTACTTTCCCTTGATATTTCAGACAGAACACCCTGTTTTC
>JAVCCM010000132.1 GCA_030765455.1 Candidatus Electryonea clarkiae | reverse complement strand
GCTGCCTATGGCTGCCTTCAGACCCTGCCGTTGCCAGCAACGCCCTTGCCAATCGGTTTTACTTCCCCCAGATCGGGGTGTATTAACAAAATCAGGCGTCCACTCCATGCTGGGCACACATAAAAAACCCGGATTTGGTTAAATCCGGGTCAAGTTCATTAACGTTTTATTTCCTTCGGATTCGCTTCACTACACCTTACGAATCCAAGCTGCTCTAAATCACATCTTTATGAATATACTCCTGTTTCTTTCATGTTTTTCCGCGAGGAGAAGTTCTCGCAGCATTTTCCATTCTTCAGGAGCGTAAACTGTTTTGTTCAACTGAATTTCACGGGTGATAGTGACTTTTTTGCCTGATTTCTCGATAGTGAGTTTAAATGATCCGGCATCATTCGTGATTTCTTTGTTCCCTGGAAGAATCAGTGTATGTTCTTCACTGTCATCCATGCTGACACGTATGCTTTGCTGCATATTTCCCGGCAGGTAAACCGGTGAACTTCTGTTTTCCTCATAGAGGTGGAGGTCATGGGGCATATTGTCCATCAAACCTCCTGCCGGATCGCCGAAATTGATGCGAATGCGGTCAAATTCGTCCGGTTCAGGTTGAGGCATATCCGCTGTGAATCCGGCGGTTACTTTAAAACGGTCAAATACTACAGGATTATATTCAGCTACTTTCGCATCTGTTAAAACACCGGAAATTATACCATTCAGGTAGTCAGACGCTTCAGTTCCGGCACCTTCCATATCTTCATAAGGGCATAATCCACCCGTACCGGTATAGATTCCTTTAGCTTTCCAGTTGTCTTCTTCGTGATCGAATTTCAGCTCCATTTTCACCGAAAGACTGCTGCGTTCACCTTTTCCACTCCATCGAACGACAGGATCGTCACCGCTTCCCGGCAGCCAGATTGTCCGTCCGAAGATAGCGCCAAGTCCGTTGGTCAGCTCACCGGATGTGGGATTATAGTACGCTTCAATCCCGTCTCCGCTTACCCAGAGTGAAATATCATCATACCGGGCAAAGGTAGGGATGCCGTCATTGACATCAGTATAGTTCTTGCTGCGGAAAACCGGGTTTACTTCCAGCCCTGCTTCTTTGAATAACGCTCCAGCCAGGATAGCCCTGTCAAAACTGTGTCCGTATGCGGTGGAAAATGTTTCTGACGCGTTACGGGGGTTTTCGAGCCAGTATTTCCAGTTATAATGTGTGTGGTTAGTGTGTATTTTTACAAATTCAGCTACTGTTTTTGCCTTCAGAATGTCAATAGGATCGTCTTCAAGGATGGAGGATATACTATCTTTGAGGACATCATCGACCATCATAGCGCCATCGTAATTCTTCATGAATGATTTGCCGAAAGATTTCCAGTTTTTCCAGGTTGACCAGGAAATGTAGGGCGACTCGACTGCTGGATCAGAAATGTGAGGTCTGCCCAAAGCTTCAAGTGGTCCCATTTTATAAATATTGAAATCAATATCTTTTTCGCTGAGTTCTACATTTTCACCGTCAGCAACTCCCTCGGATTTGAAAACGTTAGCTTTTTTACCCTTCGGTACACCTAGCCCGAACCAGACCGATACAGCGGGATCATCCTGCTGGAAAATCCAAACTCCTTCAGCTCCGTCACGGAATGGTTTTTTATCTTCAATCACATAGACGGTTTCCATGATACATGGCAGTTGGATGCCATCATGAAGCAGCATCATTTCACGCATATTAGTGTAATTATCAGCGTTCCTGACTGCAAACGGCAGAGTTTCTACTTTAGCTGTCTCACCACTTACCCACCATTGGTTTTCGCGCCAGGTTCTAAGTTCAATGTCCGTCATATTGCAGTGTTCCTTATCGAATGGAACACGAAGGTCGGCGTAGCTGCGGATAGCCCATTCAGTGCTGATCCAGACAATTTCATGATGAACTGTTTTCAGACGTTTATCGGAGAGCCAGAGATGTTTCTCCCCTTTGAAAAGAATTACTGCATCCTCTTCCTGCATGTTAAATGTCTGTTCAGCTATTGTCATCAATTCGCCTATGTCCTGCATACCGGAAAGTGACATCGGTTCAGCTGTAAGCGTAGAGAATGAACCGGCACTAATGATGATCACGGCAAGGATTATATGAAGTCTTAGATGTCTCACTTTGCACCTCCCTTCTCTATACGATAAACTTGATCAGCCCAGTCCTGAACTCCTTTCATGGCGTCATAAAAGCCGGGATAGCCATCAGGTGGAATCTGTCTTCTCCTGACTTCAGCTTTCTGACGGATTACCAGTCCCTTTTTAGTCGTTTCACTTGAGCCTTTGAAATAAGCGTAAGTTTCATCGACTTCGTCAGTTTCTGTCGTTTCTATCGCTTTATAACCTTTGGGAAGTTTAATAGTTTCGGTACCATCAACCAGTTGAGTGTAATAGAGGAAAACGTCTGTTTCACGTTCCTCTTCCCATTTTGTAGATGCTCCTCTGAAAAGGTAAACATGATTTGTTGTAACCTGCATCATGGGACTCTTGAATTCATATCCTCCGTCAATTGGAAAGGCGAATTCCGGTATGGTATAACTGAGCTTAATCCACATGTCGTTGCTGAAATCGTCATTTGGATGGTATTCGTACTTCACATCTTGAACACGGTCACCGACAGGATGCAGCATATCCGAGAAGGAAGACTCAAAATTTGCTTTGCCATTACGTGTGACTAACCGGCGCAGGCGTGAATCAAGGGCGCCTTTGCCATTCAGTGTGAAAGTGCCTTTCAATGTGCCATCTTCAAGAATTTCAGCTTTATGATTAACTTTAAGGAACGATTCTTCAGGTGGACTGTAAGCGATTGAGCTTAGGGTCTCTCCTTCGGGAGTGCCAACTACAAAGTGCTGTTCAGTTTCAAGTTTTGACCAGATGTCATTATTATATGGTATCCAGGTCGGATCGTACATAACAAAAGAACCATCCTCTTTTTTCAGTGCTACCACGCAATGGTTGAACTGATCTGCCGGAATTGATTCTATACGGCTTCCTGCCATAGTCATTGCAGGGTAAGAATCCATATTAGCAGCTCGCATCATAGTTATCAGCATACCGGCAATATCTTTGCATACACCACTGCGTTGTTCGTAAATCATCTCCCCGGAATGAAGAGTAAACCCTTCGCCTTCGCCCATTGTCTGACCGCTATAACGAATATTCTGAGCGACCCAGTGGTTAAGCGCTTCAGCTTTATCCGCTTCGCTTTTATTAACAACTCCGGCTTCTTCAAGAATTTCTTTTACTTTAGCTGCAATTTCGTCTGTATAAACAAACTGCTGGTTTTTTACGTCATTCATATCGTAGAACCACTTGCTCTTGGCTTCCCAGCTTTCAGCAGTTGACATGACTACTTTTGTTACATAATCGGTGTCACCGGGTTGACGTGGTTCGTGGGGCCGTGGGGGAACGTCAAAAGTCCACCAGGCGTAGAAGGTACTGTCTGCTGTATAAGAGGTGCTGGAGTATAGAGAGCCGTTATAGACTTCAGATTGCAGCAACTTGCCTTTTGGAACTGACAAAACATATTTCTTCTCTATAATTGGAACACTTCCCTCAAACCTGACTATATCAAAATATTCACCGGGCATGGGGGGGACGTACCTGTCATCTTCAGGTTCATCCAACAAAGCGTATGTGTAACCTTTTTTAAATGTTATTATTTCAATGCCGTCGTTGACCTTAAGTCTAGGTAGTTGGAGCGTTTTAATTCGGTCGCTCCAGTATATTGCACTCTGCGGCGCCGGAAGTTCTTTAACTGCTGAAACGTCAACCGGGATCGCTTCACCATCCCTGATGATGTTAACTTCCCTGACATCGATATAACTGCTTTGCGGATCAAATCCCCATGTCATGACAGCCCTGTTTTTACTACCTTTATCTGTCAGAATTTTGTATAGAACATAGGTGTCAACGTAGGTAACGCCTGATTCTTTCATCCTGTTTACGGCTTTGTCCAATACGACGATATAATCGGCATCATCGAAATCAGCAGCTTCTCCTGCCATTTCTATCCGGTCAAAGACCGTAGGCGGTAATTTGTCTCCCGGGGGCATGACATCTTGTGCAAAAAGCATGGAGTACATGAAAATCGGGATTAAAATAAGCCATGCCTTATGAATGTGAGATATTGCCTTTCTATTAAACACTGAATCCTCCTGCTTTATGGCAATTTTGTTTTATGTTAGCTGGGTAGAAATATTTTTCAAGTTGGTTAGACTAAGTGCCAGTCTATTGATAATTTTACTCTGATTGTGAATTATACAATTCGAACTCAAAGTCAATATGGTACTTAAAAATCAGATTACTTCGTTCCGCCCTGTGATGATACACCTTTATTCAAAATGCGTATTTTGCATTGAAAACTTGGATGGCAATGTAGTACCGGGCAGTAATCTTAATCAAGCGCATGATTTTTACAGTATGACGTAATTGAGAATTACATATTTTTTTTCTGAGATTCAATGTTTCACAGGTAGAAAACAAATTTTTGAATGCTTATATTTAATAAATGCGACGGTCGCTAATAGATAAAGTATCTGATATTCTATGATTTCACATAATATTAGACCTATTTTCTATTAATTTTTGTCGAGGTTAAAATTCCACTACCGTTTATGCACATTTTTCCCTGTTACTGCTTCAGAATGAGTATTGCAATCAAAAATATTGTAAATACAGAGGTTGAGAATGAATCATTTCTCTCGCTTTAACAGAACGAAGATTTACTTATCACGAAAGAGAGGTATCATGAAAGGCAGAATGTCGAAATTAGCAATCGTTGTAATCGCTTTCATTTCGTTTTGTTCTTTCAGTTTCGCAAATCCTTCTAAATGCAATGCGCCATTGAGGGATGTTCTTCGAATAGCTCAACCGGATGAGATAATACCAGCATTAATATTAATGAGTGAAAGACCGGATCTATCCGAGTTGGAAGAAATGGTTCATGGTTTACCACGTAAACAAAGAACACAATTAGTCTGGCAAGAGCTTGTCGAACTATCGAAAACCACCCAGGAGGATTTACTCGATTACCTGTCCGGGGAGATGGATCGTGGAAGTGTGCAGGAAGTAAAATCACTCAGGATTTGCAACGGTGTTATCATTCGAGCATATCCGGATGTAATAAGAAATTTAGCGCTTAGAGAAGACATATATAAGATCCTCGACAACAGGGAACGTGTTCACCCGGTTCCACCCGTATATGAAGGATCGCTTGATGAGCTTGATGAAGTAGGGTGGAACAGGTCACATATCCAGGTCGATGAGGCATGGGCGGATGGTTACACCGGCGAAGGCATCCTTGTGGCACATATCGACACTGGATGCAACTACAGACATTTTGATATCAGGGGACATCTATGGGACGGGGGTGAAGAATACCCGAATGGTGGCTGGGATTTTTACAATGGAGATAATGAACCTGAAGATGAGGACGGTCATGGTACAAGTGTAATCGGAATCCTTGGTGGAGATGGAACTGCAGGTGACACAACAGGCATGGCTCCAAACGCCACATTGATGGTACTGAAAGTAAGAGAAACATTGGCTTTGGGCACGGTAACAGATACATGGCTTGCACATGATTTCTGCCTGGAACACAGTGTTGACGTTACGCAAATGTCGCTTGGCTGGGGAACTCCCGATTCCGCTGATTATCCAATATGGCGTGATAATTTCACAACCCTGGCACTTGCCGGTATTTCAAGTGTAAAATCAGGTGGCAATAATCGTGGCATGCGTCAACCTCCAGGCGCCCTTTCTGTTCCGGGGAGTGTTCCATCGCCCTGGAGAAATTCGGATGAAGTGGAAGAGGGAACAAGGAGCGGTTTGATTTCATCTGCTGCAATTGATGAGAATAATGAAGTCCTGGGATTTTCGAGTCCCGGTCCATGCACATGGCAGGACATTGATCCGTACAACGATTATCTCTTTGATACATTAGGCGTAAATGTAGGGCTGATAAAGCCAGATATATCCGTTCCCGGTGTTGATATTGCAACCATTAGTTCATGGGATAGTACCGCTTACGGGGCATTTGGTATGACTTCGAGTACCGCGCCGCAGATTTCAGGTGTAATTGCGTTATTGCTTAGCAAAGACCAGGAATTATTGCCGGTAGAGATTGATTCTCTTCTTGAGACGACTGCGCTGGATCTTGGTGATGAGGGTAAGGATAATGACTATGGTGCCGGGCTTCTCCAGGCGGTAGATGCCTTAGACGAGATAGACGTTCCCCTGGGCACTTTAAGCGGAATTGTTACTGATAATAATTCCGGTGAACCTCTCGAAGGTGCGAGAGTATTCATGCAGGAGCGGCCAAGAAGACATGGATTTTCGGATATAGATGGAAATTATAGTTTCGAAGTTCAAACCGGAACATACTTGGTCCTTGTGAGATACGGCTACAATCCTGAGATGGCAACTGAAGAAGTTGTTATCACGGAAGGTGAAGAAACAGAGCTTGACATTGATTTTTTTTCCGGAATTTTTTCAGTATCGCCCGAAAGTCTTGAGGTCACTCTTCAATTTGAGCCTGTTGACAGCATGGAACTCACTTTCTCTAATGAAGGAACTGTCCCTATCAGTGTCGTCCTGGAAGTAATCCCGGCAACCGAAGATACTTTTGAGTACCTGGAAATATATTCAGATCTAAACCTTGAAGAAGAAGTTGACAATGACGCATTACATGGTCTGGCATGGGTTAATGGAGAATTCTTTGTGTCGGCTACAGTCGATGGCGGAGATAACCAGATCTACCGTTTCAACACCGAAGGAGAATACCTCGGGTCTTTTGACCAGGGAGGAAATCCTGAAGACAGGGTGGGAATGCATGACTTGGCTTTTGATGGGAATTATTTATGGGGCAGTATTGACGCGAACCTATACGCTATGGACATTGAAACCGGTGAAGTTGTATCGCAGATAGAAGGTCCTTATGAAGACATTAGTGTGATAGCGTATGACACTGACCGTGATCTTCTCTGGGTGGGGCATGAGGATAATGATATAATATCCATAGATCCTGAAAACGGTGATGAAATGGATACGCTATTTTTCAACAGGGATGTATTTGGAATGGCGTATTATCCTGATGCTGAAGATAATTATAAATTGTTCCTTGTCGTTCGCAGAAATAATTTCAATCCACGCGATCTATACAAGGCAAATCCCGATTCGGGAGATATTCAGCGAACAGTACCTTTACCGGCAGGAGATGATGAAACAGTAGCCGGTCTAACAGTTGCATTTGGATTAGACAAGTATTTTGATGCTTTTGCAGGGATTGTCAGTGGGGAAGACACAGTACATCTCAGCACATGGAAGATTGCTTCCTCATTCAGGGGAATTGAAATCAGGGACTCAGCTTTCAGTATAACGGTAGGTGAAGACCAAGTCATTTCAGTTATTTTCATGTCCCAGGGATTGGCAAATGATAATTATCAGGGATTTATCAAGGCTCAATACAATGCGGGGGAGGGTCAAACCTTAATCCCGGTTAATTTTATCGTCGATATTTACGAAGATTATAAACATGAGAATCAAACCGGCAGTATCCCGGAATCTTATTGGCTTGGAACTCCCTATCCTAATCCATTCAATAGCACAACAATTATCAGGTTCGCTCTCCCACTTGAAAGTAAAGTAAAATTAATGGTATATGATATTCTTGGGCGCGAGGTGAAAATGCTTGCAGATGAACGTTTTAGAGCAGGCACTCATGGTGTATCTTTTGACAGTTCAAATCTGTCCAGCGGCATTTATTTTGTGATATTTAAGGCAGGAGATACACGGATCACGAAAAAGATGGTCCATTTGAAGTAGCCCGGACGGCTTGCGTCCGGGGATAAATTATTGCGATGCTTTATTGTGTGTTAGTATAATATTCAGCTTTCCCGGACGCGAGCCGTCCGGGCTACCCGCGTTCACATCAACTCAACTAATCCTGATGCGAGATTATACACTGCTCCGATTACTTTTAATTTGCCTGAATCACTTTGTTCTTTTATTGGCGTACTCGAATTTATTAATACGTCTATACTCTTGAGAACATTTTCTTTAACAGTTTGAAGGATTGCCTCTTCTCGCTCTGATTCAGACGAAAGGACTTTATCTTTATCCACAAGCGGTTTAATCGTATTAATAATGTATCCAACACGCTCAGGTGCTTTTTCATCTGACCATGCAGCCGTTACCGCTCCGCATTTTGTATGACCCAGAACAACTACCAATGGGGTTTCCAGATGATCGACGGCGAATTCAAGCGAGCCGATTTCGCTTGGACCGGAAATGTTACCTGCGACCCTGACAACAAATAACTTTCCAAGCCCCTGATCGAAGATCAATTCAGGTGGAACCCGTGAATCTGAACAGCATAGGATTGAGGCGAATGGATGTTGGCCATGAACTACAACCTCGTTCCTCTGATCTGCAATTTTCTGGCTGAGACTTAACTTACCTTCTACAAATCGTTTGTTTCCTGCAATAAGCAGCTCAAGTGCATCATCGGGTGTCATCTGGAAGACCTCGTTTCATGAATGTTTTTTTAAATGTAAGTATAGGGTTCTGATAATGAAAACACCTATCTTTCGACAGGTACCTTCGCCTCCAGGCCATTAATTGTTCCGTTGACCGGAACATGTAATAAATGTAAATTTAAAGTTTGTATATTTTATACTTAATCAAATGCAATTTAGAGGAAGATTTTCCCAAAGAGGCATATATGTTTAAAGATTCAGAACGAAAAATAGCACTTTTTATCGACTATGACAATATAGCTATCGGCTTACGTGAAGCTGGACAACAACGATTTGACGCGAGAATAATTCTGGAACGCATGCTTGAAAAGGGGCGTATAATTTATAAACGCGCTTATGCTGACTGGAGTCATTTTTTTGAAAGCAAGCAGTCCATGCATGAAGCGGGCATTGAACTGGTTGATATACCGATGCGCAGAAATATCGGAAAGAATTCGGCAGATATCCGACTGGTGGTTGATGCCCTCGATCTTTGTTACACAAAGGAACATATCGACACTTTTGTAATTGGATCAGGTGACAGTGATTTCTCACCACTGGTATCCAAATTGAAAGAGAACGATAAAAAGGTAATCGGGTTTGGTCTAAGAGCCTCAACAAGCCATCTTCTCGCCGATAATTGCGATGAATTTATATTTTATGAAGAGCTATTCAATGCTGAGGTAGCCAGGCCACCGGTACCACCCGGATTAACCAAGAATCAAAATGATGCTTTTACCCTTATACTCGATGCAGTGGCAGCACTGATGCGTGAAAACAAAGATGTACTCTGGGGCAGCCTGGTCAAAGATTCCGTTCGCAGGAAACGACCATCGTTCAATGAATCTCAATATGGCTATTCATCTTTTTCTCTTTTGCTGGAGGATACAGCCAGGCACCATTTGATTGGATTAATAAAAGATCCAAGAAGCGGCGGAACACCGATTATTACCGGCTTTGGCTCTTACTCAACGCCAGATATATCTGACAAGGCGAAAGGCTACAGCGCTTCACCGCTAACGTCTCAAAACAGCAGTCTCCTGGTGAACCGTGAGGCAAAATTGCATACTTCACCGGTTACGGACAAAATTGCAGGTGGCACTAAAGCTGTCAAAAAAAGTGTGAAAAACACAAAAAGTTCGTCACTAGTCTCAAGAACGCGGGTTTCATCTTCAAAGAAAACAGATGATAAACTTCCGGAGGAGAAGAAAACTTCCGCATCAAAAGCAACGAAAGCAAGCACAACAAAACCTGTAAAGAAAGTTGTGTCATCTAAAGATGCATCTGTTAAACCAGAGAAAAGTAAAAAGATCGAGGTAAAGAAGGCAAAAAAGACTCCTGCCAAGGCTGCTGCTAAAACGAAAGAAGCTCCAGCTCCCGTTGATAAAAAAGTTGCCTCGGCGGAAAAAGATATGAAGCCGGGTGCAGCAGTGACCTCAAAAACTGCTGAACCAGTGAAAGATACCAAGGAGCTGGGAGAGACCGCTGAATTTGTATTTTCCGGTGATGAAGCTGCTCGATCCGTAGATGAACCGGCAGAAAGTAAGAAATCTACAGATGATAAAACGAATGCTCTTGAGAGCACAGCAGTTAAAATATCGGACGATGTCATTGAGTTAGAAGTAGCAGGCAAGAAGGAAGCATCTGCGGAGCCGGATTCTTCATCAGAACCCAAAGATATCGACACTGAAGCGGCAGAAGATTCGGAGTCTTCTGCAGCAAGATCGGTAATCAGGACCCGAAAAAGAATTCGCAAAAGATAAAATTCCGAACTGAAGAGAATCTGAATATTTTAATAATAATAACTCGCATTTCACAAAAGATGGAGGCGGCAACAGGAAATTTGATCGCATTTTAATCGGTAATTTAATCATGGAGTAATTCAGTCCTGATGAGGGCTTACCATACGCGATCAAAAGGGCGTAAAGGGAATTTTGCGTCTATTTTACTACTTCTCTTGCTTTGGGTGATAATCAATCCAACGGAAGTCCTCTCTCAAACCGGATATGACATAACCCCACCGATACCCGGCGACTTTGACCCTGAAGCAGATTTACGTGCTCCTAAACCGATCCAGGGATACTCATTTGATTCACTCGCAGTATTTTCCCATGAAGGCATGCTTTTTACAGTGGAGACTGAGTACGACTCTGCCAAGGGATATTATATCGCAACAAGATATTTATTCGGTGAGGAGTATGGTTTACCAAAAGTATTTACACCGGAACAATATCGCGCATACCGCCTCAAGCGCCAACGAAAAGAAAAGCTGAGAGAAAAATTCTACAAAACAATATACACGCCTCGTGATTCACGAGGCGGCGGCGCATTGGAAATCCAGGTACCATTCAAGATCAAGAGCAAAACATTTCGAAGAATTTTCGGTGGTGACAGGGTCGGATTGCGGGTTTCAGGTCGAATTACTATTGACGGAGGACTGAGGCGTGAGAAATCTGATCAACAGGTATATGCCAGAACCGACCAGACACAAACCAACTTCAAGATAGATCAGACTCAGCAGTTCCATATCACCGGGAAAGTCGGCGACAAGGTTTCCGTAGAGATCGATCAGGATTCGGAACGTATGTTCGATTTCGAGAATGCAGTGAAATTGACCTATATCGGCGAAGAAGACGAGATCATTCAATCCATAGAAGCAGGAAATGTCAACTTATCTCTCCCGGGGACTCAACTCGCTACATTATCAACTCATAACAAGGGATTGTTCGGGTTCAAAACTGTTTCTAAGGTCGGACCGCTTGAAGTAACAAGCATTATGTCCCTCCAGAAAGGTGAGAAAAATAAGAAAACGTTAGAGGGTGGGTCAGAAAAGCAAACTTATAAATTTGAAGACAAAGACTTTATTAAGGACCAGTACTTCTTTATCGACGAGTCCTTCAGGGATAGTTATTCAAACTTCAACTCAGATTTCTACCGCATTGCCGCAGAGGTCGAAGTTATTGAGTTAGAAGTTTTTCGAAGCAAAGAACTGGTTGGCGGGGAGAATGATTCCTATTACGATGGTTTTGCGATGTATGACAGCGCTCAGTATTACTCTGATCCTTCTGACATTGAAGCAACTGTAATCGCACTGAAATCGGACAGTGCCCGTCAGTCTGACCGAGGCTCCGCCGGTAAGTTATTTGAATTGCTGGTTGCTGATCAGGATTACGTGTATGACAAAAACCTGGGGTATATTCGTCTTAATTTTCAAGCATCAACAAATCATGTGATAGCCGTTGCATACCGTCTTTCACGCCCCATACCCGGTGAAGCTTCAGGTAAAACGGAGTGGGGGACATTGGGAAATACAAGTGGATTCAAAGTATTAAAGCTGATCAAGCAGGAATCTCAGAAACCCAGCGATCCTACCTGGAATCTTTCCTGGCGTCATGTTTACTGGGTCGGAACTACCGGGCTGCGTCCCGATGATTTTACATTTAGAATTTTCCGGAACGAAACCGGTGGTCTGGAAACACACGAAGGAGCTTCCTGGCTGCAGATTTTTGGAGTAGATCAAAGAGGGGAAGGCGGTTCAGCCAATCCGGATTCGAAAATAGACGAAACATTTGTAAACCTCGCGTTCGGTGAAATAGCATTTCCGGATTTACGTCCATTTGATCCACAAGGCTATAAAGTAAATGAAGCATTGAAAAGCTCCGAGCTTGATACACTTGTAAATCCAAAGTTATACAACCAGTTGCATACGGTAGGTACTCTGGAAAGTTTCTTTCGTTTTGAAGCGGAATATTCGAACGTGTCTTCAACTTTCAATCTTGGTTTTAATATTCTCGAGGAATCTGAAGAAGTTATTATCAACGGAGCAAAACAGCGCCGTGGGACTGACTACACGATCGACTACCTGTCGGGAACGCTGACAATATTGAATGAGGATGCTTTCGCCGCCGGTGCAAATGTGGAGATAAGCTACGAATCCGGTGAAATTTTCCAGCTTGACCGCCGCACTATGATAGGCATCCGGCTTGAATACGCGCTATGGGAAGATAGCTTCCTTGGTGGAACTTTCCTTTATTTTAATGAAAAACCTATTGATAAACGGGTAAAAGTCGGGAATGAACCACTCCGCAACCTGATCTGGGATATTAATGCACGTATTAAATTTCGTCCTTATATAATGACGTCAATGGTCGATGCATTGCCTCTCATTGACACTGATGAACCAAGTGAACTGAGTTTTGAGGGCGAGATCGCTCAAGTATTCCCAAATCCAAATAGCCTGAATAATAATGCCACCGGAGACCCGGAAGGTGTAGCATATATTGATGATTTCGAAGCGGCGAAGCGGGCGACTCCAATGGGTGTAATGCTCACAGGATGGTTTCCTGCAAGTTTCCCGAAAACACTACCTTCGGAATTTGGTTCATTAAATCCTTATGACATCAGGGGTAGGCTATTCTGGTATAATCCGAGAAACCAGATTCCCATAAAAGATATCTGGCCCCAACGTGAAGTAAACAGCAAAGTCGCAAATAGTGTCCATGTATTGACCCTGGATTATGATCCCACCGTTAACAATTATCGCAGAACTGGCACTGGTTATGAACCGGAATCCACCTGGAACGGAGTTATGAGGGGATTGTCAGCGGGTTACCATAATCAGACAGAGACCAAATTTATCGAAATATGGGCGAAATGGACAGCACGCGGGCATGACGCGGCAATATTTATTGATATAGGCGCAATCAGCGAAGACGTCATTCCGAATCAGCTACTTGACACCGAAGATGAACCGATTCCCGGACAGCTTGTTGGTAACCTGGTGCTGGATGACGGTGAAGATACCGGTTTGGATGGTATTGATGGAGCTGATCCTCCCTGGGATTTCCTGGCAGATGATTACAATTATTCCAGTCATGAGTATGACTGGTGGGATCTTAATAATGATGGAGTACATAACGAGGGTGATCCAAGTGTTGGGGGTGAACCATTTTCATCTGATAATTACAACTGGGAAAGAGGTGATTATGATCAGGTGAACGGTTCTGAAGACAATGAGACTGCTGAAAAAGGCCGATATCCGGATTCGGAGGATCTTGATCGTGACAATCAATTGACAAGGCCCAACCATTTCTTCCGCTACCGTTTCCGGTTGAGTAATCCTGATGATTCATTAAAATATATTGTCGGGGGGCAGGAAAATGAAAAAGGCTGGCGTCTGATTAGGATTCCCCTTGAAGATACGTTAATGACAGTTGGTACTGCTGACCTGACCGAGATTAAATTTATACGAATCTGGCTCGGTGGGCATACAGGTAAATCCGCTATCCAGATTGCCCAGTTTGAGTTAACCGGTAATGAATGGCTTGAAGATCCGGTAATTAATCCCGTCACAAAAATTGATTCATCAATTTATTTGACGACAACAACGATTAATACTCATGATAATCCGGAAGACTATATAAGCCCGCCGGGTGTTGCAGGAGATATAGATCCGATTACCGATATCCGTAGCAAAGAGCAATCCCTGGTTATTAAAGTCCTGGAACTTCCCTCTGCACAGGAGGGGCAGGTAATAAAAACCCTTTACCGTTCACAGAACCTGAGAGAGTATAAAATATTGAAGATGTTTGTGAACGGGGGAGGACGTTTTCCACAATCACTTCAAGGAAAAAACCTGGAGATGTTTCTTCGTTTTGGCTCAGGATTCAGTGGCAACAAGCTTGGATATTATGAATATTCCCAACGTTTACAACCAGGCTGGAGTGGAAATGAGATAACCATTGATTTAGACCGCTTGAATAACCTGAAAAGAATTGCTGAGCTTGATTCCTCCAATACCGCTTATGAAGTTCTACCCAATGGTGACGTCCTCAAAGTTGTCGGCAATCCGTCAGTTGGAAAAATTGATGCTTACGCAATCGGATTACGCAATTTTGGAGCGCCGATACGTGAAGAAGATAATGTAGAAATCTGGGTCGATGAATTAAGATTATCAGGTATTCGCAAAGAGATTGGGATGGCGCTTCGAACCAGCGCCTCGGCAAAGTTCGCTGATTTGTTAGATGTGCGGCTTGATATGAACCAGCGTGATGCAGATTTTCACCAGGTGGATAAACGTGTAGGGTCCAACAAAAGTGAATTGAGTGCAAACCTGAACGCTTCAATCAAGCTGGATAAAGTACTTGATCCAAAATTAGGAATATCAATACCGCTAAGCGGATCTGTCAAAAACAGCCTTGGAATTCCAAAATATACAACAAGTAATGGCGATATCAGGACTGAGGGAATCGCGAAGGAAGGTTCACTCAATATCTGGGATCAATTCGGCAGGTTCATGATGAAAAGGGACCATCTTGCTGACAGATACCTGCTTGATTCGACCGGTGCGGTTGTAATGGATACTATAAATAATATTCCAAAACAGGATTTGTCGAAATGGGAAATAGATACCCTGTTCCAGACCGATCAACAATATACATGGAGGTTAGGCTTCAGTAAGAATAAACCGAGCCCGAATTTCCTGTTAAGATATACTGTTGACCAATTGTCTCCTTCTTATAGCCATAATCAGTCATATTCTTCAAATTTGAACTTCCAGTATAAGAAGACATTTTCTAATTCAGCTAAATTGGGTTATTCCATTCCCTTTGAATCGTCCGACCTGCGCATCCTGTCCTGGCTCGAGCCGGTTCCGTTCCTGAAAAAATATTCGGATGCCAGATTCAATTATTTACCATCGAGATTATCAGGTAATATCGATGGAAACGAATCAAGAGGAAGTGAGAAATACCGAAATGGCAAAGAAATTCCATCCTACAATCTGAACCTGACAAGAGGTTTCAACACCGGGGTCCGTCCATTCCAGGCACTGAATGCCGATTACAGTTTCAACGTCAGTAGTAAATTCCTTCGGGAAGACTCTACGAGGCAATTGGTTTTCTATAGTGATCAACCAGAGCCCAATAGCTCTGATTCAGCAGGATTTTCGCTGAAGAATGTTTACTTCGCTCCTGGTACAGCCAATACTGTTATCATCGATTCAACTTTATTGCGACTGGAAATATTAGAGAGTGTTGGTTTTGAAGAAGCTGGAATTCTCGCCAATGAAATTGAAATGAGACTTGCTGAAAATGAACCAATTTCATCCATCGTAGAATATACTTTCAGACAGCTTGATATTTATTCATGGGCTGACAATTTCAAGCGTCCCTGGGAGAGGATCGGTTCGGATGATCCGAGATACAAGGATAAGTTCTGGGAAGCCTGGAAACTACCATTTGTAGATGTTCAAAAAACACAAAGAGTTTCAGGTAATTATAATCCTGATGTTTTCAGTTGGATTGGGACAAGATTTAACTACTCAACTACATACAACTGGAGCTGGAAAAACTACTCATATAGTGGAAGATCAGTAAGCTCTTCTAATTCCCTTGGAGCAAACTTCACATTTAAATTGCGTCAAATTTTACCTGCTGATAAATCAGGTGGGAAGAAAGAGTCGAGGGGATCAAACAATAGAAGGGAATCCGAGAGATCCGGTTTTGAAGACTATGATGATTTCCGTGCACCTGATGCAGGAGGTTTCGGCAGGGAGGAAGAGTCAGCGTTTGAACAAGACAGCACGAGCAATCAACGGAAAAGAGATGACAAGCCTAAACCGCCACCGATCAGAATTAATCCATTAAAAGGGCTACTCTGGGCAGGGCGCAAGATTCAGGATCCAACTGTTAACTACTCTCAATCTCTGAACTTCAGCAATCCAACAGTAGAGGATGGAACCGCGAATCTTAATTACCAGCTTGGCTTGACCGGTGACCCTGGACTCAAAACCATACCAGGTTTTACTTCAGTTCCTGGCAGTCAACGTACTGACGATTACAGGTTCGGAAGTGGAGTTGACTGGACTACCCGGATTACCTCCGGACTGAACTATACAGTACGTATGCAGCGATCTACCAGCCAGCAAGTTACCGGAGGAGTTACAAAAAGCGGTTTTTATACTTATAAAGATGATGAAGTCAGCCTGAAGAAATTCGATGTGCCAAACTGGAGTCTTCGCTGGGGCGGGATAGAACAGTTAGGACCGTTATCAAAAATCGCACAATCTATTTCATTTGATCATTCTTACTCAGGCACATTCAGCGAGGACTGGATAGAGCGGATCGTTACTATCTCGGATACTGTTGCGGCTAAAAAAGTCAGGGAGATCAATCGCCGTCAATATGAGAAATCATTCAATCCTCTTGGAAAATTGAACATCACCTGGAAATATAGGATATCAACAACTATTGGCTATAATCAAAGCGAGCGGGTCTCTGAAGACCCAAAGAACGGCTCGAAATCCCGGGATACAAGCAGATCCATTACCCTGAATGCAAGTTATACCAGGAAGACTGGTTTTCGTGTCCCACTACCCATCTGGCCCTTTAAAGGGAGACGGTTCAATAACGAAACTACTTTTTCGCTTGGTTATGACCAGTCAAATTCAAGGAGTGAAAAACAACAAGAAGGTTTCAAATTTGAACAAACGCAGGAACAATCGAGTTGGTCGGCGACTCCAAATATCAATTATACGTTCTCAAAAACTGTAACCGGCGGTATTCGATATAAATACGGTGAGACAAAAAGTTCTACATTTACAACTACCTACCAGGAATTTGGAATAAACGTAAATATCAGTATCAGGGGTTAAAGGATTATCTTTCCTGATGTGGATTAGTGCATAGATTCATCTGATTCAGGGGATTGTCATTCTCGGGTTTGACTTAGGAACCCATCATTTGCATTGAATTCGAGCATGGATTCCTTGGCCAAGCCTGAGAATGATAGAGCACCCCAAATCATGTGAACTAATCCATTAATATAATTCAAAATCCTTACCGGGCTTTAGCCGGTATTTCTTTGCACCCTGCTTGCAGGGGTGTTGAGGGATCAATAATCTGTAGAGCGCGCTTCAGCGTGGCTTTAAATATGGACTTAGAATAACCAACCAACCGACTGATGTTATACATCAAAAGCGCGCTGAAGCGAGCTACGAATTTGGATCAGCCGTTTTCACCCCAGCTAAAGCTGGGGGCAAAGAATTGCCTGCTTAAAGCAGGCCAAACTGAACCAACAGCCTTATGTTAAATCGAAAAGAAGTGACTAAGATAAAGCCCATTTTTATACAGGCAGATCTCTCTGCATCGCATCCGGTTCACCGGGTAATTTTTTGGATCCTTGAGTATTTGCATGATAAAGCGTCTGTGTCGGGAAAGCGAATTCCAAACCAAGCTTTGAAACTGCATCCATGAATTTCAGCAGCAACGCCTGCCGCACATCCATATACTCTTTCCAATCTGTAGTAACTGTAAAACAGTAAACAAATATATCCAGGCTGTATGCTCCGAAATTCGTAAAATTAACCATGAAGAAATCATGATCCATTTTTGGGTCGTCACGTATTATTTGTCTGATTGATTGAACCGCTTTTTCCACTTCTTGAGGCGAAGAATTATAAGTTACTCCCAAAGTCAGTTTGATTCGCCGCTTCTTCATCCGTGACCAGTTGTTGATTGCAGTTGTAGTTAGCGATGAATTAGGAAGTGTAATGAGGCTGTTGGCAAAGGTGCGGATTCTTGTAACCCGGAGCCCGACTTCCTCAACTGTTCCTTCGACTTCACCCATTTCGATCCAGTCACCTATATGAAACGGTCGATCTATAAAGATTACCATACTGCCGAACAGGTTAGCGAGAGTATCCTTGGAGGCTAACGCCAGTGCCATACCTCCCAATCCCAATCCTGCAAGTAGCGAGCTGACGGAATATCCAAGGTCTTGAAGAATAATAACAGCACCGATTACAATCAGGAATACTTTGAGTGTATTACGAGCTACCGGGACAAGTTGGTCGTCAAGCGGTGATGGGGTTTTTTCAGCTTTGCGGAGGAGGATTTTTGCAATCCCGTCAGTAAGACGGATACCCAGCCACATAGCGATAATAACAAAACCGGTTTTCATTAAGGCATGGGCAAAACGGGCAACGTTAACAGGTTCTTCCGGCAAAGGTAAAACGCCAACTGCCAACCATATCCCAGCCAGTACCGCAGCAAAACCAACTGGCTTATGGATCGCAGTCAGGAATACGTCATCAAAATCGTGGTTTGACCGCTCAGCATAAATCAATACCTTTTTTATCCCACTCAACAGTATGAAACGCAGAAGGTATCCGCCAAGGATAAACAGAAACGCAATTCCAAGCTGCGTTATACTGATACCCAATATAGTGCTTTTCGCGAACTCAATTATCTTATCCATTCATCTACCTGGATGTTAAAAAAAATGTAGCCCGGATTGCTCTGAATCCGGGGAGATTTTGTTATGATTGAATATATATTTTGGAGTTTATTCTTCACCACCCTGGCTGATATTCCCCCAGTTATCCGTTTTTGCCAGCCAGGCGCTGATTTCGGTGGAACCGGTAATGATGTAACCACCGTCAATGGTCGGCTGGACAGATGAACCACGCCAATTAACACTAGTACTGTCATAAGTTTGTGTCCATTCTTCCGTTCCCAATGCATCCGTTTTCATCATCCATATATTTGTTGTGGTGTTAGTATCAATAATTTCCGAATTACCTATGAGGATGTATCCACCATCGTCTGTCGGTTGAAGGCTGTAACCCCAGTCCCGTCCCGAACCTTCGTAAACCTGATCCCAGCGTAACTCTCCGACACTGTTTGTTTTTATCAACCAGATATCACTTGTCAAAGAAGTTAAATTGGCAGCGCCTAATATTATGAACCCACCATCATCCGTTCTATGGATTGCATAACCGTAATCGTCATCGCTGCTTCCCATCTCTTGATCCCATTCAAGCTCGCCCTGATCATCTATTTTTACCAGCCATAAATCGAAATCATTATCGTCGGCTGTTCTCGTGGTTCCGACAATAATGAATCCCCCGTCAGCAGTCTCCTGGACGTCAATGCCCCAGGAAGAACGATTTCCACCGTAAGTCCTTGTCCAAATCTCCTCTCCCTGTGTGCCGGCTTTGGCTATGAAGAGGTTAAAAGATGATTCGCCTACCAGGATATACTTACCATCAGACGTCTGTCTTGCTCGATAACATTTGTCACTATCATTTTCGCCGAACAGGGAGACAAATTCCATATAACCATCAACATCAGTTTTAACAAGGAACATATCGTAATTTGCCGCGCCCATTGACCGGGTTGCTCCACCCAGAATATACCCGCCGTCGGAAGTCGCGTTGATACTGTATCCCACATCCTGCGCCGATCCTCCGAATGTTCGATACCATAATCTCCTCCCGTTGTCATCGGTTCTGATCAACCACATATCGGTTGAACCAAAACTAGCTTCTGTGACGGTGGTCCCAATCATCATAAAGCCGCCGTCCGATGTTTCCAGCACACTGATTCCTTCATCGCCGTAAGCATCGCCAAAAGTACTGATCCATGATTTTGCTGAGGTTGTATTGAAAGACCATATCGGACTCTCAGTGATTTCTCCCTGTTTATCTGTTGCCGTTATCTGCCAATAATAGATCATTTCCTTGTCAAGGTCATAAAGCCCTTCATAGGTATTCTGAGTATCACGAAATGTCGCTGCAAGAGTGTCGATCACAGCTCGGGGAGGGGAGGATGTATCAAGATAAATATTAAAGACCTGTAGGTCTGTAGCTCGACTCGTATCATCACGGTCAGTGCATATCCAGCTTAGGTTTACAATAGTACTGATATCCGTCACGCCGTCTCCGGGTAAGGGGTTATATGGTATTTCCGGCGGAGCGTTGGCATAAACTGCGAGAGAATCACTATAATCGGAATATTTTGATCCTGAACCGGCCCTGACACGATAACTATAGTTATTACCATGTATAACGTGGTTATCGATATAAGCTATTTTATCAATATCAAGAGTATCAAGTATTTGATAGGTCAAGCTATCGTTTAGACTATCCTGGTTGAGATCGAATCTCTCTACATAGTACTCAGTTTCTTCAGACGCATTATCAGTCCAGCTTAGAGAAATAAAAGAACCTGTTCTATCAACGACTGCGAGGTCAGTAGGTGTTTCAAGTTTGTTCTCAGTAGGTCCGGATGGATCGTCATCGCTGCCACAGTTTAAAAAAAATAATGTGAAAACCGACAGAAATATCAATTTCTTATACATTTCTTCTCCCTTTAAAGAGTACTTCGTACGATTGGAATATAACATATCTAATCGATTTACTCTAACGTCAATTTTTGAGAAGGCAAATTAATCAGCGCTGATTGTGTCAGACAAATGAAGCGCCGCAGCCGCAACTTCAAGCGGGTTTATTTTTTCAAGATTTCCGACAGCTCCGGTTGAACCTCCCCTGAAAACAATAGAGGGAGCGTCGGAATGGGGCCACCAGCGCCAGGGCACAGTAGGTCCCATAGTTGAAACCGTCGGAACGGAAAGCGCAGCCGCCAGGTGCAGAGGCCCGGTATTATTACATACTACTATTCTGGCGGTGGCTAACATATCAATAAAGTCCACCATGGGCGGAGCTGATTTCCAGGGTACTCCTGCCTGTTCTGAAAGATCTTTACCCAGCTCTTCTTCTCCCGGACCGCTGATGACGGCAACATCAAGTCCTTTCCGTTTAAGAACTCCTGCGACAGTGGCAAAATCCTCTAATGACCATCGTTGCGACGGATAATATGCTCCTGGAAGAAGAACCACCGGGTTGTTTATATCCATTTTCTGCCAGTGATTTCTCCCTCGTTCAAGCCTGTCTTCACCATGTGGTAATCTCGGGATTGCATCTTCCGGTTGAGCGCCAAGGATACCCGGTAGTTTTAAGTATATCTCGCGAGTAGGTATTGTCAGATCTGGCATTTTTATGGAATGAGTATAATAAACACCTCTCCCGCCCCGGTTCAAACCAACACGATATGGAATGCCTGATTTTCCAAGATTCCTTGCGAGTTTTGTTTCGACACGGCTTGTCAAATCAATAAGCAGATCAACTCCATTAAATTTTTTCTTGAATCCATTCAGCGCTTCCGGCGGTTCAATATTACCCCACCCGCTCCCGGCATAAAGAGCTGATGCAAAAGGTGGAGCAATGAAAGTTCTCTCTGCTCCGGGATAGAACATTCTTAGTGCTCTTAATGCAGGCTCAGCCAGCACTGTGTCTCCAAGACGCTCCATTTGAACTACAATAAGACGTTTTACGAGGTCTTGGGGTGGCAGACCGGCAGGCTTTCTCCATATATGAGTAGTCTTCAGCAGCGCAGAATGCAAACCATAGACTATCCTTCCCGGGAGGTGAGGAGAATTATATTGTTGAGTATCTTCCGGTGGTGGAGGTGGTTTATCACCAAAACCCTGATCTTTATTATTACTTACGTCAGCAAACAAGTCGGTCATACTCCTCTTCAATTTCTTTCACAAGCCTGTTCATGGAGAATCTTTTCTCAACCATCTTACGTCCCTGATCACCAAATGATTTTCTTAATTCTTTGTTATTGATCATATTATTCAGAGCATTAATCCATTGTTCCGAATCACGTACTCCAGCCAGGAAACCGGTTTTATCATGCTCTATCGCTTCGTCAATACCTGCTATATCCGCTCCGATAACCGGGACACCGCAGGCACCGGCTTCGATAAGAATCCGTCCGAATCCTTCTTCAATAGAAGGCAAAATCATGATGTCGAAGGCTGGCAGGATTTTTTCAGGCTCAGGGATGAATGGTATCATTAATATGTGCCGGGAAAGATTTTCCTCTTGGATTCGATTTTTCAATCTTTTTTTTTCCTCATGCGGTTGATCACCTGCGAGAACGAGGGTAGTATTTTCAGATTTTTCAATAACCGACTTCCAAAGATCAATAATAAAATCATGTCCCTTGATTGAAACGAAACCGGCAAAAAAGCCAACCAAAACATTTGTGGCCGGCAGCTTATATAATTTTCTGATAGCTAATTTTTCTTGACTGGTGACTGGATGAAAGAGTTCTGTATCAATGCCATTATAAATAATGGAAAGTTTTTTCCTTCCGTTTGGCAAATGTTGAAACCTCCTCGCCACCGCCCGGCTTATTGCAACCAGCCTGTCGCATTCCAAGGCAAGCAGGGAATCGGATAGACCATCCGGTGTAGCTACTCGCAAATGCATCAATAATTTGCTGTTCCTTTTCGCTACGGCAGAGAAATGTGCAACCCTGGGAGCATCCGCATGAATCAAGTCGGGCTGAATATCATCGAAAATTCTTCTCAACTTATTGTAGGCTCGGTACATTTTTATTGGTTTTCTAAGGGAAACAGGGGGAATATTCACATCATAGGTTTTAATCCCGCGTCTAAACAGTTTACGAGATAACGATCCCGGTTTCGGAACAATAACTGAAGGAGAGAAGCGGTCACGATCAAGCCGCTCCACAAGCTGCAGCAAACTTCGCTGTCCGCCTCTTGTCAGGTCGGATTTACAGGTAATATATACGATTCGTTTTATTTTATTATCAGATCTGATCATGTGAGTCCGGCTTATTATTGTCGCAATACCATAACGATATTTGTAACAAGTAAAATTTTAGTTTCATTTTTATGTTCATTTGCTTCAGCAAGTTTTTGCAACAGAAAATTAAATGAAACCCGACAGCAAGCAGTCGGGCCACCCATCGCAATAGTAAATCCATATTTATAATAAATAGATTGTAATTTTACTACTCGTTCTCATCTGTTTTAGCAAGCTTTAGCTTGCTCCTCTTTGCACCCGGCTTCAGCCGGGGTGTAGAGAATTGGTTCTATTTCAAGCGCGCTTCAGCGTGGCTTTCCCAGACACACAAAAGCAGCAGCACAACAAGATTGTCACTTGTCCCTGTTTTTCATCAGAGCCATACGAATCAGTGTTATTCCTTTTCTTACCGGAATTCGCATCATTTCCGACGGATCGTCTGCATGAATTTGCAGACTCGGCAAATGAGGTTCGACCGCTTCCGGATCAACCTGGGCGATATGACCTAATGCAAGTGCAGCATTGGGACAGAAATTTGCGGATTCTTCATTTAACATCCACATAAGTTTTCTGCAGAGATCCAGCAGTCTTTCCCGCTCAAAGACCTTTGCCGTAATCTGAAAGCCGTCCAAAGTAGCTGCAAGCTTGGGTTCGCTCGTAGTGTGAAGCCGGGATATAAGCCTCCTCGCTTGACCCGGACTGTCAAGCAATAGCTGACCAAGAGCCTGCCAGTTCCCGTCATCAACAATTTTATTAAATTCGTTTTTCTGCATTTGCCGTTCAAGTTGTCACTGTTAAAATTATAACAGTAATATCCGTAATCAATGTATGTCAAGATTAATCGAGTTACTCGGACGACAAAATAAATGAATATCAGTCAATATTAGAAATTGCCACAAAATTAATCCAATATTTTCACTTTGTATGAATAAAAACATTTTATATCTTTCTCAAAAGTCTTATATTTTGTAAATTAATTTGTTGTTAATTCTTTTAGTGCCTTGATTGTACCGGAGACAGATTATGTTACGCAAACGCATCTTTCGGCATTGGCTTATACTGTCGTTGCTGTATATAATATTTTGTAACTCTTCTATTGCACAGATAGATTTTATCGAACATGTAATTGTTGATAATCTCTTCGGCATGGAAGCTGTTTTCGCTTCGGATGTTGACGGAGACGGTGATATTGATATCCTGGGAGCATCCAGCGGGGAAAATACTGACGGAGTATATGTCTGGGAAAATGATAGTAATTTTGTATGGGATCAACATCAACTGAATGATGATTACTTCCCGGCTCACGATGTTCTTGCTGCTGATATTGATGGCGACGGCGACCTTGATGTCGTTGCGGCAGGCTCTGAAGCAGACGATGATCAGTATGATTATATAAGTTGGTGGCGAAATAACGGCAACTTTAACTTTACAGAATTTATTATTGCTGAATATAAAGCCGGTTCTATCTCTGCGGCTGACATTGACAACGATGATGACATTGATATTCTTAGCGGTCCCTTTGCCGGTTTTGACGACATAGAATGGTGGGAAAATGACGGTGACGGAAATTTCACAGCTCATCGAATTACCTATGACGATGAAGTGGCTCACGGGGTTCATGCCACCGATCTGGATGGTGATGATGATATAGATTTGTTGGCTGCAATAATGAACTTCAACCATTTGAGGTGGTGGGAGAATGACGGTGATGAAGTGTTTACAAGACATACTATTTCGGATCATTTTAATGACGCACAAGACGTTTATGCTGCTGATATAGATAATGACGGCGATATGGATGTTCTTGGCGCTGCCGCTTATCGCGCTGATATAATTTCCGTCTGGGAGAACGATGGTGAACAAGGTTTCAATGATTTCTTAGTGGGGACATTGTTTCGCGGAGCAGTTGACGTTCACGCGGCAGACCTCGATTGGGATGGTGACATGGAGGTCCTTGGGGTTGCTACCGACGATGATGAAATTACCTGGTGGGAAAATAATGGTGATGAGGATTTTACCGAACATAACCTGTCAAGCGATTTTGACGGAGCTTCATCAGTATTTACAGCAGATATAGATAATGACTTAGCTGTTGATATCATTGGTGCCGCGAGCAACTTGGGTAGAGTCACCTGGTGGGAGAATACTCTTAGCCCATCGCCTCCCGATTCATTTTCCCTGGCGCTTCCTGAAGACAGTGCTTTTTTTGAGGAACCACCTATCACTTTTGTTTGGTATTCATCCAATGATCCTGACCCGCAGGATACGGTTCATTACGATTTATGGCTCGATACTATTCCGGATTTTTCAACGGCAACTTTATTAGCTGATAGTATTTCGGACACGAGCTATACATCAACCACATTTAATACAGACGGTTTTTTTTACTGGACAGTTCGTGCTACTGATCCTATGACCAGCGGAACATGGGCAAATGATACTTTATCGTTCAGCTATTTGAACCCGGATGTTCCCGATCCTCCCTCCGCCTTTTCGCTCATAAGCCCTTTATATGGCGATACGATAGAATTTGATAATCCAACAGTTGTTGAATTCAGTTGGGCAGAATCCGTAGATCCCGACAGCGGAGAGAATGTCTTATATAATTTGAGAATCATATTGACTTTGCCGGACAACAGGGTCCGTTTTCTCAGCTACACCGAACTGGACACTGAAGCACTGGTGGTCAATATTCCTGACAGCCTGATGGTCACACAAACCATTGATTATACAGAAGTATCGTGGCGAGTACTTGCAATGTCAGGGGCTGATATGGTGCAATGTGACAGTAGTTTTATATTCAGCATCGCACCCTTCGTTGCTGTTGACGAAAGTCAAAAGAATGTAAGCCCGGAGGAATTTTCCATCTCCTCCGTATATCCAAATCCTTTCAATCCTTCCATGAACATCAATATAAGCCTTCCTTTTAGCGCAAATTTAAAGGTCAGCATTTTCAACCTTCTCGGTCAGGAAATATCTGTGCTCGCTGATGGATACCATAAAGCGGGTAACCTGAAATTGACTTTTGATGGAGCAAATCATCCAAGCGGGATTTTCTTCATTCATGCCAGCGTACCGGGAAAGATGGATAAGGTGAAGAAGATTGTTTTGGTGAGATAAATTATTGATAATTCAAGGTGATTATTTTATTCAGGATGCAAAAGAGAAACCTTTTGATACACATAACATATTTCTTCCAAATAATTAGGAGTACAAGAAAATGTCTAATTGGTTTTTAAAGATTTTGCTTGTCATTTCAACTATTGGGTTAATTGTAATGGGCTGCAGCGAAGATGATGATAATCCGGTAAACGGTGAGACTGTTGATGATAATACATTTGCGCTTCAGGTAGGAAATTGGTGGCATTACGATGAGTTTATTGATGGCGAATCGTGGGGATTTTCATGGAATCAAGTTGATACAATGACGATAGACGGGATACAATTATTCATATTTGGGTCGTCATTATTACCCCGTTATGTTCATAAAGGTGAACAAGGATTATACACCTATAACCCCGAATTAAAGGAATCTGAATTATGGTGGAAGTATCCTGCTTCTACTGGTGACACCTATTCTAAGACTCGTGATGATCCATATTATTATGAGGTTACATATGAGGTAACTTCAACTGATACGTTAATCACGGTACCTGCCGGGACATTTAATGGCTGCTACGAATACACTGTAACAACATATAATAGTGAATATAGACCAAATTATATTTATTATAAATATTACTTTAAACCTACTATTGGATTGATATACAGATCAGAAAACCGATCTGATAATTTATATGAACATAAATTAAAGAGATATGATATTTCCGGACAAGGTATTTCAGCAGTTGCACGTACGTTTGCTGACGAACATTGGAGTGAAGAGGTTTATCGAGGCTATGAATATTGGCTGTCGCAAGTATATCTGATGCCGGGTCAACAATATAATGGAACAACAGAGGAGTGGCTTGGGGTATCATGGGAGGAGAAGTTAGATTACCTGCCGACCTGGTTTACACATGAATTACCTTTGGATAAAATTGAAGAGTATTATATTGTTATTGGGTTATACAAAATGCAGTTCGGTATAGGTTGGGAAGGCGCTCACGATGAGTGGGATGAATCAAATCCTGATCCGTTTTATCAAGATTATTTTTCTAACGAACGGCATGTCGATTTTTCAAATGAGTACTTAGACCAATATCTTGATTTATGGTAATATAAGCGATGAAGTAGCTCGGATTCTTGAATCCGGGATTATGTAAATCTATAAACATAATTTTCTTTATTTCAAGAAGATAGAGCATAATTAGCGTTTTCTCTGAATCAAGAATCCAGACTACGTCACTGGGAAATAACCTGAAAGAATATTTACCACCTATTACTCCTCTACCTCAAAATGTCGAAGGTGAACTTCCGGTTAATGAGGTATTTTATTCTCTTCAAGGCGAGGGAAGATGGTCCGGGTGTCCGGCACTTTTTATAAGGTTTCAATTTTGCAACCTGGGTTGTGCATGGTGTGATACCAGATATACCTGGGAGCAATCCGAAATCAGTCCTGTAACATGGTTCACAGCCGACGCATTAAGCAAAGCAATTGAAGATATTATTCCGAATGGCGACGAGAAAATTGACCGCATCCATATTGTGATTACTGGTGGTGAACCATTATTGCATCAAGATTCGCTTGTTCAACTCATTAGTCTATTAAGCAAGCAAGGTTACAAATTTTTTGAAATCGAAACTAATGGTACTATTATTCCTTCGCATAAGATTATCAATCTCGTATCCTGGTGGAATTGTTCTCCGAAGTTATCCAACAATTTGTTAAGCGAAGGTAAAAGAATTAACCAAAATGCAATTCAAGCAATCGTTGACACCGGGAAAGCAGATTTTAAATTCGTCGTTCGCAATCGTGATGATGTAGAAGAAATCCTGAGAAGTTATGGCGACTGGATACCAGCGAATCGAATCTGGTTGATGCCTGAAGGTAAAACAAGAGAGAGGCAACTTAAACGGATGCAGGAAATATCAGAACTTTGCAAACAATTTGGATTCAAATTAAGCCCCCGTCTTCATATCTTGAATTGGGATAATGAAAGAAAAAGGTGACAATATGCCACGTCCAATAGTATCAATTTCAAAGAGTTTTACTTTCGATAGTTCACACATGTTGGAGAAGGCTCCTGACGGTCATAAATGCAAACGGTTGCATGGACATACATATAAAGTTGAGGTCGAATGCAAAGGTCCTGTCGATCCAAATTTCGGATGGTTGGTCGATTATGATTATTTATCTGATATGGTAAAACCGGTTATTGCGCAATTGGACCATTATCATCTCAATGATATAGAGGATCTGGAATGGACAACGACGGAAGAAATTGCTGTCTGGTTCTGGAAACACCTTAAATCAAAAATTCCATCACTCTACAGGATCTCAATTTTCGAAACTCCGGATAACCGTTGTGATTTCTTCGGAGAATATGAGTCAGGTCGCTCTTGATATAAACTATCAGAACTTATCATTTTGTAAACTGAAAAGGTTGAAATATATTGTAAGGTGTGAAACCATAGAGGAGGGAAAATGTCATACTTATCCTGGAAGGACGAATATAGTGTTGGAGTTCCTTTGTTTGACGAGCAACACAAGAAAATATTTGGATTTATTAATGACCTTGGAGATGCAATTTCAGGGTACGAAGAACATGCGGTGCTTAGACAAGTTTTATATGATTTAATAATGTACACAAAAGTGCATTTCAGCGATGAGGAATACAATTTATACCTTTATAAATACGATGATTATGAGAAACATAAAGAGGAACATGACAAACTTGCCAGGGAAGTAATTGATTTTGCTCTGGAATTCTGTTCAAAACCTGACTTGTCGGTTGAAGTCATGGGTTTTTTGAAAGACTGGATTTTGAACCATATTCTCAAATCTGACAAAGAATATCATGATTTGTTTGTCAATAAGGAAATAATAGCACAAGAATAAAGAATGGTGATTTCAAGTTATATTGAACAATTGCAGATCCACCATTAGAGCTGCTTTTAAACAGGTGCAATATTGAATGGTTTAGGATTCAGGTAGTAATGGATATTCAACTCGAACCTGAATAATATTACAATTATCATACTATTTTCGTCAATTAACTTGTATGTAACTAATCACGTCAATTAATTGCGAAAAAAATAACATGAACAATAAACAAACACTTGTTTCAGGATTCATCTTTCTAAACTTTTCAAATCAAGATTTTGGAGGGGAGCAATGTGCCGCAGGTTTTTTAGCTTAATAATTCCGTTTGTTTTTCTACTCTTCAATTTAACCACAGCTTTTTCATCAACATCAACAATGGAAAATCTTTACAATTCGATTCTTGAGATGTCGATTGATGAAGATAATGTTTTATTGCTGCAGAATATTTCGATTCAAAGAGAAATGTCGAAGTTCAATTTCAATGAAGGCAAACTCTATTTTTCAGAACCAGTAGAAATCCTGGGTGAAGAGATCGTACATGGCGCATTTTACATTGGGGATGGTTCTTTTATTTACGAGCCCATCGCAGATATTGAAAAGGGTTATTTCGCCCAATACTATGATACAGAACAGATTGATTGCCGTTTTAGCTACCTGTACTTGATTTTCAGCGATTCCACCTACGAGGAACTCGTTTCAAAAGGAATCCCGACCAGCTCGGAAATCACCGAATATGACCTGGTGGACAAACGTTACTGTGAAGATTATTTAAACAATCGCGTTGAGATCCCTTTCCCTTTTTATCTCCTGACCTCACTACACAATCCCCAGTATCCGGGATTTTTTTACGTGCATGTGGGAGTAAAAGATGACCTGACCAATCCTTTGTTTTTCCTAATGAATCCATATATGCCGGAGGGTGTCAGGTTTTATCATCGGCATAAAGAATCCATTGGCAATTGGTATTATCGTCTCTCAGTTAATCAAACCAGACCATTATCCAGCGGAACAATCGAGGATACCTATAGTGAGGATGCTTTTAATATTCTCAATGTGTTTGATTATGTTTTGAAAATGAATATTGATAATAGTATGAATTTTGAGGGTGAGGCGGAAGTCACGCTGACTACCAATATTGAAAGATGCGATATGGGCATATTCTTTCTTGGTGGAGAAGTGAAATGTCTCTCTGTCACCGATGAAAAAGGAACTGAACTTGTCTTTCAAAAACGAAAGGATTCGCCTAACCTGGCAGTGATGTTCGAAGAACCACTTATGAAAAACGATACCTTGACATTAAATTTCACATATAAATCCAAAGAACTATACAGGTCGCTCTGGTATCCCAAGCTGCCGGGAAATCCTCCTGCAGTTTACAAGATGACCTTTAAGTATCCCGAGCAGTATCTCCTCAACTCAAATGGTAAAAAAATCAGTGATGTAAAGAATCGATATATTCGAACTGCTGAATGGATTCAGGATATACCTGTCAGAAGATGCACTTTCACTATCGGACTCGCCGAAAATACTCTGATGGAGTATGATAATATTCCTGATATGAATTTTATTTACTGGGAGAAAAAAGAAAAAATTGCGCTGGAACGTGCCCCGTGGATTGCAGCCGGTTGTCAACTATACCAGCAAATATTTGGTCCTATGCCCCTGGAAACCATACAAGTCACCACATCGTTTAGTAATATCACTCATCTCGGCATAATTAATCTCCCTCTCAATAGACCAATGCTTCCCCAATATCCTCCGGCTGCGAGGACATTTTTCCAGGTTAGAGAGATCAGTCGTCAATGGTGGGGTGGGAGTATTACTCGACGGACCTATCATGATGAATGGCTGGTTGAGGGAATGGCAGAGTATGCCAGTTTGCTCTATCTTGAGTTCGCTATGCAAGATAAGGATACGTTCTGCGAAATCATGGATCTTTGGAATGCAGATATCTTTAATAAACATAAATTTTTGATTTCAAAAGAATTCAGGACAGGTCCACTATGGCTGGGGAGAAGAAATCAGACTGAAGAAGCCTGGGGTGAGGGAGGTTACCTGATGTATTCCAAAGGAGCTTATATAATACATATGCTCCGAAATTTGATGCTGGACCTGGATACCATGAATGAAGATCAATTTTTTGGTTTTTTGCGAGAAATTTATACTACTTACCAGAACCATACAATCACAACTCGTGAATTTAGAGAAATGGCTGAACTTTTTATGGGCATGGAGTTGGAATGGTTTTTTAATCAATGGGTTTATACAACAGATTTGCCACGATATATATTTTCTTATTCTTACGAAAAGAATGCCGAAGATCAGTATATTCTAATTTGCCGAATTTCCCAGAAAGACGTCCCTCCCGATTTCAAAATGATAGTCCCACTGACCATTAAATTTGAAGGTGGCCAGGAAGCCGATCTTCCTATCTGGGTCAGACAACCGGTGACCAAGTTTGAGCTGCCGCCTCTTCCTTTAAAACCAAAACAGGTTCTGCTGAACAGGAATAACGCTGTTTTGGCCAAGGTAGAATACTGTGAATGGGTAGATTAACCGCATCAGGAACTATTGTCCAGAAGGGAGGAAATGAAAAGAAATACAATCAGAATAAGAAAACCACAAAACTTGAGTTCAGGCAGAAGAAGTAACTACAATGTGAAAATCAGAATCACACTTCAGGAATGGTCCATAAGACTCTGAAGACGTTCAGTCTTGACCTCTTTCTATATTTATTATAAAAATGGGTCAAATATGGTCTAATTATCATTTCTGCAATTATCATAATTATAGATTTAACAAAGAACTCGTGTAATATCCATCCGATCCTCAAAATCTTTTTACTTCGGAAATAACTGGAGAGTTATTGTCCAACTATTGATGAAATAATTTCGGCTCAGCATTTAAAAATTCCATTTTTGTTGTTATCTCTACTAATATATCTTAACGATAATGAGTTGATTCATATCACAATATAGAAGTAATTTGAATGATTTAAGTTTTGAATACTATCGAGAAGCGAGTATGATATCTAAGTCGCAATTTATGAATGGGAAAGACCATCATTTTTTCAAAGTTATCCTTGGATCAATTGCTGAAGGGGTCTTTACTGTTGATAAAGATCGACGGATAACCAGTTTTAATGCTGCTGCTGAAAAAATTACCGGGGTGTCAGAATCTGATGCTATTGGTAAAAAATGTAACGAAGTATTTCATTCAGATATCTGTGAAACTGCCTGCCAATTAAATAAGACGATGATGACCGGGCAAGAGGCTGTTGATATCCCTGTGAATATCGTTAACCACGCAGGGACCAGTGTTCCTATTTCAGTTTCAACTGCGGTTCTGCACGATGACAACGGTAAAATTCTTGGAGCAGTGGAAACATTCCGTGACCTGACTGCGATAGAAAGACTCCGAAAGAAACTATATAGTAATTATACCTTTCAGGATATTGTCACAAAAAGCCCATCTCTTTTGAAGATTATCGATATACTTCCGGATATGGCAGAAAGTGGAAGTACGGTTTTGATCCAAGGGCCTTCCGGCTCCGGTAAGGAACTTTTCGCGCGTGCTGTGTATAACCTCTCTCACCGTAATAAAAAACCCTATGTGATAATCAATTGTGGAACTCTTCCTCCCCAGTTATTTGAATCCGAATTGTTTGGATATCTCAAAGGTGCATTTACAGACGCCAAAAAAGACAAACCGGGAAAAATAGTATCAGCAGAGGGTGGTACTCTTTTTCTTGATGAAGTTGGTGAACTACCCTTTCAAACCCAGGTTAAGCTTTTACGACTTCTTCAGCAAAGGGAGTATGAACCATTAGGTAGTGAAAAGACTTTGAAAGCAGATATCCGTGTCGTAGCTGCAACAAATCAGAACCTGCGTGAAATGGTACATACTGGTAAGTTCCGTGAGGATTTATATTATAGGCTGGCAGTAATTCGAATAGATCTCCCACCCTTAAATGATAGACGTGAAGATATTCCAATTCTTGTTGATCATTTTATACGATACTTTAACGCCAGGTTTGGAAAAAACATCCTCAATGTTAGCCCGGGTGTAATGGAAATCCTTATGCGTTACGACTTCTCCGGCAATGTCAGGGAGTTGGAAAATACTATCGAATACGGATTCGCTGTTTGTCATGGACGCACAATCGAGATTAGCCACCTTCCCCGGGAAATTTCAGAGAATACCTATCTACCTTCAATGACTGATAGTGTGCTTGAAAATCATCACCTTACAAAGAACTCCACCTCAACAAATCCCAGGAAATATATCAGCTCAGAGCAGATCATGAATGCACTGAACCATCATGAGGGAAACCGGTCAAAAGCTGCTGCAGAATTGGGTATTGATCGTACAACCTTATGGCGCAAAATGAAGAATTTTGGAATCGACTCCTAGGGCGTTGCAACGCAACACTTAATGTTGCAATATAATGTTGCATTGTGTCTCTTGTTGCAACAATACATCACCAGCATAATATTCTAACCTTTTTGTAACCAACCTCTAAAATCTTTTGTGAATTTTGGCACAAATATAGCCTTGTCTATTCTAAGTAGTGACAGCCACAGTGACTCATTCTTATCAGAGTCAGGAGAATATATTTTTATCTACTCAAAAAATATTCGGGCTGGATTCAGGTCCAATGTGATCAGAAATCAACTTTAAGAAGAATTGCAATACTCTCATCAAAGGATCAGCGAGGATGAAACCATTAACAACGGAAACACTTGAAAAAGCTTTCGAGATACCTAAGAAACCAGAAGTGATAGAAAAACAACGGCTGGCAGTCCGCTACCATATTGAGGATAAACATCTTGTTGACAACAACCGTCCTCAAAAATTCCTTGAAGCTATGGCAGCAATTCTGAAACATTCAAATTACCGTTTTGTTTTAGATCACTATATCAGGACCTCCGCAAAATGCTCCCGTTGTACAGTGCAGTGCCAGGTTTATGAAGCTACAAAAGATCTTCGAGATATCCCTTGTTATCGTTCAGAGTTATTGTTGAAAGTATATCGTCGTCATTTCACTGTTGCAGGAACGTTGCGTGGAAGATTGACCAATGATCCGGGATTGACAGATGATGATATCGAAGATATGGCTCGGTCATTTTACGATTGTACTGCATGTCGTCGTTGTCAAAATGAGTGTCCTGCCGGGATTGATCATGGAATGATAACTCATCTGGGACGATATATACTTTCTGAAATCGGTATTGTACCCCGAGCGCTCGTAGTTTCAACGCGTGAACAACTTATAGGTGATTCACACAATACTTCAGCAATTCCAGTACCGGCATTAAAAGATACGCTTGAGTTCCTGGAAGAGGAAATGGCGGAGACGAAAGGTGTTGAAGTAAAGTTTCCCTTAGATGTTGAAGGTGCAGACTACATCTTTATTCCGGCAGTCTCAGATTTCCTGATGGAAGCAGAGACATTGATGGGTAACGCATGTGTTTTTCATGCTACCGGTGATTCCTGGACAATTGGTACGGGTGATTTTGATGGCATCAATTATGGATTATTTTACAGCGATCATGTTCTGGAAAAAGTTCTGCTGAATATGGAAAAAGAAGTAGAACGTCTCAAGATTAAAAAAGGAATTATTATCGGTGAATGTGGTCATGCTTCACGGAGTGCTAAGTTTTTCTACAATAATTTTGCAGAACGCTTTCCAATGCCGGTGATCAACTGTATGGAATATGCACATGATGCCTTAGAAGCGGGGAAATTAAAGTTTGATCGCAGCATCATAAAGGAAACAGTTACGTACCATGATCCATGCAACATCGCTCGTTCAGGCTGGATCATCAAGCAACCACGCGAATTAATTAAAGCCTTTATTGATGATTTTGTAGAGATGGATAAAATCGGAAAAGATGCTGTTTGCTGTGGTGGCGGTGGCGGTACGGTATCACTCGATGAAATCAGACCTTATCGAACTACCATTGGCGGATATAAAAAAGCTAAACAGATTACAGCGACTATAAAAGAAGGCAAAGCTCACTATACCATTGGTCCATGCGCTAACTGCAAAAAACAATTAAAAGAATTGATTGAAGACCAGAATATTCCTTCTGAGCTGGTAGGTCTTCACGATTTGATTTACAGGGCTATCATACTCTCTGATGATGGTGTGGCGTGGCGTGAACCTGAAGGAATATTCTAATACGAATTGTACAAAATATAGTATGTTTTGTTAAAAAGCATGAGTAAGAAGCACATTAAGATACAAAACTCGCATGAGCGGAGGATAGATTGGAAAATTGGATTGAATTTGGTCGAGGACCACTATTTCGACTTTGTTTTGCGTTAATGATATTAGGTTTGATTCGCACGTTTGCATTCTCATTGTTTGGATTGATTGGTGCGTATCACCGAGCGGGCGAAAAGGTAGTTCCCTGGGGCGATCTTATAAAGAAAACTTTTTCATGGTTAATCCCTATCGGAAGAATCTGGAGAGCACGACCATTATACAGCATAATTTCGATTATCTGGCATATTGGATTGATCATTGTACCTCTGTTTCTTGCAGCACATGTTACCCTGTGGAAGAATAGTGTTGGTTTTGCCTGGTTCTCCCTGCCACAAATCTGGGCGGACAACCTGACTATCGTGGCGATTATTTCAGCTTTGTTGCTCTTTATAGGTCGTGTCAGCAGTAAGGAAGCACGCGCTTTAAGCCGGAAACAGGATTTTTGGTGGCCACCATTATTAGCTCTTCCATTTTTTACCGGTTACTTATGTTCAAATATATCGCTTTCCGCTAACGGCTACCAGGTGATAATGCTGATACATCTGTATTCAGCCAACCTGGTGATGGTGATGATTCCATTCACCAAGGTAGCTCATTGTGTATTACTGCCTCTTTCACAATTCGTCAGCAGTGTAGGATGGAAGTTCCCGCGTGGTACGGGCGAAAAAGTCATGAAAACTTTAGGGAAGGATAACATGAAAGAGGAGATCGCCTGATGAAACATCAACCAGATGGGAAGACAGTCGCGATATTAACCGATGTTACGAAATGTATTGGCTGCCGGGATTGTGTAGTCGCCTGTAAACAGACTTACAATCTTGATAAAGATGTTCCGAGACGGTGGTCAAACGATGATGGTCTTTCATCACGTAACTGGACCTCAATAATTGAGCGTGAGAATAATACTTTTGTACGAAAGCAGTGCCGTCATTGTCTCGAGCCTGCCTGTGTTGCAGCTTGCCCGGTAGGTGCGCTGCAGATATCTGATGAGGGACCGGTAATCTATGATAGCAAGAAATGTATGGGTTGCCGTTATTGTATGCTGGTATGTCCCTACGGAATTCCCCGTTACGATTGGGACCTGGCAGTACCATTTGTGCGCAAGTGTATCATGTGCTTCCCACGTTTGCAAGAGGGGAAACAACCTGCCTGCACAGAAGCCTGTCCGGTTGAAGCAACAATATTTGGCACACGGGATGAACTATTAGCTGAAGCTCATCGGCGTATCAAGGCTGAACCGGATAAATATATCAACAAGGTTTGGGGAGAGGATGAAATAGGCGGTTCTCGAGTGCTGTATATCTCAAATGTCGATTTGTCATTTCTTACCTACGGGAAGAACTATGATAATAAATCAGTACCTTCCCTGGCGCGTCCAGCTATGAATGCAGTTCTTCCTACATTCGCTACTATGGCAGGTACAATGGCAGGAGTGGGATGGATAATAAACCGTCGTATGAAAAACATGCAAACAGACGAATTGGAAGAAAATCAAGATAATTCATCTTCAGCAGTTTCCAGTGATGAGGGAGATAGTAACAATGGATAGAGTGCATCGATTAAAATCTGTTCTATGGACGATCATAGGAATTGCTGCAGCAGTTGGTATGACCAGGTATATTTTCGGCCTTGGTGCTACTACAAACTTGACTGACCGCGTTCCCTGGGGTCTCTGGATAGGGTTTGATGTTATGGGTGGTGTAGCCCTCGCTGCCGGTGGATTTGTTGTGACAGCGATCTATTATATCTTCCGTCGTGAAGAATTGCATCCCATTGTTAAACCAGCCGTTTTGACAGCTTTCCTTGGATACCTTGCAGTTGCATTTGGATTGTTGTTTGACCTGGGATTGCCATGGAATATATGGCACATGATCATATTCTGGAATCCTCATTCACCACTGTTTGAAGTCGGCTGGTGTGTAATGCTTTATCTCGCGGTTCTTCTGCTCGAGTTCAGTCCTGTCCCGCTGGAGTCATTCTCAGCCTGGGCAAAAATCAGGTCATTCCTGATTAAATGGAAACTTGTCCTGGTAATTCTGGGTATTTCACTCTCAACCCTGCATCAATCATCGCTTGGAAGTCTATTCCTGTTGACACCCTACAAACTTCACCCATTCTGGTACACACCAATTCTACCAATATTGTTCTTTATCTCCGCGGTTTATCTTGGACTGATGATGGCTTCCTGGGAAAGCCTCTTCACCACGCATGTTTATCGCAGGGAAAAAGAAACATCTTTAATTGCTCATCTGGTAGGTGCAGCACGATGGGTAATATTGTTGTATGTAATAGTCCGGTTTGGCGATCTATTCGTCCGTGGTCAATTGGGAAGCCTGGCAGAAATTAATTATTACACTGTCATGTTTGGGTTGGAGATTACAATAGTAGCAATTGTCCCATTTATTTTGACCATGATTCCAAAGGTTCGCGACAGCAATCCAGGTCAATGGTTTATCGCGAGTTTTGGTGTATTTGGCGTGGTGTTTAACAGGACCGTCACCGGTGGTCTTGCTCACCTTGTACAAGATGGTGCGAGTAGGTATATACCTGCATGGACAGAATTTATCGTCAGTGCCGGTGTGGTATCATTTATGGCAATATTATTTCTCTTTTTCGTGGAGCATTTCAAAGTTTGGGAACAACGTGCTGCTGATCCATCAGTAGATCCGGAAAAGCTTCCCGAGTTTGATAAGGCAAGTAATGCTTCAATTGGAACTCCACTTCTCGCAGGATGGACAAAAAATTCGCTGATTTTCATTTCGGCAGCAGCAGTGGGTTTGATGTTCATGTCTGGAAAAAAGGTTGCGAGCCAGGGCATTGATTCAACACCAGTATCCCAGGCTCGTGGATGCGAAGTCCTGATGGTTGATGGAAACCTGGATGGTTATGGCGTAAAGTTCCCTCACGCTGAACACATAACACGAATAGGCAGTGAACCGGAAAAATGTACTGTCTGTCACCATATGAATCTTCCCGGTGATTCTCAGACTGAGTGTTCAAATTGCCATAGTGAAATGTATCAGAGTGTTGATGCCTTCAGGCATGATTGGCATGCTTCATCAGACGGTGCAAATATCTCCTGTTTCAAATGTCATGACAAAGGGAAACCTAAAGATGTTGATTCTGCCGTTGAATGTTCAGAATGTCATCAAGACCTGATTCCTGCAGGAGCAACAATAAAAGTTGATCAGTATAATGCACCCGGTTATGTCGATGCACTTCATATTGCATGTATTCGCTGCCATGAGACATACATTGATACGGTCGCTAATCGTAAGATCGATGAGTGCAGCTCTTGTCATAAAGGTGCTATTACCCCTGAAAACAAAAAATTCGCAGAAATTGTAATGACAAAAGTCAAAGCAGGAAAATTCCAGATTACCCCGGAAATAAAAAAGGATAGAGAATAATCGTATGGAACTCAGGCAACATATTATTAACAGCAATAACATTTAGGATTAAGCATGGAAAACACACAAAAAACCATTCTTGTCGTTGATGATGAACAAGATATCGTGGACTATCTGAAAATGCTGTTTGAAGACAACGGATACAAAGTTCTGATTGCCTGGGATGGTGCAGAATGTGAAGCCATGGCACGGGAACATCAACCCGATTTGATCACACTCGATATCACAATGCCAAAAGAATCCGGTGTGAAGGCATATAAGAACTTGCGACATGATCCGGAGTTGGGGAAAATCCCGATAATCCTTGTTACCGGTTACGAAGATCCGAATTTTGAAAAATTCATCCATACTCGACGAACCACAATACCACCGGATGGATTTTTCGATAAACCGATTGATCGTGAAGCATTAATCGCCAGGGTCGCAGAGTTGGTAGGATAATCCATGCATAGTCAACCTGAATATGTGGGCGAGAGACGTGGTGAAACAGTTGAGGAAATTCTACAACGTGAGCTGTTCGAACGTATGCCGTTTAACCTTTCCATTATTGACCGGGATTACAATGTCATTCGTGCAAACAGCAACTTTGAGGAATATTTCGGAGATTGGCGTGACAAGAAATGCTACGAGGTATATCGAGGAAGATCTGAACCCTGTGCTGATTGTGCAGCTATTAAAACCTTCGAGGACGGCAAGGCACGAATAACGGACGAATCAGGATTTCAACGGAAAGGTAGTATATCTCATTATATCACCCATATAGCGCCATTACGCAATAGAGATGGAACGATTCAATATGTATTGGAACAATCAACTGATGTAACTGAAACCTCCCGTTTCCAACGTGAATACGATATCCTGTTTGACAGAGTCCCTTGTTATATATCAATAATTAACAAAAACTTCAGAATATTCCGAGCCAATGAAAAATTCAGGAATACATTTGGTGATGGGCGCGGAAATTATTGTTATCAATACTACAAACGCAGGAACTCGCCATGTAACGGATGTCCTGCAGCATTAACATTTAAAGATGGCAAAGAACACCAATCCGAACAGGTGGGAATAACACGTGATGGCAAAGAATCTCACTATGTTGTTACAACAGCTCCTTTGTCGCGTGGAGACGGTGAGATTGAACATGTTATCGAGATTGCGACAGACGTAACCGCAGTAAAGAAGCTTGAAAGTGAAAAGATAGAAGCTGAACGTCTGGCTGCTGTTGGTCAGACAGTTGCAGGGTTGGCACATACTATCAAGAACTTGCTCATGGGGCTCGAGGGTGGTATGTACAGGCTGGATAGTGGTCTGAAACGCGCTGATGTGACTCGTATATCAGATGGCTGGGAGATTTTACAGCGTAATTTTGAAAAAACCACGACTCTGGTTAAGGATTTCCTTGCATTTTCCAAAGGGCGTACACCACTTGTAAAACCAACTGATCCTGTTGTATTAGCTCAGGATATTATTGATCTATACCGTGATACAGCAGCACATCAAGGTGTAGAGTTAACACTCGAAACGAAAGAACACCCAGCAATAGCGCCTCTTGATCCTGATGGCATTGAAGCATGTATTACAAACCTTGTTTCCAACGGTATTGATGCTGCAATACTCAATGAAAAAACTGATGGAAGAGTGACAATTGGAGTTTATGAGAAAGATAATGAACTCATGTTTGAAGTACATGATAACGGGTGTGGGATGGATCAGGAAATCAAACAGCAGGTTTTTACAACATTTTTTACAACAAAAGGCGGACAGGGAACAGGTCTTGGATTGTTGACCACGCGCAAGATTATCCAAGAGCACGGTGGAAGCCTGGAAATGGAATCCGAACTTGGAGAAGGATCAATCTTTCGAGTGCGGTTACCGATCGCAAGACTTGAAGCTATCGAGAAGTCTCAAAACAGAGAAGAAGAACAGGGAGAATCTAATGGATAACGATAAACCGAAAATGATATTAGTGGTTGACGATGAGGATGATGTTCGGAATTATCTGCGTCTGGCACTTGAAGATGATGGTTTCGAGGTAACAGAAGCTATTAATGGACGTGAAGCTTTGGAAGCTGTTAAGCTCAGAACACCAGACCTGATTTCACTCGATCTCGTGATGCCGGAGCATTCAGGCGCCAAGTTCAATCGTGAACTGCAAAAGAACCCTGATTGGGCAAAAATACCTGTTCTTGTTGTTACAGGACATGCACGAGATGATCAGGGACGAGCTGATTTTGAAGAACTTACTATGTCCGGCCCAGGTATTTATCTCGAAAAGCCGGTTAAACCGGTGACCTATGTCGCAGCAGTCAGGAAACTACTCGGAATGGAAGAATCTTCGAAGAAGGTTGATCCACAAGGACTCAAAGATGAAATAAAGGACTCACTTGAGTCTGCAGATCCTGAAGCTCTTAAAAAAGCTCTGGATGCATTAAGAAATAAGTAATCATGAATAATTTTGTATTGGTTTGATTGGAGGAGAGAGTGATGAGTTCCCTAAATAAGAAGAAGATTCTAATCGTCGATGATGAACCGGACGTTGTTGCATATATAAAGATTCTGCTTGAAGATCAAGACCTGGATACTATTGTTGCATCAAACGGCGCAGATGGATATAAACTGGTATTATCGGATAAACCTGACCTGATTACTCTGGACATTACAATGCCAATCGAATCGGGAGTAATGATGTATCGTGACCTGCGAGAGAACGAGGCAACAGCTTCAATCCCGGTAATAATCGTCACCGGGATAGATGAGAATTTTAAACACTTCATTAAATCTCGAAAAAACCTTGTTCCACCTGATGGTTATTTCGAAAAACCAATTGACAAAGGTGAGTTTATTTCAAGGGTCAATGAACTACTGATGACAGCAAGTTGAGACAGAAACGATTCTTTAAATAAAGGAAGAGGATCATGAAGTATCTTGTTGCAGCAGATAGTGCAGATATCGGAGCAAAAATTGCAAAACGTTTCGGTCATGCCGGGTGTCATATGATTGTGGATTCCGATGACATGGATTTTGATCATTTCAGCGGATCATGCCATGAACTTCCAGAATATGAAATTGATTGTTTTGAAAAGGATGCTTTACAAGGAGTTATTACCGGTAATATTGGACCTCATGCTTTCGATCAGATTTCTGCTAAAGGATGGGATATATTTATCGTACGAAATAAAACTGTGAGCGAAGCCGTAAATGTTGTGATGAAAGGTGAGATCAAACCTGCAAAGAGTTCAACTGCAAAACGCAGTATTCACTCCGGTCAGCCAAGGCATCGTAGAAACCAGACCGGTCATCAGGGAAAACGGGGGAAGGTTGCTGGATAGACAGGTATTATCAAGCATCAGTTGTAATCAGGATCCAGACACAGACTTATGAGGGCGGGCGTCCCTGCCGGCTTTTGGAGAAAGAACAAAAGAGATTTCAGGGCAGGGATAGGGATGTCAATCCTTATGACAACTGAGAATGAGTAAATCATATCTGCTGGTAACATTTTTTCAGTAAGATTAATTCAGAGATTTTTTCTACGATTCTTCATGGATTGAAACAATAGAAATACAACGTATTGAATATGTGTGAAGGAAAGGATGGAGGGCGCCAGTATGAAGCGTATCGCGATATTTTATTGTAAGAAGATCAAAGATCATACCTGTATTGCATGCACAAAATGTTTCAAAGGTGCAAGTAATAGAGAGGGAGAGTTTGCCCAGTATGATGATGACATCGAAATAGTTGCGTTAACCGACTGTGGAGATTGTCCCGGCCTTCTGTATCCAAGAATTCCCATGATATTAGGGGCTGTGAAAAACATGGGGGTGGAGGTTGACGCTGTACATTTTGGGTCTTGTATAAAGATGGCTTATGAGCATGGCTATTGCCCGATGGAGGTGGATGAGGTTGCTGCTAAAGCTGGCAATATTCTCGACATTCCAGTCATCATAGGCACACATCCTTATGAACCTTATATGGCATTCAGAAAATAACCAGTTTACATGAATGATTTTTCAAACACATTACTGAAATCTCCACAAAATAATATTGTGACATAATAATTTGGAATATTTTACTAATTATCGTTCCAAGGTTTAACAAAAGAGATTGAATTAAATCCATTTTCAGAACAGCAATAATAGATACTTGAAATTATTATTGCTAAAGTCGAGAGGAAGAAATGGACTCTCTTTTAGAATATAACTTGCTGCAACGGCACAAAATTGTGTATAATAATTATGGGCATAATCCCAAAACTATTATAATATTCAATTATTGTTTAAAGGTAAAATTTTGTCAAGACCACATAAACAGAGAAATGTATCTATCGATCCACCGTTTAAAGTTTTCAAGCCGGTGGGAGTTACGGTGAGATTTCTGGATTTTGTAACAATATCTCTTGACGAAGTTGAAGCGTTACAACTCGCGCACATGGAAGGATTCTATCAGGTAGCGATTGCGAAAAGAATGAATATTTCCAGGCAAACTGTAGCGAGGATTCTTGAATCAGCACATCAAAAAATAACAGAAGCACTTATTATGGGCAAAGCGATTCGCATGGAAGGTGGTCCAGTTAAACACTCTCCACTTGAAGTTGAACTTTGTCCTCGATGTGGAGATGCATATGACTGTGGTCATCTACCGGGGAAAAACAGAGGTTTTGGGCGGGGTCGTCTGTGATCCCGGAATGATTATTAAATTTTCTTGAAAATAAGGAGTCTATTATGCCACTTGGTGATGGAACCGGTCCTGAAGGAAAAGGTCCTAGTACAGGATTTGGACTTGGCGGTTGTTTTCAAAAAAACAGGCAGACAAACAGATTTACAACGGGAACTGGGACAGGATCAAATATCTTAACCACTATTATACTTCCCCTGGGCGCTGCGGTTGTAACGGATCTTCTGAGACCGAACAGTGCATTGAGAAGAATAGCCGGAGGGGTAGTAAGCAGAATCGAAGAAAGAAAAAGAAAACTATTACCAAAACCATAAACAGGAGAGTTTAACGATGAAGGTTGCAATTTCCACTGCTGGAGATAGTCTGGAGAGTAATCTCGATCCTCGATTCGGACGTTGCAGTTATTTCCTTTTTGTAGATCAGGATTCTGATGAGGTGAAAGTAGTCAATAATCTTGAAAATGTTGAACTATCAGGAGGAGCCGGGATACAGTCGGCAGAGCTGGTTGTGCGAAACGGAGCGGATGTAATAATCACCGGTCACTGTGGACCCAAGGCTTTTTCAACCCTCCAAGCTGCGGACATCAAAATATTTCCATGTCAGGGAATGACTGCACAACAAGCGCTTGAGAAATTCAAGCAAAACGAACTTAAGCCACTTAATGGACCGGATGTGCAAAGTCATTGGTCCTGAAAGGGTTAAAAATATTGGAGATTCAGAAATGAATAGTAAAGGCAACTCTGGAGCCGGTGGTGGTGGCGCAGGACGGGGCGGCAGTACTGGTCAAGGCAGAGGTCAAGGCGGTGGCGCTGGTCAAGGTGGAGGTCAAGGCGGTGGCGCTGGACAAGGTGGAGGTCAAGGCGGTGGCGGCGGATTAGGTATGGGCAGAGGTCAAGGTAGAGGTGCTGGACAAGGACGGGGCCTGGGTCCCCAGGGCGATTGTGTCTGCTCAAAATGCGGTAAATCTATGCCTCATCAACGTGGTGTACCTTGCACCGATATGAAATGCCCAGAATGCGGGGCGCTTGTGGTTAGACAGGGATAATTTGGGGAAACGATGAAAATCGTTATTGCCAGCGGTAAAGGCGGTACTGGAAAAACAACAGTCGCAACTAATCTTGCCACAGTATTCGCATCAAAAAATTTTCCAGCTTCATACTGCGATTGCGATGTGGAAGCTCCGAATGGTCACATTTTTCTTAAACCGGAGATCGAGCATAGCCGGATATTCTGTCAATCGGTACCACAGGTAAATCATGAATTATGTGATGGATGTGGAGATTGTAGCAAAATATGCCGTTTCAGTGCAATTGTTGTGATTCGTCGTAAAGTCCTGACTTTTCCAGAATTATGTCACTCATGTGGTGGCTGCAGCCTGGTTTGTCCCTTGAAAGCGATTGAAGAGGTTAATCGTGAAGTAGGTATAGTTGAAACCGGAACAGCAGGTAAAATCAAATATGTGGCAGGAAAGCTGAATATCGGAGAGGCGAGTGCGGTTCAGCTTATTCGAAAGGTAAAGAATGAGCTTGACGAGAATGGAATATCAGTAATCGATGCTCCACCCGGAACCTCTTGTCCGGTGATCGAAACCATGAGAGGGGGGGATTATGTTTTATTAGTCACCGAACCAACACCGTTCGGTCTGAATGATCTGCGGCTCGCAGTGGAAACCGTTAGAAAACTCGAGATGCCGCTCAGCGTTGTTATCAACCGTTCCGATATAGGAGATAGCGGAGTGGAAACGTATTGCCGGGATGAGGGCATTGAGGTGATCGCTCGCATCCCTTATTCACGTGATATTGCAGAAGCATATTCCAAAGGCAGTATGCTCGTCAACCAAATACCGAACCAACTGGAACTCTACTCTGTCCTCGCTGACAGACTAATGGAACGTGTTTCAAGTAGTGTGGCTGTATAATTCGAACTTGACAGATTAAAATGATAGTGATAAACAATAGTGTAGTAGCATGAAAACTATAACCATAGTCAGCGGAAAAGGTGGGACAGGCAAAACCAGCATTATCTCATCTTTTGCAGCATTAGCCAGTCCAACAGCTTTAGCAGATTGCGATGTGGATGCGGCTGACCTGCACCTGATGCTTCATCCAGACATAAAAAAAATTAATCCATTTTCCGGCGCCAAGGTGGCTGAAATTGACATGGAGAAATGCTCAAGCTGCGATCTATGCCACGATCTATGTCGTTTTGAGGCTATAGATATAGTCAATATGTCATACAAAGTTGACCATATCGCCTGCGAGGGATGTGGAGTCTGTGCCTGGTTCTGTCCGGAACAAGCTATTGAGCTGGTAGATGAACCATCCGGAGAGTGGTATATATCCGAAACTGCTTACGGACCGATGGTGCATGCGAAACTTGGAATAGCTGCCGAGAACTCAGGCAGACTTGTAACTATAGTACGGAATTTTGCCAAGGGAATTGGAGAAACACGTGACATTGAGTATATGCTCGTGGATGGTTCACCGGGGATTGGTTGTCCTGTTATCGCTTCAATTACCGGCGTGGATTTCGCCCTGATTGTCACCGAACCCACTCTTTCAGGACAGCACGATATGGAACGGATAGCAGAGCTGACAGCTCACTTTGATATTCCAACCCGTATATGTATTAATAAGTGGGACATCAATAAAGAAGTTACCAAAAACATCGAAGAGTGGGGCGAACGCACCGGAAACAAAATAATTGGTAAAGTGCGTTTTGATAACATTGTCACCGAAGCAATGGTTCAAGGAATTCCCGTGGTCGAATACAGTAAGAATGGAATTTCAGGGGATATTGAATCTTTGTGGAGTAGGTTGAAGAAAGAGTTGAATTCATCAATTGTTTAGTAAGATAAGGAGATTTAAAATGCCAGGTTTTGATCGTACAGGTCCACAAGGTGGAGGACCGTTAACCGGTGGGGGACGAGGATTGTGTGGAAGCAATAGACGTTTCGTCGATGTTCGTCACGGTGTTGGACAAGGCGGATTACCACGCGGCGGTGGTATGGGACACTGCTGGGGCGGTGGACGCAACCGATTGACAGATGGTCGGTGGATGCGTAATCGTATAATTGACGATAAAGTTGCTGATCGTATAGAGTTAGAAGGCTATGCTAAAGAACTGGAAGATGAACTCCAGGCAACAAGGAAAGAGTTAAAAGATTTATCTGAATCTACATCTAAGTCTGAACCAGATGATGCATAGGGTGTATTAAGAGAAAAACAAAACTAAAATTTTCAATTGCAAATTGTTTGAAACTTGATTCTCTTCATATTGCAGATGAAAACAGAAAACTTAACGAGAAATTAATTTTAGACAGGAATGATTATGACCGCAAAGATTGCTGTAACCAGCGATGATGGAATTCGTGTTTGTATGCATTTTGGACAGACGCCCCTTTTCGTCATATTTACTGTTGAAGATGGTAGCATTACGAACAGAGAGTTACGTTCTAACAGTTTTACTCCCCACATGCGAGGTGAACATGGACAAAATGAATCTGAAAGCCAAGGAGGTGGTGGACATAATTGTGGTCCCCAAGTTGCCCAGGGATTATCGGATTGTAAAGTCCTGATTTGTGGTGGTATTGGAATGGGAGCTATCAATCTGCTTGAACGAGCAGGGATAGGCGTTGTATCAACTCGCTTTATGGATGTTGATGAATCAGTCAATGCATACCTCGAGGGTACTATGAGTGATGTTGCCACTGCTTGCAAGGAATCATAATCATTAAGACTTTAAAATAGCGGACGGGATTGCATCCCCTGTTGTGACAAGACCAAATGGAAGATTTCATTTAGCTGGCTGCGTCTCTGTGTGGTCATGCTTGAAATTGAGCTGAGGGTCACAGCTCACTACCAGTCATAATATGTAATTCCGTCCGCATATATTCTGGCGGATTTTTACAGGTCAAAGCAAAATGCTTTCACATACAGATTTTTCATGTTTTATAGAATTTTTAAGATTACTTAAAAGGTAAGTAGATGAAAACCAGTCCTATTTGCTTACCATGTTTTGTTCGGCAATCAGTTAAACTTGTTACATCCCAGATAAATGATATAAAAGCCGGGGAAGTGGTATTGCGTGAAATTCTGCGTTATTTAGCTAATACAGATTACTCGCGTTCTCCCCCGGAAATTGCATATCAGATTCATAATATTATTTCCAAAACAACCTGTCAAAATGACCCATTCAAAATGGATCGTTTTGAACAGAACCGTGTTGCTCTCGACCTTTCAACAAGCGTCCGGAAGATAATTATTGAATCATTAGATCCTTTTATGGAGGCGTTGAAATTTTGTATTGCAGGAAACAGTATTGATCTTGGTGTTCGAGACACAATGAGCAGCCGGGAAATCGAGCATTCAATTCTGGAGGCAACAGATTTTGATATAAACGAAACATTGGGTGAGCACCTGAAATCTGAAATTGAAAAGGCAAAATCTATTCTCTATCTTGGTGATAATGCTGGTGAAATTGTTTTCGATATGTTGTTCATCGAGCAACTCCCAGAGGAAAAAATATGTTTCGTTGTAAGAGGTAAACCTGTGCTTAATGATGTGATCCTGCAAGATGCTCTTCAGGTCGGTTTGGACAAATATGTTGAAGTGATTGATAATGGCAGTGGTATTCCTGGAACTATTCTTGAAGATTGTTCTGACACATTCAGAAAGAGGTTTGAATCTGCTGACTTGGTTATTGCGAAAGGACAGGGCAATTTTGAGACTCTGAGCCAAATAGATAAAAATATATTTTTTCTATTGAAAATAAAATGTCCGGTCATTGCTGATTTAACTGGAATGAAAATGGATGAGATGGCAATATTTAGAAACAATTAATTCAAAATACAAAATAATATTTCGTAGATAATTGACTACCAGCGGAACTGGAAACATTATGATAAAACTTCCTCCCGGAATAGAAGTTGAAACGATTCCACTCGAAAAACGTTACAAAAGTAATTTGAGAGGATTGCTGATAAGAATCAGAAAACTATACGAAGCCATTGAAGACCGCTTCGGCGAGGATGGATTGGATTTAATCGCAGAAGTCAGCATGGAATATGGTCAAGAAATCGCGGATCGAGTCAAAGCTCGTGAAGGAGAGATGGATATCCATGCTGTAGGTTTATTCCTGGTGAAAGTTTTTAACGGCATGCGGTCAAAGGGTGAAATTACCGAATGGACAGACCAACGGGTATGTATCATGGTGCCGGAATGTCCATATCCATTCACACGGCCGCAAACATGTAAAGCTCACACATCTATGGAAGAAGCTTTAGTAAAAGGATTAAATCCTGAATTAGATTATGTTATTGAAAAGTGTATTCCAAAGGGTGATTCAGAATGTTGGCATGTTTTAAGAGATGTTGAATCCGGTAAAAACCTAAGCGTTGATAATTCTTAAGTATAAGTATGCATTTTGTTTATTTTTGCTTCATGGCAAATAATTTTATATGGTTATCCAGTTAACTCAGCAATTGACAAAAATTGCATATTATGAATAAGTTTCATGTTTATTTGAGTTCTTTGAATATAAATACTTAGCGTTCTTTGCGGCTTTGCGCGAAATAGAATATTGAAT
>JAVCCM010000074.1 GCA_030765455.1 Candidatus Electryonea clarkiae | reverse complement strand
GCTGCCTATGGCTGCCTTCAGACCCTGCCGTTGCCAGCAACGCCCTTGCCAATCGGTTTTACTTCCCCCAGATCGGGGTGTATTAACAAAATCAGGCGTCCACTCCATGCTGGGCACACATAAATAACCCGGTCGGAGAACCAACCGGGTTGAAAATGGTTTAATTTCTAGAATTGCTATTTCATTAAAATTAATTTTTTCATTTCTAACAGTTTGCCTTGAATAGCAGCCCTGATAAAATAGATGCCGCTCGACATTCCCCTGCCATCAAAAGAGAGGGTATGATAGCCTGGTTGAATTACTCCTTCTGCCAATATTGCAACTTCCTCACCTAATATGTTATATACCCTGACATCTACTCTGGCACTTGCAGGCAGAGCAAGGATAATCGATGTACTCGGATTAAACGGATTGGGATATGGGGAAGAGAGAGAATACTTTTCAGGCATACCACCCTGATCCATATCGCCTGCAGATGAATATGGTTCGATTAGAAAGGTGAAATTATTGTTGCTGTGAACAGTGTCCTGGTCAGATATGGCTTTTACCCACCATTCAACTTCCATGTACTCTTCCCAATATTCGAAATCAAATGAATCTGCAAGATTTACAGTGAGATCTGTTGTATTCAGAGCGCTGAAATTAAGACTCATATCAGTATATTCCTCCGTGTAAACTTCAACATGAAGGTCGTAGGCGACAACTTCTCCAGAATCAGGATCTATTGATTCTTCCCAACTGAATACCAAATCATTTAGATCATCCACGCTGAAAGTGGTTTCATCTTCAGGTGAAACCAGGCTGAAGGCAGAGGGCGGGAAGCGAGGATAAAAGAAATTCAGAATCCTGTTCATCACTTCGTTTCTATCATCTGCAGTAGATATTGTCTCAAATGGAAAAGCAAAAATCATAGTCTTATAATCTTCTGCGTTATTATAAACTCCACAGATTTTTTCATCCTCTTCATCAAAATGCATAAAAGCAACTGCATCGTCGGCAGGGACGTCAAGGTATCGGGGTCTGTAGATATTATTCGCACCGTCGCCATCGGTTAAGTCGAAAGAAAGTCCATCACCAACCGGATCATCATCGACACCGTAAACATGATCGGCATTACGCCAGTAACCGCCATAATTTGTGCCCATCAACTCTATTAAGTCGGAATCCCTCAGTTGAGGTGGCATGAGTTCTCCAGAAATGAATAGTTTTCCACCACCTTCGACATAATTCGTCAAATATTCAATCTCATTCTCTTCTATTTCACTAACCTGCCCGGTGTACCACATGATAACTTCAGGATCAGCTTCAATCCACTCGTCCAGGTTAATGCCATATTCAGATTTTGTCCATACACTCCGGGTGACCGGTTCGGGAGGTTCGGCGACATCGATTGCATCAGTATAATATTCTGAATTAATCCCCTCTTCATCGCCATTCATAATCAGTATCGTCGCATACTGAACAACTTCAAATTTTATTTCAATTTCTCCAATTTCCGGTCGAGCTTCGGAACTAACTGTCATAGTCACACTTCCCTGTTCGCCGTAATTGTCGCTGGGAATGAATGATACGCTGCCGGTGTAAGTACTTAGCCCATCGAGAGGAATGACAGAATCTTCAGTTTCATCACCATCAGGCGTGGAATAGCTGAACTCCCAACCATCAGACATGTTGGATTCGATCTCAATATTGTACTCATCAGCCTCAGAACCGGAATTGTTCAGGGTGAAATTAAATTCTGTGGCAGTACCCGGTGGAACCAGCGAGGCAGTAGTATCAGATACAAATGAAAAATCGTAATAATTGATCACATTTTCAATTTGAGACTGGGTAATTTCACCCGTTTCATCATCCTGAACGTATGCCGCAATAGTGAAATATCTCAAATCGAAGTAATCATCATCCCATTCAAACTCTGCATAAAATTCCTGTGTATCATTCGCCTCGATTTGAAAATCAAATCCATCCTCATCTGGATCCATGTGCAGCAGGTCGTAATGCCAAACCATCTGTCCATTGGGCGAATCGTAGTGACTGATAGTCTGAAGAAGAGCGACTCGCAGCGAATAATTTCCCTCAACTGCTTCATCTTCGCTGGAGACTGTGATCCCCGCCTCGATAGGATCACCGCTTCCACCGGTGATATCTATATCAATACTTAATGGACTTTCAATTATGCTGCGAATATCAAACGCGCTATCAAGCTCAGTGGATTCTTCCGGATGCACAAGAATTGAACCGTCAACCCAGCACAAGGGAGTCCCCTGAACGTTATAATATGCCCTGCGAGCTTCGTGAACAGTCGTGTCACGAAGGAACCAGGGATCCTCGAAGCCTGGGAAATGTACAACAATTACCGAAACATCATCTTCATTCTCATTGAAGAACGCGTCAAGCGTTGGACCCGCCAACGCACAGCCCTGTCACGTATTATTGGTGAATTTTTCGTAGAGTACACGACGCGGAAAAGCGTCTGTCATTCCAACGGCAAGAATTGTTAAAGCCAAACTAAAAAGCAAACTGCGTAACATCTTTTTTCCCCTATTAGTGAATTGTCAATCTTTAAGTGTATTTACAATGCAAAAGAAAAAGGGATAGACAGAAGTCTTCGCCTTTTTCGATAAACTTGCTATAAGTTAGGTGATCCTAAATTGATTGTCAAGATCGATATAAAAAATATTAGAGAATTTAATATGAATGGTCCAGATTGAAAGTATGCATAATTCTATAATGAGGAAAGCAACAAGGTTATTTCGGTATGATTTGAAAGCAGTTACTAAATTGCTTTGATATATAATTATGCAACGGATGAGGATTTGATTAAGCAGACCCGTACATATTTAGGGTCTCCTGAATAAATCAATTACCCTTATAAGGGGAGAGATTGAGCGTTGTTTTTCCTATCTTTTGTGCAAGGATACTGATTAAAACAGTCCAAAACCTT
>JAVCCM010000047.1 GCA_030765455.1 Candidatus Electryonea clarkiae | reverse complement strand
GAAAAATGGATAGTGTTAGTGCTACAATCTGTCACGACGGAGTTCCTCCTTTTGGTTGGTCTAACTATTAACAATATAAGGAGTTTACAGAGCTCCGTCGTACTCTCTTATGAAATATCCGGGCTAGTTGGAAATTCAGTGGTCTGCTTATCTCATGCATCTGGATGATATTGAATTTCTGGTTTCATATTTAGAACTTAGTATACATTCCATTGCATTTCGTACAAACAACGATCACCTTTGAGTTTCCCTTACCAATCCTGTGCCAAGGGGAATTTATTTGTGACTCGATTTCCGAGAACACAAAGTATGCACTAAGGTCACAAAGACAATCTCCGTGCTCTTTGCGAATTCTTTGAGTACTTTGTGGTTTTTCTTTTTAATGCTGCTGAACCAGAGATCATTCAAGTTTGTGTTTTATATTAACGAGTCAATACTTTCAAGAAATTGTATAACATACCGGGTTCAGCGAACCCAGCCTACCTTATCAACGCCATTTTCCTGACAACCACATATTGTTTATCCGCTATCAGTTTACAGAAATAGATACCCGAGGCGAAATCATCACCATAAAAAGGGATTTTGTGTTGACCGGCGCTTAAGTGTCCATTAAAAGGAGTTACTATTTGTCGTCCTAAAATATCAAATATTTCAATCCGGACATTTGCAGGAGACGGCAAACTGAAACGCAGCATTGTGACCGAATTAAAAGGATTCGGAGCTACTGAATCAAAACTATAAGCGGAAGGTAATAGAGCTTCTGCACCTCTTTCATCGACTTCTACGAATGGACGGTTCTCTTCTCCAGGGGTTGGCTGCATATAACCCCATTCATCAGGAGTATCTGGATGCCGTCCGAAAGACATATCCTCCTGCTGGTCATAGAAAACAATCATATCTATTGGCGTATGTCCATCGCTCTCAAAAAAACCGATGTGCTCGCCCTCGCCGTTCAAACGGAAAGGAGCGTGTAGTATCCCCTGTTCCGTATCATTATCACACCATATTATGATATATCCACCTGAAGTGATCGTCGTATCCGGCAATAACCATCTATCTGGATTCTCAATATCATCAGTCAAATAAGTCCCATTGAGATTGACGTTCACGGGGGTCGGATTGTGAATTTCAACCCAGTCATCATATTCGCCGTGCTCATCAGGATTGCTGCTTAGATTGTGGGCGAGGAATTCATTAATAAGCAGGTCTGAAACGTTCCATGTTGGAGTATTGGTTATTCCAGGGGTTGGAGTCAGGTCGCTGGTCCACTCGCCTATGCCATCTTCGTCACGGGCAAATACAGCGTCAGATTCTATTCCATCAGGATTGGCGATATCCGAGATTGTCCCTTCCGGGCTGATTAATCGAAGTTCACTGACACCCTGCCTGAAGGCAAATGTTGAATGAAGAGCGCCATCATCTTGTTCGCCGTCCAGCCAGAGGAGAAGAAAACCGCGATCATCAATAACCGCATCGGAGGGCAATATCCATGATGATTGTCCCCACCGGAGTTCAAAACCCTCAAGATCAAGTTCTACCGGTGCAAGGTTGACTATCTCTACCCAGGGATCAAAATCTCCAGACTCATCTGCTATGACAGACCGGTTGACCGGCTGTATCTCATTAAAACGGAAGTATTCTGCAAGATTGATATCCGGTAGAAATTGTGGAATCGTGTCATTAATGTATTCAATTCTGTCTTCAAGAAAAGTTTCAAACCTGTCTGGTCCGGTTTCAAATTCTATAGACAGTTCCCGTTCGAGGGTATGAATATCCCTGGTTGCATCGAACTCGATATAATCGTATGTGTTTTGAATTAATGGTATAATGTTTTCAGGTATAAATTGATTCTTGATAAACCTTTCCAGTTTCCTGGTATAGGCATATTTGAAAAGCGGTGTGTGCAGTACCCGGTTTATCAGGATATTTGCTTCATCAACCAGGGGATTAGGATTTTCAACAGTATTTACATCAATGGGAACTGTGGGAATTCTAAATGTATTATCAATATCATAGGGTATATAATGCCAGCGATCACTCACCGGATTATGATAAATACAGTAATTACTTGAGGAAAAATCAAGGTTAGCAGTTGCTACGTTGGCAGTGTAAACATCGAGGAAATCATCAAGCTCGATATGTTCTCCGGCTTCCGCTTCAAACTCTTCATCCAAACTCAGATTCAGCCACTCAATGAACTCTATCAAATCATCCCAATCGCCCGCACTGTTATTTTCTTTTTCATAAAATATTTGATAATCCTGCTCGTTTTCCTGAATACTTAAATTTGCATAGGCTTTATAAAGATTGCCTTCAGGCGATAATCCCCTTTGCATCAGGTAGGCATTTTTTACAGGTTCATTGTCGGTATATACGCCCATGTATAAACCATTTAATGCCAGGTGAACATAATCAACCTCAGGAGCATAGCAGCCGATCAATTGGAAAACCTGTTCAGCGATATATTCACGCATCATGGTAATATCCGGCATCTGTGCAACCAGATTCAGTCGCCCCCTGCCTCGATAAGTTGTATTACCGGGAAAACGGATTTTGTAGCTTTTCTTTGATTTTGTCCGAGTCCAAGCACCCCTATATCGCAATCCTGAATCTGCAAAATTGTTACCACTGAATATTACATCAGCAGTGTGATAAGTATCCGACCATACATCTTCGTTCATCTGGTGGAGTTGCTGAGGATCAATATCAATTGAGACCACCGGCAGATTGCTGTCGCTATGTTCGAGGGTTGTTACTGTAATGGATTGACTATATTGCGTCACGTTGCCCCAGGCATCCACTGCGGCAACCCGGTATTGATATGAAGAACCGGGATGGACGTCGTAATCACGATATCTTTCAACTGGATGTGGAACAGGTGTGATCAGCTCCCATTGACCACCATTCCTTCTCCGGTAAATCCTGAAACCGTGTAGATCAATTGCAGGATTTCTGTCCCAGTAAAGAATGTTCATATTGTAACTGCCGATTGCTGCCAGGTTGTTTATATCGGGAGGAGCTTGCTCGTCTTCTTCAATCTGCTGTATTCCAATTGAGCAGCATGTAGCGTCATCACTTCCGGGAATAAAGCGGATATTTATACTTTCATCATCACAATCCACAGGAAAACGGAAAATCATTCCATAGGCGCGCCCGATTTCAGCAAATAGATCGATATTGCGAAGAACTGTGTCTCCCTCGATAGCGACAGAAAACGTTCGGAATCCTGCGCCATGATAATCCAGTTCGTTAAGACGAAGCTTTACAAGGTAAGATCCCGGCTCAACATCGAAACGGTAGTTAAAATCCCCTTCTCTTCGCCATCTAAGGAGAGCAAGCGCTCCTTCAATATCATAATTATTATCCGTCAATAAACGTTCTTCCCGGTGTCCTCCTGTGAATCCATATCCTGTCGCCTGTGAATATTGCACATCAGGCAGATAAATTTCTCCGTACCGAGTTTCAAATCGGCTTTGTCCTCCGCAGTCTATGCCGAGAAATCCGGGCTGTGCTACTGCGTAGAATGAAAAGGTACAACCAAAAAGAAATACAATAATTTTTGAAATCTTTATCATAGGGTTTCGTTAAAGGAATGTTAACATTTATAAAATATTGAAATGTATGCCAATATTCTTAAAATTACCATACGGGAGAGCGGAGATATTTATCTGTTTGAAAATTCCTTTTAATATGCATCTCTATTTTTTATATTGGTTGAGACAAGATTTTATGAACCTGAAACCGTCTTTGTATTCAAAGAGCTAATCTCCAAAATAAGAGAATGACAAATTGGACAGAGTCAAAACTTACTTCCGGTTGAAACTGGATAGAACATGAAGATATTAGTCGCTGATGATTCGCGAATTATTCGAACTCTTATCAAGAAGATACTTGAGCCGTATGAAAATTATGAAATCATTGAAGCTTCTGATGGTGTAGAAACGTTAAAAAAAATAAAGCAGGTACCAGGTATTGGCTTAGTTTTAATGGATTATAACATGCCTAATATGAATGGGTTAATAACACTTTCAGAAATCAGGAAAAGAAAGGCAAGCCAGTTTTTACCGGTTATCATGATCACAAGTGAAGGTGGTTCTAAATTTGTTGTTAAAACGATAAAACTTGGAGCTAACGATTTCATTGTCAAACCGATAGATGCTGTGACACTGGTACGAAAGATCGAGAATATCCTGTCGAAGGATAAATAAAATTTAATGCAACTTATGAATTCGTAGAATTTAGTGGGAATAAGTATCAACCACGTTAGAAAACAGTCCGCGTTCTTTTTCCTTTAACAGTTCATGTTCACTCCAATACATGAATGCCTGTTTGATCAAAGCACTTATCTCTTCCTGCCGTTCCTGCCTTTCTACAACTAACCTGTCCAGATCAGTTTGTTTCAGAAAGTCTGCAACCTGTTGCATTCGCAGGCGTCTCGTATGTTTTTCGAAGATAAGCTTTTGACCCGCATCTGCGATTAGTTTTCTCTTTCCTTCATTTTCCATGTAATAGCTAATTAAATCCGCCGCCTGCTTCACGTTGTGTGGATCGAACACTGCCAGGTGTTTCTTATCTGTGAAAAGGTATTCCTGGCCGTAAGCATTATCCGTGATTAACATTGCGCCAGAGTGAAGTGCCTCGAAGACCCGGAAATTTATCTCGATATGCGAAGAATGATTAAGAACAATTTTGGCTGAACGATAATAAGGCAGGTAAGATCCGGTTCTTAGTTCGATATCAGTAATTTTCGCCAATTCTGAAAAGAAAACATTACGTTCCCTGTGAATTTCAGGGTCAAGATTACCAACAAAAACAGCTCCTCTGGTATGTGTTCCGGGTTTATCAAACGTGATATTGTTTGAAAACAGGGGTGTGAAACTTAGGATGCCGTGTTTATTACATACCGAAAACAATTTTTCATACCCCTTCTGTGCCATAAAGATCACATCAAAGGCCGCACAATAATTGATATGCCAGGAGTGATGAATATGAGTATCCACGGCATACCAGACTACCGGAATATCTAATTTTTCCAGCCCATAAACCCAGGGAGGCGAAGACTCGTCTCCAAGAAAAATAATGTCCGGATTAAAACCCCTGGTTCGAGCTTTTGCTAATAAATCGGAGGCATCATAAACCGACCTCGGCAGCAAGATATCAGCCTGTTTGTTACCCGTCCTTATTTTAAATATCTCGAAGCCGAATTCCCGGGCATCGTCAAAAAAATACGGGATACCAAGCGTCAGTACTTTCAATATAGATTTACCTTAAGTTGTTGAAGTAAGCAATTCCCCATCAATGAGAGTTGCAGTACAATTGTATCTCTCAAAAGTAAAGTTCGTTTGATTTCAGGGTGCCCCGGACAGCTTGATGTCCGGGAAAAGATGCATAATCATTGTAATGTATCGTTCAAGATTATTTCGGATAGAGCCCGACCATTTTCCAGATACTACCATGCAAACGATGGAGCCAGGCGGTGTTCTTGAGAAACATAAATGGACAGTAGCCTGCAACAAGATTCAACTCTTCATTATCACAGTATTCCAATATCTTCTCATCTATTTCCCTGGGTCCACTGACACCATAAATCCAAACATTCTTTATTCCTGCGCTGACACAATCTTGCAGAGATTCCATCAATGCATCTTTATTTAGCATTATAAGCGCAAACTCGACTTGCGAAACAATATCCTGCACTTTGCCATAACATTTTATATTTTCAATATCGCTGACTGCAGGATTTACAGGTACTACATCATAACCGCTATCAACTAAAGTGCGCATCAATGATCTCGAAATACTCTTTGGATCTCTTGATATCCCGATAATTGCAATTCGTGAACAATCGAGAAAATTTTCGATTTCGGAAAGCTGTTGTTTTACCATTTCTCTCCTCACAAAGTGTCAATATTTTGATGTGTTTCCGAAATATTGTATAAAAACGAATTTACTTTTTCCCGGCAGCTTGTATCTTCGCCCAGGTATCGCGCAAAGTTACTGTGCGGTTGAATACTAATTTCCCCTGTTCAGAATCAGGATCAACACAGAAATAGCCCTGTCTTTCAAACTGGCATTTCCAACCAGGCTGTTTGTCTGCCAGGCTTGGTTCCACGCGACTTTCGGTCAACGTTTTCAAGGAATCCGGGTTAACAGAATCTAGGAAGCTTGCCCCGTCCGTTTCATCCAGCGGGTTTTCTTTCAAAAATAATTTATCATATAGGTGTACTTCAGCCGGTATGGAATGCTCAGCAGATACCCAGTGCAGAGTTGCTTTTACCTTTCTCCCGTCTGGAGATGAGCCGCCTCTTGAAGCAGGATCGTACGTGCAGTGAATTTCTGTGACCTCCTGTGTTATATCATCCTTCACGACTTCCACGCATTTAATAAAGTATGCGTAGCGAAGACGAACTTCACGTCCGGGGGCGAGGCGGAAAAATTTCTTCGGCGGGTCTTCACGAAAATCTTCCTGCTCGATGTACAACTCTCTCGAAAAGGGCACATTACGAGTTCCAGCTTCAGGATCTTCTGGATTATTAATACATTCAAGTTCCTCAACCTGATTCTCGGGATAGTTTGTAATTACAACTTTTAGAGGATTCAGCACTGCCATCACTCTTGGCGCATGTTTGTTCAGATCTTCCCGAATACAATATTCAAGCATTGATATTTCTACGGTACTATTCCTTTTGGCAATCCTAATCAATTCACAGAATTTCCTGATTGATTCAGGGCTGTAACCACGCCTCCGCAACCCTGAAATAGTCGGGAGTCTTGGATCATCCCATCCGGAGACATAACCATTCTCGACTAATAGCATCAGTTTCCGTTTGCTCATTACGGTATATGTCATATTAAGTCTTGCAAACTCTATTTGCTGAGGGTGATAAACCTCAAGCTGCTCAAGAAACCAGTCATACAAGGGACGGTGATCCTCAAATTCCAGGGTACAAATCGAATGGGTAATTCCCTCGATTGAATCAGACTGACCATGCGCCCAGTCGTACATGGGATAAATGCACCATTTGTCACCTGTTCGATGATGAGTTTCATGCAGGATACGGTACATTACAGGGTCACGCATATTCAAATTTGCTGCGGACATGTCGATTTTCGCCCTTAAAACCCGGGTGCCGTCTTCAAACTCTCCAGCCTGCATACGATTAAAAAGATCGAGATTTTCCTCGACAGTTCTATCGCGAAAAGGACTATTTTTTCCAGGCTTTTTCAACGTTCCCCGGTACTCACGAATCTCATCACCACTAAGATCACAGACAAACGCTTTTCCTTTCTTGATCAATTCTTTTGCCCATTCAAAAAGCTGTTCAAAATAATCTGAAGCAAAATGAAGACGATCTTCCCAATCGTATCCCAGCCAGCGAATGTCTTCTATTATTGATTCAGTATATTCAACATCTTCTTTTATGGGATTGGTATCATCAAAACGAAGATGTGTAATTCCACCGTTTTCTTTTGCAATCTCGAAGCTGAGGACTATAGCCTTGGCATGTCCGATATGAAGATATCCGTTTGGTTCCGGCGGGAACCTTGTAACAATAGCTCCGCCATGTTTGTTGGTTCGTATATCTTCCGCTACTATCTCACGAATAAAATCAGGTGCGCTTTGAGAATTGGAATTATTTGTATCTTCTGAGGTCTTTGACATTAAACTTCACTCCAAGTTATTGCTGTTTTTGAGTCTTCATCAATATAGCATATAAAACCTGATGATCATTCACATGATATTGTGATTTCAAGGATGAGCAGGATATCGCAAAAATTGTTAATTTAAAGCCATTCAATCGGTAAACTGCAAGGTTATATCATGGTTTTTTCACATGAAGTCCCAGATATTCGCAGCAGGATAATTGTAAAGCCGAGAATTACTATTAAATAGATACAGTAGATAACCTGTTTCAGTTATGCAATTTGATCTGAATATTAAGGTGGTTATCTCCCTGCCTGATTTGCAAGATTGAATGGTGATTTTTCTGAAGAACATCGCATCATATCATCAGCGCTGTCATGATAATTATGGTGGTACTTATATTCTAATCTCACGGGAATAACTTGGCAACATACAAAGGGACGGCTATTGCCGTCCCTCTTTTTGCTGGGGGACAGGGAGTCGAACCCCGATTTCACGGTCCAGAGCCGTGTGTCTTGCCATTAGACGATCCCCCATTTAATAAGGACTCAAATTTAGATGGCATGTAGATTTGAGTCAAGCAACATAACATTAATTACGAGCCATAATTCCGGATGATTTTCCTTTGAATAATTTAATAATTTATTATAGTCGAGCTTCAGGGAAGCATCTTGATTTGCTATTGATTCACGGGTTTCATACCTTTCATAATTATAACTGTGAAACACCATTTTAAGGAAACATGTCATGCGGCACAAAGATATTGCAGTAATTACATTCATATTATCTGTTTTCATTCTATCGCTTTTTATTGGTTGTGCATCCCAGGAACCAATCGTTGAGGAGCCTCCACCACCCGACACAACAGGGCAAGCAGAGCAGATTGCGCAAGAAAAAGCAGAACTTGCTGAGCAAACCAGGCAGGATTCAATCAGGGCAGTTGAAAATGCAGAACGTTTACGACTGGAAGAAGAAGCACGAAAAGAAGCTGAGGCAGAAAAGCTGGCAAGAGAATCGCTGAAGACTGTTTATTTTGCATTTGATAGATCGGCCTTGGATAATACTGCTAAAACCGATCTCCAGTCGAACGCTGAGACTATCAGGTCACATGATAGCTGGAAGATACTGGTTCAGGGTCACTGTGATGAGCGCGGTTCGACGGAATATAATCTCGCTCTCGGAGAAAGACGTGCAAGTTCTGTCAAAAAATACTATACCGACTATGGTATTGATGGTGCTATGATTGAAATAAGCAGCTATGGCGAGGAACGCCCGGAGGTTAAAGGCAGCAACGAGGCAGCATGGGCGAAAAACCGTCGTGCAGTTACAGTGATAAGGTAAGTTACCTGCCTAAAGAATAAGTGGTATTGAAGAGATATTTCCATATATTGAGGAGCCCGCGGCATTAACTGTCCCGGGCTCTATTTCAAAGAAACCATGGTAACTCTATGAAATGTTACACTTTGAGAATATTTTTTCTCGTCTTCCTTTGCTTGTGCATTCTATTTCCCGGATGTGCTACACGCAAAGAGATCCGTCAATTCCAGCAAGATCATTCCGAGATCCAACAACGGCAGGAACTCCTTGAGCAAAAAGTGAATAGCGTTGAGAACAGGCTGGGTAATCTCGAAGCTAAAATTGATACCATTTTTGGTGTTTTCGGTGGTAACCTGGAAGAAAGTTTCTCGATCCAGGATGAGATGCTTCGCGGTTTACGTGCAGACAGCCGCTCGGTTTCAACGGAATTAAATAACCTTATCGAAACTCTCGGTGCTCGAATCACCGATTCCGATGTACACATTCGAAGACTGATCATCAAGCTTGATGAGGTAAATCTCCTGCTAAGCACATTTGCTGAATCACAAGATACAACCGGCAAAATGGCACAATTTGATGTTAACGACCCGGAGAAATTATATCAGCAGAGTTACCTGGATTTCACCAGCGGTGAAACCGAGCTTGCACGGATGGGATTCAAGCAATACATAAATCTTTACCCTCAAACAAATCTTGCGGATAATGCATTGTACTGGATCGGCGAAACTTACCTTGCCGAAACCAAAAACGATTCAGCGAAATTGACTTTTGAGCATTTTATAAAAGCATTCCCGGACAGCAAAAAAATACCTACTACATTATTCAAATTAGGGATACTTTACGCAAAAAAAGGAAACATTAAACAGGCGATTGAATACTATAAAAATGTGGCTGCTAATTATCCAGACACTCCTGAAGCCGCATTGACAGAGGCACGACTTGAAGAGTTAATCGAGATTGAAAAGGTTGAGACTAAAGAAGCTAAGAGTAAAGGTGTCAAGACCGAAGAAGTCAAGACTAAAGATATCGAGACTAAGGATGTCAAGACTAAAGAAGTCGATGATACTCAAAAGAAAAAAGTCAAGAGCAAGAGAAAAAAGAAAAAGGGAAAAATAAAATCCGATAGATTGTGTCCACCGGATTAATATCAAAAGAAAATATATTTGCCACAAATTTGAATAACTGTTTACATCACGAATCTCTTTTTCCTGCTCGAACAAGAAGAGATAACTATCTCCCCAATAATGTCCTTGTGATCACAATTCTCTGAATTTCGCTGGTTCCCTCGCCTATCTCTGTCAGTTTGGCGTCGCGAAACATTCTTTCAACAGGGTAGTCTTTGCAATAACCGTAACCACCATGTATTTGAATTGCCTGGCTACATACCCTTGATGAAACTTCACTCGCAAATAATTTTGCCATCGAAGATTGACGTAGGAAATCTTTTCCAGCGTCTTTCAGTCGGGCTGAATGATATACGAGGTGACGAGCTGCTTCGATTTCTGTCGCCATATCAGCGAGCTTGAATTGTATTGCCTGGAAACTTGCTATGGGTCTGCCGAACTGTTCCCGTTCCTGGCTGTATCGGAGCGCCTCTTCGTAAGCTCCCTGTGCGATTCCAAGCGCCATGGCGCCAATTGAAATCCTGCCTCCATCCAGAATTATCAAAAACTGTTTAAATCCTTCCTCTTCCTTACCGAGCATGTTTTCCTTTGGGATTCTACAGTCCTCGAAATGGAGCATCACGGTATCCGAACCACGCAATCCAAGTTTTCTTTCCTTTTTCCCTACGCTGAAGCCGGGTGTATCGGTCGGAATAATAAAACTGCTTATACCTTTAGTTCCCTTCGTTTTGTCTGTGACTGCGGTTGCGACAATTATACCGCCATGAGAACCATTTGTGATAAAATTCTTTGTGCCGTTAATAATCCATTCGTTACCATCCCTCACGGCAGTAGTTTCTGTACCTCCTGCATCCGAACCGGCGTTTGGTTCCGTCAATCCGAAAACGCCAAGATATTTTCCGTTGCACAGTTCAGGAAGGTATTTCTTCTTCTGTTCTTCATTACCAAAAAGTGCGAATGGTGCAGTTCCGAGAGAAATGTGTGCAGCAAGAGTGATTCCTGTCGAACCACAAACCCGGCTGATTTCCTCAACTGCGATGGCGTAGCTGACCGTATCCATCCCACTCCCGCCATATTCTTCCGGCATGGTAATACCAAGCAGCCCCAGTTCAGCCATTTTCGGGATCGTCTCTTCGGGAAAACGTTCAGTCTCATCGATTTCGGCAGCAATTGGTTTGACTTCATTTTCGGAGAAGTCACGTACCATTTCCTGTACCATTTTCTGTTCATCAGTAAGAAACATCTCAGGAAATTCCATAATTCAGTACCCTCATGTGTCAAGTTTCACAAATTGGATTTTAATTATTCCAATTCCGGCTATGTCTAATGAACATAAAAAAAAATGAAATTGCAAGCAGGATAATTTGGTGAGAGTCTGCATTCCTGTACTGAATTTGTTATCATTAAAAAATTATCTCACGCAAAGACGCAAAGTCGCAAAGAAAAAGGAAAACAACACATAATCAGTTATGTTCAATCAGTAGTCCTCGAGGAACTGAATTGCATCTCTACTCCTCCTCCACCGTGGTTTCATCTGCTGTGTCAGAAAATCTTGTCTTCCATTCTGCCAGTATTCGTAAGGCTTCAAGCGGGGTCATGTTGTTAATATCAAGTTCAGCTAATTTGTCGCGAATTTTTCGTTCTTCTACGGTGAACAGTGTCATTTGCATCGGATCTTCTTTAGGAAGCGGTATCCTGGAGGCGCCCGAGTTTTTTGCCAGGCGCGGGATGTTTCCATCGGTAAATTCAGAGGCTTCAAGCGTATCCAGGATTTCTTTTGCCCGCTCGATAATCGTATTCGGCAAACCGGCTAATTTCGCTACCTGGATGCCGTAACTGGAGCCACTCTTCCCTGCTTTCACCTTTCTCAGGAATATTACACGGTCGCCCCACTCTTTTACTTCCACGTAAAGATTGATAACCTGGCCCAATACTGTTTCCAGCTCGGTTAATTCATGATAATGAGTGGCGAAAAGTGTTTTTGGTTTGGCGCCGTCCGGAAAGTCATGGAGATATTCCACTATAGCCCAGGCGAGAGATAAACCGTCGAATGTTGAAGTTCCCCGCCCGATTTCATCAAGCAATATCAGGCTGCGGTCAGTAGCATTATGCAGGATATTAGCAGCTTCATGCATTTCAACCAGGAAAGTCGATTCTCCCGCAGCGAGATTATCCGATGCACCAACCCTGGTGAAAATCCTGTCGGTTAACGGTATTTCCGCTTTTTCAGCAGGAACGAAAAGACCGGCGTGAGCCATCAATACTATTAATCCGACCTGTCTTAAATAAGTCGATTTTCCACCCATATTGGGGCCGGTGACTAATGCTACCTGGCGGTTTTTTCCGTCAAGATCAATATCATTCGGGACAAAACGTTCACCAACCGGCAGGAGGTTTTCAATAACCGGATGACGGCTACGGGTCAATTGAAGGAGGTTGTCGGTACGAATTAAAGGACGAATGTATTTATTCTCAACCGCCACATGAGCAGCCGACGCGAAAGCATCTATTTCAGCAAGAATCCGGGCGTTTAATTGAATCGGCACTGCTTCTTTTATAATCGTCTGCCGAATCTGCTCAAAAAGCTCGCGCTCAATTACGAGGATTTCCTCTTCAGCGCCAACAATTTTTTCTTCCCATTCTTTCAGTTCAGGTGTAATGTAACGTTCAGCATTAACAAGTGTCTGCTTGCGAATGTAGTAATCAGGAACTTTGTCAAGATTCACCTTCGACACTTCAATGTAATAACCGAAGACCTTGTTATACTTAATGGCAAGGCTTGAAATACCGGTAGATTCACGTTCCTCTTCCTGGCGCGACAGGATGAAATCCTTGCCACCTCTTGCTATGGAACGTAATTCATCAAGGCGTTCATCAAATCCATCAGCAATCGCATTGCCATGAATCATTGTTAGAGGCGGCGATTCCGGTAAAGCTCCCTGGAGAAACTCGACCAGGCTTGATAACGGATCAAGAGATTTTGAGCCTTCGAGTAACACTTCTGCACTCGCGCTGGAAACCTGTAAAGCAAGATCGGGAATCAGCGCAAGCGTATCCCGAATAGCGCCAGCATCCCGTGGTGAACCTCTTCCTGAAGCCAATCGGGCGAGGAGCCGCTCCAGATCACCAAAACTCCGCAGTTTTTCCCGGATTGGCTGCAACATATTTTTATCATTTACCAGGTTCTCCACTGCATCAAGACGGCGCTCGATTTCATCCTTGTTTATCAGAGGATTCATCAGGTTGCGTACAAATTGACGTCTCCCGAAAGAAGTAACGGTAAAATCGATATGATAAAAAAGCGTACTTCTTCTATCGGAGCCCCATAGCGGATCGATTATTTCAAGATTACGTCGAGTAGTGGAATCCAGAAGGAGATATTTTTCCGTAGGTAGTCGTGACAAACTTCGTATATGGTCCGGGTCGGTACGCAGATTTTCACGTATGTAATGGAGCGCCGCCCCTGCCGCACAAACAGCCGACTCATCATCGTCAATGCCATAACCCTTCAGGGATTGTACCTTGAAATGACCGGTGAGGGTATCACGGGCAAAAGTCGCATCGAAAATCCAGGGTGGTATTGCGGTACGCATAGCAGAGGAAGGAATTATATCACGAAATTCATCACGCTGATCTTCCGGAAATATAACCTCAGAAGGATTTATCAGGTCAAGCAGATCGCCAAGCTCTTTCGATGCGGTTCTCTTTCCTGACGGTGAAAATGATGCTGCGGTGAATTCCCCGGTCGTCGCATCACATATCGCAACTCCCATCTCCTGCCCTGCTGAAACCACCGCTGCCAGGAACTGGTTGCGTCCGCTGTCAACAGTTTCTTCGCTCATAGCTGTACCGGCGGTTACGATATGAACTATGTCACGCTTGACCAACCCTTGTGCTTTTTTAGGATCTTCGACCTGATCGACGACAACTACCCGCACTCCCTGGCGGGTCAGTTTAGCGGTATAACTTTCAAGCTGATGATGAGGAAAGCCGCAAAGGGGGACATCGCCCTTCGTGCCTTTTCCGTGACCTCGTTTGGTAAGGGTTATACCCAGCAGTTCATGTCCGCGTACCGCATCATCATGGAACAGTTCATAGAAATCCCCCATCCGGAAGAATATGATATCATCCGGATAAAGCTTTTTGATACGGAAATACTGTTCCATCATCGGCGTAGCCAATGTCTTACTCCAAATTATTTCTGGGAGGAACTATCTACCATCTTTATGCAAAATAGTTCTTTCGGCGGCGGTAATATAAGAGCATAACCAGCCCGTAAGCGACTGCATTCAGGGAGAACAATAAAATGTAGTTGACCTAACTAAACAGTTACGAAGTTTTGATAAAAGCTGCAAAGCAGCGAAAGAATGTAGCCCGTGGCGTAAGCCAGGGTTTGGATTGATACACTGAAACCTCAAGCCCCAACGGGGCGAAAGTTGAAGTTCACCGGTAATCTTTCGTCCCTGCGGGACTGAAAAGATGTTAATCCGAAATCACAGGGCTTACGCCCTGAGCTACATGATTTCGACCTTCCAGGTCTTCTGACAATTGAATCCGCAAGATTTCGACCCTCCAGATCTTCTGTCAAATGAATCTTGAGGACTCATTATACAAAATCCTT
>JAVCCM010000147.1 GCA_030765455.1 Candidatus Electryonea clarkiae | reverse complement strand
GTATGTTTTGCTACAGTATTACTGCCAAGAACAGAAAAACATGGTTTATGCAAAATAACCAAGAAGATTTAATAAGTCTGAAAGCGCATATTTGCCTGAAAAATACTTTTTCAGGAGACCCTACTTAATTGATCCACCTGTCGAACTCTTGTTTCAGTTGATGACGATCGAGAACATAAAGATGACACCATCTCGTTTTTAATCAATCAGTACTTGAATCACTCACTTCATTATAGATGACAGACAAAACTATAATGACCAGTTGACGAATGGGAATATGGGGAATTGACCGCCCTGCTTGATAATATTCACAAATCCGAGTTGTACTCCTTTCATACTGCCGGAATAATTAATAATTCCTAACTGCAATCCATGAGCATAATTGGCATAGTTAAAAGCGCCTGATTGTAATCCTTCGAAATCGCCCTTCACATAATTAACGAAGTAGTTATTCTGCCAACCGGTGAAATCCGCATCCGCAATTCCAACCATTCCTTGCTGGTAACCAAGTGATTTGCCTTGTGTCGTGTGGTTGACCATTCCCCAATCAATTCCGGTGAAGGAAGCGTTTTTTCCATAGATAAGGTTGAGCCGAATTCCTGTTATCGTATCATCTTCCGGGAATAATTGTACTGGATTAAACAATGAAAGTTGAACCGGATGGTCTTCAGCCAAAACCGGTGATGAAATGAAAACAAACATTGCTACTACTAATCCAACTAATAAGCGACTTTTTCCAGACATGCGAATCTCCAATCTTTTAATTTTCTATATCATCAAATCTTCAAACAAAAATAATGTGAATACTTTGCAAGGGCAATAGTGAAACCAATGAATCAAATTCTGCTGATCCAAGGAATATCTGGATACACAATATAAACAGTTGTTTGTTCCGTCAGTTCTTTAGCGAAGCGGTGAACTGACGGAGATCTCTGTCAGGTCTCCACTGCGTTCAAGACCTGACAGAACATCTAGTTAATTCATAATTCATAATTTACTTAAGCATCTTCTCCATCTGATTCAGAGTTTCTTCATAACGCACCATCACAGTTTTTATAACGTCCGGATTATTCATATCTACGCCTGCTGTTTTGAGTGCGTCCATCGGATAAACACTGCCGCCTAATTTCAGCATGCTGATATAGTCATCGACCGCTTTTTTGTCACCTTCCCTGAATCTCTGGGCAATAGCTTCACCGGCGGCAAAACTGCTTGCATATACCCAGACATAGAATGTGCGGTAGAAATGCGGGATTCTTGCCCAGCCAGCTTTGAATTCATCATCAAGAACGAGTTCGGGACCGTAATAATCTTTCCATAGATTCCCATACATATCACCAAGTGTTTCCTTGGTGAGGGGTTCATTGGCTTCTGCCATTTCATGAGCGTTTTCTTCGAACTCATGGAAAAATATCTGTCGAAGGAATGTACCGGTAATATTGCCCATATACATGTTAAGGAGTGATAATTTTTCCTCGTCGGTTTTAGCACGTTCAAGCATATAGTCAAGGAATAACGCTTCGCTTGCCACAGCGGCTACCTCTGCTACAAACAACGAGTAATCAGAATTATGGAATGCCTGGTTTTTATTTGCCATGTAAGAATGTATCGAATGCCCCATTTCATGAACCAGCGTAAACACATCCTCCATCGTTCCGCCCCAGTTCAGCAGCATGTAAGGATGGGAATTATAGCTTCCCCATGAATAGGCGCCGCCTCGTTTGCCCTTGCTTGCATACACATCGACCCATCTCTCACCAAAGGCTTGTTTACCGACTTCGAAATACTCTTTTCCGTAGGTCTCTTTCCAGAATTCAAGGGCAATTTTGTACCCTTCATCATAAGTAACCTTGATTTCTCCTTCTTCAACGAGAGGGACGTATAAATCATATACATGAAATTCATCAATACCAAGAATTTCCTCTCTTAATCCGGCATACCTGTGGATCAATCCAAAATTGTCATGCACTGTGTTAACAAGAGTTTCGATTACAGAATAAGGTACATTCACCTCGAACATCTTTTTGTCGATAGAACGTTCATATCCACGATTGCGTGCAAAGAAGATATCCTTCTGAACATGACCACCGTAGGTTGATGCGAATGTATTTGCATAATCTGTGTAGGTCCCAAAGAGACCTAATGCTGCATCCCGGCGGACTCGCCGATCCTTCTTAGATACGAAGCTGTAATAAAGTGCAGGTGAAACTGTCGCTTCTTCACCATTCTCATCTGTGATTTTGGGCCATTTGACGTCAGTGTAAACCATGCTCGAGTAAGCTTCAAAGGGAGCCCTGGACAGCAGCCCGACAGATGCAAGGACTTCCTCAACTTCAGCCGAACGAATATGCTCCTTGTTACGCAAGATGTCGTCGATATAGTGATCGAATTCCTTGACACGCTTATTTTTCAAATATTCATTCATCATCTCGGTTGGTATTTGAGCAATTTCAGGATCAATAAAAGAGAGTGCCTGGTCAATTCTTGCTGAAAGGCTGTTAAAGCGATTATACAATTCACGAGCGTCGCTGTTGTTGGTGTCGGTATGGTAATTTTGACCGGCATACACAGACAGCTCGGATGATCTTTCATACAGGTCAAACATCGCTTCAATTCCATCAGCTAAACGATCTGCGGATTCACCAAGGTGACCTTTGTGTTCCTCGATTTTTGGAAGCAGTGTTTCAACCTGAGCAAATTCTCCGTTAAAAGCTTCTACTGATGGGAAAATATCCTGAAGGTTCCAAGTATATTCTTCAGCAATTTCTCCACGGTTCTCATAATATATTTTCTCGGCGGAATCTGTTTTTTCGGCCTGGACAAAGCCAACAGCTCCTGTAAAAATGGAAACAACGATAGTAAAGATGATCAAGCGCTTCATGGAATACTCCACTTTAAATGTATGTGTTCACTACAATATTTATATGATTAATAATCATATAAAGAATTTTACGACTTTTATTTCTGCATCAATTGATTCCTAAAAGACTAACAAACTAATCAGTTAGTAATTTTCGAAAACCTAAAGTACAAAACAGGACATGCAAATTCAAGGTCTGAAATATGAGTATTTATGCAGTTGATAATATGTGCATTATGACTTAATGGTAATCCCAAAAAAAAATCTTTCGTTCCACTTAGCAAACTGCCTGAGCTGCTATCTCAAACTCGATGGAAACACGTAATATTCAGATTCTTAGTCTTACAACCAACCGACGAGGTAGTTCATTAAAGTATCAGCCTGTTCAATATTTTTTACGTAGCGCATCTTCATTTCGGCTATCGCTATGTCGCCTTTAGTGTTTTTCAACTGATGTGGGAAGTTATCGTTTACCTGGGTTATTCCAATTTCTAAAGGAGTTTGATGTTTGGAGAGAGTTGCTGATATTTCGATCAATGAAGAATGAAATGCAAGTTTTTCCGAAGCATCAGGATTGTGATGACATCTGACGATTTCGCTGATTTCATCACTGAAACCCCATTTTTTCAGGAATATTGCACCTACCTCCGCATGATCCATCCCAATATATTCTTTTTCAAATTCAATATCCCATTCATCTTCAGTCTCTGCCAGGAAGAGCAAAATCCCAACGGCTTCCGGGAAAAGATGATCCATTACAAGCCATCCGATATTATGCAGTAAACCAACAAGGAACATATCTACATTACTTGACGATGTTCCCGATTTACGCATCTCCAGACTTTTCGCCAGGAAACCGGTACTAAGTGAATGCTTCCAGATATCTTTTCGATCAATATTATGAGATTCCCACTTCTCAAAGGATTGGAAAAAACCAATACTGTTGCAGATGATTATCAGGTTTTTCAAGCCGATTGTTACTATGGCTTCTTCGAGGGTTTTTACCGGCAGCCTTCTTCCGAAGTGAACGGAACCGGCAGTTTTAACAATCTTCGCAGCTAGAGGTGGGTCAATAATTATTGTCTTTTTCAATTCCTGTATCGTTATATCAGGATCACTTGCCAACCCCGATACACGGGCTGCGATTGAGGGCAGGGTCGGCAAATCAGTTAATTGATCAATTGCCTCCAATGCTTTGGCTCTTCGATTCTCCCCGGTCACTTCAGACACTGATTATTAAACCTTATTTACTCGCCCAGGCATCTTTTCAGAACTATATAGAATTTTTCGCCAAGGTCGCTGTTCAGATCAATACGATAACGGAAAAGTTCGTTTGCTATATACTGTTTGGCACGGTTCCAGTCAGGCGCTCCAGCAACTTTAGTAATAAATACGTCCATTAAATTTGCTTTGCCACCATACATTTCATTCACCAGTCTATCATGAAAAGGACCTTTCCTTAATTCTGCGAAATGATCTTCTTCTTCAGGTGTTAATTGTACATCTTTATATTCTTCGATTTCCTGTTCAATCTCTTCAACTTCAGATTGTACAGGGACTTCATCACCCAGGGCTTCTTCGCCGGCTTCAATTTCCATCTCTAATTTATCTTCGAGGATTTCGAGTTTTTCTTCCTCCTCAATATGCTCTTCGGATTCGACCGGTTCTTCAATGAGTTCATCAGTACTTATATTTTCCGCTTCCTGTGTGATTTCATCTTCTAATTCTGATAATTCAGACTCAAATTCATCAAGTCCATCCTCTTCCAATAAGTCAGTATCTTCAAATGTATCAACTGTCTCATCAACACCTGGTTCCTCTGAAAATACTTCCTCCTCAATATCCAATTCTTCTAATGTTATTTCATCAAGATCGAGATCCTCTTCCTCCTCAATCTCAGTATCAAAATCAACTTCATCTGATTCTTCTGATAATACTTCTTCCTCAATGTCTAATTCTTCCAATGATATGTTATCGAGATCGATATCCTGCTCTTCAAATTCAATGTCAAAATCAACTTTTTTCGAATCATCCAGCTCTATCGGTTCTTCTGTGGTGATATCATCAAACCGAATATTATCCAAATCTTCATTTAATTGTAAATCCTCAGTTTGTAAATCCTCACTACCTGATCCGAAAAGCTCCCTTATAGTTTCCTCTTCTTCGCTTACCTTTTTTATTTCAAAATCCTCAAGATCGTCTTCGATACTTTCGGTCTCCAGTTCATCAATTTCTTGAATTTCCTCTTCGACCGCCAATTCATCAAGATTTGATTCAGTATCAGAAGTTTCAGGTTCATCTGATACATCGTCTATATCTTCATCAATTGTCTCTTCCCCGATTATTTCTTCATCCAAAAGTTCTTCTTCCAATTCATCGGGAGTTTCGATTTCATCAGATTCCTGCTCTATAACCAAATCCTCGGATATGGTTTCGTCAATCTCATCTAACTCTTCATCAGGTTCTACTTCAAGGCTTTCCTCCAGGTCACCTTCAATGCTTTCCTCAGCTTCTTCCTCTACTTCGATCTCTGGTTCGATCTCTGGTTCGATCATTTTATCTTCTACAACCGCAACAGGTTCTTCATCTATTTTGGGCTTTGGCTTTTTCTGGGTTGTTTCAGCTAACAGGCTGCTTCTCTTTTTCAGGAGTAATGCGTAACGCTTGATAATTCTGATTAATTCCTCTTTGGTGGCTCTTTCAATCCCCACTTCCATTTCAAGATCGAGTGACATAACCCATGTATCAGCGCCTCTAAGTTGGATGAGGTCACGAACCACCGCCAATTCCAGTTCTTCCTTTTTGTCGCCGGTACCCAAGATTTCAAAAACCTCTTTTACTGCCTCAGCTGCGTTTCTGCTACACCATTTGTCATAAGTGTCCTTTAGAGCGTTCAGGTATGCGCCTCTATCAAGGACTGTCTTTGGTGGGAATACTATAGTGTCAACTATTGTCTGGGTAAAACTTGCGAGTTTGGTCCTGTCAATAGATTTATTTAATTCTGGCCAGGGTATCGATACTTTTCTGCGGAACAGCTTGTCTATCAGTTTTTCAAATTCATGCCCCGGTTCCGGTGGCAGTTCATCTATATAGTCCTCTACCACGCTGCAAATATTTTCACATGGCAAAGTCCAAGCTTGTGCCATTGCATCTACTAAGTGCCGAACTGCATCATGACGAGAAAGATCCAGCAATTGATCACTGGCGAATTCGTCTGCACGACGCACTGCTTCATCGCGAGCAAGATTATCCAGCTTGATTTTTAAATCATCCGGGAGATCCGTCCATGAAACGGGAGAAATACGATTTTCACTTCGATGTTCTTCAAGCCATGTGTTAAGTTCATCCATTCCTGACTCCTCTGCACCAAACCTGCATTTAAAAAAAGACAATATTTCGCAAAAATACCAGTAAGATTACTGCTACGCAACCGTTAATTACATTTGGAACGAACAATTTTGAACTATACTCCACTCGCCAGTCTTAACAGGCAAAGCGATCCCTGGAGTTTGAACAGCCGTCAAAATCATAACAGATGATACAATTATAGAGTACAACTAATGAGATAAATTCATCAAAATCTCCTCTTAACCATTGGAATAGAATGAAATAACTCATTTTCAAATTCTCCGTTTCGCTAACCAATTCAACTTGCCGTCAAATACATTGATAATGTACCTTGATCAGATCATTAACAGTACCCACAAAAGACTCATTCCATGACCGACAGTAAAAGCTACGCTCGCAAACTGGTTGAAAGCACAGAACAATTGCCTTCACCTGACCCAATCGTCATTCGGGTCTCACAATTGGTCTCTGACCCGGATACTGCTCCAAAATACTTGGCGGCTGAAATATACAAGGATGCCGGATTAACCTCGCGGATTTTAAAGCTCAGCAATTCAGCTCTTTTTGGATTATCAAGACAGATTGTGACAATCGAACAAGCAGTTGTAGTGCTTGGATTCAATGAGATTCGTAATCTAGTAATGCTCACTTCCACTCTCAGGTTGATGAATTTGGGTCGGGATGAAGAGTTATTTAAATTGCTTTGGGATCATTTTCTGCTTACGGCTATAGCAGCACGGTCAATTGCAAGACGAGTATCAGGTGACCTGCCGGGAATTCGAGAGTATTCCTATCTCGGAGGATTACTTCATGATATTGGGAAAGTAATTTTGGCGCTAAGGTTTACGAAAGCTTACAGAAAACTTGTGGATAGAGATGATATTTTAATTGGTAATATTGTTGAAGAAGAAACAACGTTATTTGGATGTAATCACCTTGAAACCGGGGAATGTCTGCTTGAACACTGGAATTTCCCACCAATCCTGGTAAATATTGCTGGATATCATCACAATATCGAAGATAAAGATACCAGGGGCGTAAATTTCCTGAAGATAATATGGCTTGCGGATGCTCTATCAAATTTTATTGGTCATAAGGATGTTGAGGTTGCTGGACATAAAGAAATGTTGAGGAATACGAGAATTCATGAAGAAACATGGAATAATATCATTATCGAGGTCAGGGATCGTTTTGAACTTGAAAAAGAAGCCTTTTAAACAATAGCATAATTAATATGACGAACAAAGAACGTAAAGCGAGATATTACAATAAATTAAAAAAAGATGCTGACCTGTACAGCTATGCTCCGATTGCTCTGCGAATTCGAGAGGTAGCGAATAATCCAAATGCTTCTGCGGCTGACCTGGCAAATGTAATACTGCATGATCATGGTCTGACCACAAAAATTCTGAAACTCGCAAATTCTGCCTATTATCCTCCTTACAATCGCAGAATATCCACTTTGACACATGCCGTTGTGATCATGGGATTTCATACAATAAAAACCCTGGCGCTTAGTGTAAGTCTCTACGAACGTTTTCAAAAATCGGATGATGGAGACAGCATGATGCGCACTTTCTGGATTCATAGTGTTGCTACTGCATTATGCTCCAACCAGATAGCTCAAATGCTAAAATACAAATCCGGGGAAGAAGCATTTGTTGCCGGCTTTCTCCATGATATCGGCAAATTGCTTATCAGCTTTTTTACTCCTGTTGAATGGGATGCTATCTCGATGAAAATAGAGATGGGATATACTTCAATGCAGGCGGAATTACAGCAACTTGGAACATACCACACTGAAGTGGGCGAATATGTAGGCACAGAATGGAATTTGCCGGAAAATCTGCTTGCCGTAATGCGAAACCATCACAGGATTGGCGTTCGTGAAACAAAAAAAAGCACTGAACCCCTTGTCGATATCGTCTATATCGCAAACTTGATAGCACACAGGGTGTTTCATGAAAAAGGCGCGTCGGTTTGCAGTTTGAAAGATTTGAAACGACAGGCAAAGTACCTTCTAAATTTGAGCAGCGAACAGGTTAATAAGCTGATCGACTTTGTAAAGCAGAATACCACAAATACTGCTGAAGAACTCTCCATTCCCATCTTTTCCCTGAATGATGTCGGAGAATCTCAGGAAGATGCATCTGTAGAGGATGAAACAACCCTGAAAGAAATAACAGCCCTGAAAAATTTCATTCAAAGGAAGAATGTTGAAAAACGTTTAATGTTCGAATTAAGTGAATCGTTCCGCCAGTCAACGAAAATATCAGAGATATACACTGCATTTACAGAGGGGTTCTTCCGTAACCGCCTGTTCGATGTTGTAATACTCTTTCGTGTTAATAGAAGGGTGGAATACCTGGAGGGAGTCCTGGCTTACGGGGTGGAATCCCAGGAAGAGATACGAAATTATCGATTCAAATTATCAAGTAAGAATAATGTATTTGCTACAGTTGTTGAAGAAAACAGAACCGAACTGGTTGTTGATGTAACTCAACCTGCATACGTTGATACTATCGATAAATCCTTTGTTGACTCTCTGAATATCACATCTTTTGCCTGTGTGCCTGTTGTAGTCTGGGGAAAAGTAGAGTCTTTGCTTATGGTAAGTTATTATAATGAAGACTCTGTGATTAATGACGATATGATTGAAATGGTTCATCTGATAGCGATGCAGGCAGGCTCTGCATTGGAAAGATTAATCCCTAATAAACGATTGATTGAATAACAGGTAATTGCGTTAATTATTCATTGGTTGTTGCTACAAACACCGACAGAATGTACATTGTCGTTAAATAAAGTTTTGTACTTGGAAAAAGTAAAAGAGGTATTTAAATGTTCAGGCGATGGTTTTCAATTTTTATTGCATCGGTATTAATATCAGGTTGGTTGATACCTGGAGACGTTGAAGCTGCAAGAGGAAAGAAAAAGGGCAGTCGCGGCGGAGGCGGTGGCGGTAATATCCAGAGTTATTATGAAGAGACTCTCGCCATGCCCGACGGACTCGATAAAACACTGCGTCTCGAAGAAATCATTCAAGAGGATGCTCGAAGGAAGCTGGGTCCCGAACCGGTAGAGATATTACTCCGTTTGTACCTGGATAGTGGAGAGTTGGATAAAGTTGCTGAGATGATGCCTGCTCTTATAAAACGAAGAAGCAGTGACTATGAACTGAAATCCATGATGGCGAAATCATTATATGAGGAGCGTAATGATTTGAGAGGAGCGAGAGATCTCCTGGATCAGGCGGTTAAAGAGGTACCAATAGCAAGAAGGAAAGTGCCGGAAGGTATCTTTGCGGGTGCATGGTACAGTGAAACCCAGCGGATTATGGGACAGCTCAATTACCAAGCTGCGCAGATGTTACTTGAAGAAGATGAAATTGAAAAGGCAAAGGAGTACGTTGCCCGAGCAATGAGTTATCGAAACAATCCGGTTGATTTGTTCCTCTTCAGCGAAATCCTTCTGCGTGAAGGACAATTCAGGGAAAGCATGGGTTCCTCGATGCTGGCAATCCATCGAGGTGGTATCGGTGAAGCAAAGGAAACTTTTAAATCTGCTTACGATTCCCTTGAATGGGATATTCGCCAATTTGAAGAGTATTTCGATAGCTTTGGTGAATTATACCTCGAAGAAAATGTCAAGATGGTGTTGAAAGCGAAGTATTCGCAAACTGTTAGAGATCTACCCGGTTTTGCTGTTTCCGAGATTCTTGGTGAAAATGGTGCGATTCTTGTGTTCTGGGATGAGAACATCCTTGATGCAGACTTTAAAGCGATGCAGGAATTGAAACAGATGCTCAAAGAAAAACATATCCCTTATAAGTTTATTTATTCAGGCAACGACTACAGCAATGCAATGAAAATCCTGCATACGAATAACTATACATTTGCCGGCACAGAAATCGCCAGTTTTGAAGTTTTGAAAGAGTACAATATCACATACCCTCCAACAATATTACTGGTTGGAACGAACAGTAGAATAGTTTATAGAATGGAAGGACCGAACAGGAGTTGGATGAAAGTGGTTGAGAAGGTCTGGGAGGACTATACTACTCCTGAATCGGTTATGACAGATCAGAAATGATAATTTGCAATTTTGAATAAGTCGAACCAGAATAAATTAGTGTGAATCTTCCGAATATTTAGTTAATAATTTCAAGCGGGATAAAACCCGCTTTATTTTTGAGTATTTACATTTCACTCTAACTACAAAGGACTTATAATGTCAATAATTCCAAGAACATACAGTATAGAAAATCTGCTCTGGCATGAAGTTCGCGAACTGACCCAATCCGGAATGAACCGGGTATTGATTCCCTGCGGAGCTACCGAGGCACATGGCGCGGCGGGATTGGGTACTGATACAATTATTCCAAGCGGTATGGCAGTAAGGTTAGCTCCCGAATTGGAAGCCCTGATCGCGCCACCTGTCCCCTATGGAGTTCTGAAATCGTTGAGTGGGTATCCGGGATCTATCAGTCTTTCAATCAATACTTATGAAAAATTAATGATTGAAATCGGCGCAGGATTAATTGAAGCCGGGTTTAAGGAACTGATATTTCTCAATGGGCATTCAGGAAACAGGGAAGGACTTAAGAGAGCAGGTTATCATCTTCATACTAATAATTCTGCACGGATTCTGATTTATGACTGGTACGAAGAACAGTATGATTACGAATCTCCAATATATGATGATCCCGGAAGCCATTCTGGCGCTGTAGAAGCAGGAATGGTCATTGCTCTCCAGCCAGAAGCGATTTATGAGGATCGTTGGAATGAAGAAGATGCCGGAGCATTAAACCCTGCCATGACTGCTTATCCCGGCCCCTTCCCGGTTATACTCCTTGAAGACGGTAAGGGATTGCCCGATTTCTCAACAGAAAAAGCCGAACAATTACTTAAAGCAGTCACTGAAAAAGCAAAAAGCAGTATTTTGAGAATATTGGATCGCTGGAATAAATTAGATTTATAATTAAATTTTGAGATAGATAATCCTCTGAAATACAGGAAATGATTTTAGCACCTCGGATGGTTTGTGTCGTAGCGTAATGAAGCTCGGCACAACCATCCGGGGTTTGTTTCCTTAGAGGTGCATAATCAACCGGATAGCATATTTGGTGGTAGCAACACTGCATTTCGGGCATTCAATACGCAATATTTGCGCCTTTCAGGTGAAATGGTTGTCAGTTGCGGTTTAAATCTGGTATTTATGATACTGGCATAATAATTGTGCCATTTCTTCATAAGAATAGTTAATAAGGGAGCCTGTAGATTTTCCTCCAGTATTAGATTTACTGAGAGTTGTTTTGGACTAAGGAGGATATTATGAACACCCAAAAGAAAAACCCGACAGAAAGTTCTTCTGGCAACGCTAGGTCGGAACGAGCAAATCTTTTCAACAACAAGATCATCATTCCTGTCTGTTCAAATTGTAATAGAATCCGTTTGGGAGATGCTGATCCTTGTAAAATGGAATCCTGGATCACTCCACATATCGATCTCGACAATTCCAGCGTGTACAAGTTAAGCCACGGGATCTGTCCAAGTTGTATGGAAAAACTTTACGGTGATTATCTCGAAGCTTGTTGAATTGATTTCATCAGAAATGTAGCTTTTATCATCAGCGTCAATATGTAAGCAACCGAATAACTGACCGGATTCCAGCAATAAATCGAGTAGGGTGAGGCGGAGTGATCTACTTCGCCTCATCCCTCTCACAGAACCGTACGTACGGTTCACGTATACGGCTCCTGTTTACTTTCCCTTGATACTTTCAGACAGAACACCCTGTTTTCACATCAGACATATTGAACAGACCAACATCTGCGAAGTGTTTGTTTGGCAGTGCATAATGAACCAATGGG
>JAVCCM010000146.1 GCA_030765455.1 Candidatus Electryonea clarkiae | reverse complement strand
GTATGTTTTGCTACAGTATTACTGCCAAGAACAGAAAAACATGGTTTATGCAAAATAACCAAGAAGATTTAATAAGTCTGAAAGCGCATATTTGCCTGAAAAATACTTTTTCAGGAGACCCTATTTAGCAAATAAAAGAGAACCACTCCAATTCATGACCTGCTTCTTTGCCGGTTTTAACTTCCTGTCTCACACAAGATGCTAAACCGGAAAGAACTCAAAGATTATATTTCTTCCGAAAATTCTTTTCGAATTAAATCAAGATTTGGAGCTTTTGCACCGTTCGGGGTTAAAAATGATACCTTACACGGAGTTCAAGCTTGTTCTTGTTTTGTTTTTCAGCGAACTCGGTGAAATTGCCACCGATTAGAGAAGTAAATCGCAACCGGATTTCCCAGTTGGTAAAACCCGTGTACAACATTTCGGGGCTGATTGAACTGCTCTGGTCGTTAAGGTTAAGGATGGCGATCAAGCCTGGGGTGAAGTAGAGGATATCAAATGGATCTTTCTGGCTGATTTTCATATACAGATAATTTCTGCCTGACTGGGGACTGCTATATCCCATTTTTGATATATTTTTGGCGGTCTGGAAAAGGGCGTCTGTTCCAGTGTTGAGCAGCTGAGCGTCCGCATCATCGATCAGTTGATAAAAACGCTCCAGTTCCGATTCTGAGAAACCGGCGCCGTTGTGATAATATTCAATGATAGTAGTGATATCGCTTTCGGTCAGGTACCGCATACCCAGCAGGTATCTAATTGCAGAAAGCTCACGATTGTATAATGTACCGGTTTCGGAAAGATAATTCTGTTTAAGATCAGTCAGACGGGCAAATTCACCGTGTATTTCAAAATTCGAGACCAGGTTTCTCGAAAAATCAACGCCGTATCGGGTTGAACGACTTTCGCCATTGAATATTACAAAATCAATATCCGTATCCTGATAGAGCAAATAAAGTTTGGTGGCAAGATTCAGATGATTGATTTCGCCAAAATCTTCGTTAATACCCTCCCTGACCGGCAGGACTACGGTTGTGAGAGCGACCGTCTGTAAAGCGCCGTTGAAACTCTTTATCAAATCAATGCTTGCACCGCTATAACCTTCCAACGACTCCTCGGGATTGTTGGGATCTTTGGGACGGTCAATAAACCCCACCGGATTCCAGGCATATCCCTTGCCCCATCTGAAAACTTTTTTCCCAAGATCAATTGTAACATACGGCGACGGTTTGAGACTCAGGTTGGCTTCGTAAACATCTTCAGTATCCGACCATCCAATATCATCCATCCCGGCTTTAGCCCGCAGCACACTATTGAAGGCGCCAATACCCTTCCTGTAGCTGAATTCTAATTGCAGGGCACCGTTAAAACGATTGAGGTCGTTAAGAGGGTCATCGTGAAAATTAAGCTTGTATATCGCGCTGCCGGTATTCAGATCAATACGTTCCAACATGATCTCCGAATAGCCACCCCACTTAAACTTCTTTGGCTCGAACTCCTCCATGTCAAAATCATAATTCTCTCCAGCGATAGCTGTGGCAGGCTGGAAAAACAAAATTGTGCTGACAAATAAAAAAAGTATCGCGCGCAATATCAGCTCACAACAATGCTTCATCGCAATTCATCAATCCGGGACAGATAATTCAGCGTGAATACCTCATCGGCAAGTTTCTTCTTATTGATCTTAGCGTAAATCATGACGGATTTATACCCTTTGTACAGTGGGCTGTCGGTTTCAAGAACTGAGGGACGTTTAACACCGTTTCCGAAATCTATAATATCCTTATAATAAAGGGTTTTGATTAACATATCGCTGGCAGCATAGCACTCAATGTTAACAGGCACCATAGTCTTTTTGTCAACTTCCATCTTCAAGCGGTCGTATGCGATGGTGGAAGATTTTGCTTTACAAGTGAGGGTATATCTATCCTCAGTTTCCTCTAAAATTTCAGCGTCGTACTCTGCACTGTAATCCAGGCGCAATATGTCTGAATTGTTGAAAACACCGCCTACTACCGATTGAAGGCTCGTAATTCGCAACGGTTTGCCTACACTGGGGATATATAGCCACATGTTTTCGCCTAACCGCAGGGTCGCTCTCCCCTCTTCACTGGCAGGAGAAAGAAACAGGGCGATCATTTTGTCCTGACCTTTTTTTACACTGTAAAGGACAAACTCCTTTTCACTGCCATCCGGTTCGATGTTGATAAGCTTGCGGTACATTTCATAGGATTCCGGCTGAAGGTTACGATCCACCTGGAGCAGGATTTCATTGCCATCGAGGGCTGCTGCCGGAATAACCATGATGAAAATCATTGTCAACGAAACAAATAATTTCAGGGAAAGCTTCCGGATGTTTATAGAAATTTTACACGAATTCACGAGGTACTCCTCTTTTATTATAATTAGACATGCCTCAGTGCGGCTATCGGGTCCATTTTTGCAGCCATAAATGCCGGCTGAAGACTGGCAGCTACGGCGATGCCGATAACTATTAACACTATGGTAATGACATCCCCTGCTCCTATGGTTGGAGCAAGCACGAGGTTAGATTGCCGTCCGAATTCAAATGTTAGTTTGGCGGCGTTAATGCCAGCGATACTGATCAGGCTGATAACCGTTCCGGCTGTTGTTCCAAGAACGCCAAGCAGAAAACCCTCTGTTACAAACAGAGCCATTATCTTTCCGGGCAATGTGCCAATGGCAGAAATGGTGCCGATTTCGTTGATCCGTTCATATACAGCCATAATCATCACATTCATGATGCTCACTAACACAATAGCCACAAGCATAATTTTAATTGATACTACCATCAGGTCTATCATTTGGGCAATATTGTAAAATGGCGACAGTTTTTCCCAGGTGTGTACTTCATAAACGGGATTGCCTTCTTTGTTCGTAATAGAGGCAAGTTCGGCGGAGAGACTTGAGAAAACCTGGTCGAGATCATCCATGTTCTTCAAGCGGATCGCTATCTCACTGATTTCAACATCCATGATACGCAGCAGCTCCCTGGCATCATCCAGATGAATAACCCCATCACGACCTCCTGGACCGGAGATGCCTTCAAGAACACCGCTAACCGTAAAAGTTTTCCCGTTAACCGACCCGTCCTTATTATTAGCCACTAACACAATACTGTCACCCACCTTTACTTTCATGCCTTTAGAAATCAGTTCGGGGATAAGGATTTCGCCTTTTTGCAGTAGAACATCTTGCTTTTTACCTTCAATGATGCGGTCGGAAAGCAAAGGAACCGTCTTGATTTCGTCCTCTGGAATAACTGAGTTGAGCCTGATGTTGGTGGTTTCAACATAATTACTGAACATCGCTCCAAGCTTGATACGCATGGAAAAGGATTCAACCGCATCCATACTGCCTAAAATCTCTTTCACTTTTTCCACCTGGCTCCGGTTCAGGTTGCGATTGAGTGGCAGGTTGTCAATAGAAGCCAGGTAACCTTTGCGGTGGACCTGCAAATGACCAAGCATAGAGTCTGTAGTCTGACCAATCATCATATTCTTGAAAGATCCTGTAATAGCAATAAAGAGCAGAACCGACACGACTCCCAGGGTGATCAGCGCCGATGTCAGGATTGTCCGCCGTTGATACCGCCGAAGATTGCGGGCGGCTATTTTAATAACATTATACATGAGTCCCTCCGTTATCGTTCTGCTTTTTAGAAAGTTTCCCATCTTCAAGGGTAAAGACTATTTCCGCGCTTTTCATTACCTTAGGATCATGCGTTGAAAAAATGAAGGTGGTGTCAAATTCATCACGCATCTTTTTCATAAGACTGATGATCCGGTTTGCTGTTTCCCCGTCAAGGTTTGCGGTGGGCTCATCTGCCAACACCAGTTTTGCATTGGTCACCAGGGCACGTGCAACAGCTACCCGTTGTTTCTGCCCCCCCGATATCTGGCTTGGATATTTGTCGCCCTGATCCCCCATTCCAACTGCTTCAAGCAGGTTGTTCACACGTTTTTTGCGCTCCTGGGCTGGCCAATTTTGCACCATGAGTAACGGATATTCCACATTTTCAAAAACCGTCAATACCGGGATCAGGTTAAAGTCCTGAAATATGAACCCGATGTTTTCGCCCCTGAAACGCGCTGCCTGCTTGCGATCCATATCGGCAATATCCTTGCCCGCAACCTGTAAAGAGCCCTTTGAGGGTGGATCAAGACAGCCGATCATATTGAGTAATGTGCTTTTACCACTGCCGGAGGGTCCGACAAATGAAACAAAAGATGCCGGCTCGATAGTAAAATTCACACCACGAATAGCGTTTACCGAAATTTCACCGATCTGGTATGTTTTTTCCAAGTTGTCTGCAATTACTAAGGACATGAATTTTTCCCTTGTATTAATACTTTTTCTAAATCACATGAGATATTTTTCTACTAACGCCCACTAAAAAAAATAATCCTATTGAAAGAAATCCCCCGATCTATTGAATGGTCAGAGCTTTTATTGCGCGGTTCGGAGGCCAGAGCCTATTCTGTAGATTTTAGTCGTTCAGAGAAACAGTCCGAAGGAGATAAACATGAATAGCCTAAAATATATTTCTCTCCTTTTCTGATTTTTGTATTAGATGATACTAACATTGAGATGATGTACAGTTACTCTTGAATTTTTCTCTCTTTTCTTCGTGCAAACAACCAAGTAAGATAATAAGCAGGATTCCCGAACCGTAGCGTAGCGAAGCTCGACGTAGTCAATCCGGCAAAACGACTGTCAGACAGCCAAGATTCTCGGAACATCGTATAAGAGATGATTATGATTTTGTCAGGCATGTTGATTATATTAAATTTGACTTCGGAGAAAAAAGATTTGCCGGATTCGAAGAATCCGGCGGATCCACATCTTCTTTTTAATTTATTTCACGATTTGGAGCTTTCTGCGCAGTTCGGAGACCCGCACCTACTTCTTGATATACATGAGAAAGGACTTTGAAATATTCAAAGCCCTGGAACGTTATTTGTAGTAATATGAATGAATGAGACTATTACTCCGTCTTATTTGACCATTGTGTTGTCAAGTAAATCCGTTTCGTTGAAACGGAATACTATCTCATCGTCCCCTCGTAATTCGCAGTTAGCTGCTTCTCCTTGACATGCTCGAGTGTGTAGTCGGGCAGGAGCATGGGAGCGATACGTGAGCCGTCGATGTCTGCTGCTTCGATCTCAGCATTATATTTTGCCACATGCTCCAGAGAAAGATCGCCATCCTGGGCACCGTTCAGAGCATATTTGCCGGCATTTTCGCCGGAGATACGTCCATAGACCATGATGTCGAGAAGGGAATTACCCATCAGGCGGTTTTCGCCGTGAGTGCCGCCGCCTACCTCACCGGCGATAAATAGTCCGGGAATCTTAGTGGTGCTGTCAGCCTGGAATTCAAGTCCGCCGTTTTGATAATGCAGTGTCGGGTAGATAAGCATTGGTTCCAAACCGATATCAATTCCAAAGCGGCTGAAGAGTATATGCTTGCCGGGGAATTCTTTTTTTACATATCCTTCACCGAACATAGCATCCAGCATCGGACTGTCAAGCCAAATACCGAATTTGCCGCTGGGTGTGGGAACGCCTTTGTTCACATTGACGCATTCCTTGATAATACAAGCAGCTTCGATATCACGAGGTTCACGCTCGAATACAAACTGGTTGCCTTCAACGTTCACCAGGTTAGCGCCTGCGCCGCGGAATTTTTCAGTAATCAGGATACCTTCCGCCTGTTCAGGGAAGATTACACCGGTTGGATGATACTGGATTGTATGCAGGAAACAGATCGGAACACCGGCACGATATGCAATCACAATTCCATCGCCGGTTGCGCCATAATGATTGGTGGTCATGAAATTCTGGACATGAAGTCTGCCGCTTCCACCGGTCGCCATTACTACTGATTTCGCTTTTACTACAACATATTCTGCAGTTTCCATATTATAGAGAACTGCTCCGGCACAATGACCCTTGTCATTAAGTATCAATTCCACTGCCGGGGAAAATTCTATAACTGTTATGTCATCTGGACGATTCCTGGATTCATCACGCACTGTTCGCATCATCTCAGCGCCGGTAATATCAGCAGCGTAATGCATCCGCTTACGTGAGGTTCCACCGCCATGCATTGTCTTCAGGATGCCATCGGGATATTTACTGAAATTGCATCCCATTTCCAGCAGCCAGCGGATGACATCAGGGGCTTCATTAGTAAGTGTTTCAACAAGCTCAGGCTTATTGGTAAAATGCCCCCCCCCCATTACATCGAGATAATGATAATACGGAGAATCTTTCCAGCCTTTAGTCGCCGCCTGGATTCCACCTTCAGCCATCATGGTATTAGCGTCTCCATGACGGAGTTTCGTGGCGATAATCACTTTCGCGCCCTGTTCCTGTGCCAGGAGCGCCGCCGCAGTTCCTGCTCCGCCGCCGCCAATTACAAGAACGTCCGTTTCATAATCCACATTGGAAAGATCGACGTCTTCAGGATTAACCCGGCTTTTCGCTTCAAGCAGATCGACCATTTCATTGGCAATTCGATAGCCTTTATTTGGACCGATTTCTATCGCTCTGCGACCTTCCTCTTTCACGTCCGGATGGAACGCCTGGAGTACTTTTCCACGGTCATCAAGGCTCAGTGCCGGAAATTCTTCGCCGGCTTTCTTTTTAACTATTCTCTCCGGGCGGGTTTCCTCGACCTTCTTTATTAACTGTTTCAGACTATCAGGATATGGCATCTCTATCTTCCTCTCTACAATCGGATACTTCAAATAAACATGTAAATATTCTTCACGGAATTCAGTCGTTCCCGTACCGGCTATTTCAGAAGCGCGAAATCGCTCTCAGGTTTCCAATCCTCTACAGCGGTATGTGGTTCTGTCTCACGCGCTTTATATAATTCGATTAGTTTGTCGATCTTGTCGGTTTTTGTGCTGTCGTCAAAAGGATCGACAGTACCTAATTCCATCACTTCTTTTATTTTATCAGTATAATAACCTGATTTGATGGCTTCGACCTGTTTATGACAATGTTCGCTGTGCGGGGCTATAAACTTTCCATTAATTCTGCGAACCATCTGAGCGATATGATATTGTGCCATTTCAGCCATACAACGGGTAGCGCATAAACCGCATTGGATACAGTCGAAGGAAAGTTCCGCCGCTTTTTCCAGATCGCCACGCTTGATTGCGGCAACATAATCCATAACCGGCACGTCCATCGGGCAAACCTTGGTGCAGGCATTACATGCAAGGCAGCGAAACAGCTCAGGGTATGCCTGGAAAACCTCTTCAGCCTCACCTTTAATGTTTTCCCAGTCATAAACTGCCCGGTTTGCCGGGAAGAACGGAATCTGAGTAAGGTACATATTCGGTTCAACAACAGTCTGGCATGCGAGTCCAACGCGGATATGATAATCACCCGGAAGCCGATAAACAGTAGCGCACGCTCCGCATACGCCGCCACGGCATCCTGCGCCGCGAATGTACTGGTAACCGGCATATTCCATCGCTTTCATTATGGTAAGGGAGTTCGGTACATCGTATCTCTTACCCATGATATAAACAGGAACCATCTCAGCTTTGACTTCCTGTACTTCTTCAGTTACTACAGCAGTGTCACTCATCTAAACCTCTATCTTTTGCAATCTTTTACAATAATTGAATAACTAATCTAACCGCCCCTTGATTCTCCTTCATAATGGGGGAGAGGAGGGCAACAATATCTTAAGCCAATGCGGGCAGACCTTTCTGCTCAAGGAATGCTTTGGTGCTATTCGTATTTAATTCCAGCTTCAGATCTTCGATTGGCAGTCCTAAAGCAATAGCCAGCAATTGAGTGAAATAGAAAGTCGGCAGGTTTTCCAGTTTATCGTTTCCTTTTATTATTTCATCCTGTCGCCTGCCGATATTGTATTCACATAATGGACAGCTCAAAACAAGTGCATCCGCTTTGGCATCAGAAGCTGAAGTGAGTATTTCCAGTGTTGTTGCTTTTGCAGCTTCCGGATTTGAAATTATCTGGTATGATCCACAGCAGGTCTGGGACGCCGGGAAATCGACGATATTTCCACCGATTGCTTCTATGAAAGCCTGGAAAACTACAGGATCTTTCGGTGAATCAATTCCCACTTCCTCCGGCCTGGTAAGAGTGCAGCCGTAATATGGAGCGAAATTCAGCCCCTCCAGGGGAACTTTCACCGCATCACGAAGTTTGTCCCACCCGATCTCATCCCTAATGAAATTCAGAAGGTGAACGACTTCAACTTCACCCTTGTAGTCGTTTTCCTCTTCCATGAAATCATTAAGCGCGTCACGTTTGACCTCATCATCCCGCATCAGCAGATTAGCCCTGGCAAGAGTGTTGTAGCACATGGAACAAAGAGTTACAACTTTGTCAAATCCCTGGTCATGCGCCCGAATCAGGTCACGCACCGGTGCCAGGAAATGTACCAGGTCATCGTCCGCCAGGGAATAAACAGCTCCACAGCAATTCCACCGGTCAAGCTCCACCATCTCATAACCCAGCGCTGCCATTGATTTGATCGCTGCATCTTCAAGGTTTTTCGCTTTGGTTTTCAGCGTGCAACCGGGATAATATCCTATCTTCATATATTTATTACTCCTAATGGCTTTCTATGCCGTATGTTTCCTGAATGCACTTACCATAGCAATCTGGGGAAGTTCTTCAAAAGCTTCATCCGAAATTTCAAAAGGTTCTATAAAATTCTCATTCTTACGTAAAATTAATAGTCGAAGTGCTTCCATCAGCTTCGGTATATCGATCCCCCGTGGGCAACGTACCTCGCATGTATGACAGGAAGCGCATATCCATGCCATATTTGAATTCATCACTGCATCATGCAAACCTAATTGCGCAAGATGGATAAGTTTGCGCGGGGTCATATCAGTGCTTTCATCCATAGGACACACAGCAGCGCAGGTGCCGCATTGCATACAGGTTTTTAACGGCTGTCCGCTGATATCTTCAAGTTTGCGTATGAAATCCAGATCAATTGTTCGATCAGAAAGAATTACCGGCATATCTACCTCAGTTTTCCATGAGAATAAATTCACGAATTTGTGTTTGTCTATCCTGTTTTTGTCTTTACAGGGTTAAATAAACCTAACTCGTGCGTATAATAAAAATAGGTGAATAATATAACAAACTCCTTCGAGAGTATCAATCGCCTGTTGATCGGAACGAGTGAGGAGAGTCGGTGTTATAGGTCGAAATTTTAGCACTACTGTGCTTTGATAACTCAAAATCAATTGACTACAGGGATGTAAAGGATATACATGATTTTGCTCTGTGAAATCTGTGTTATTGTGATGAATTTGGCTATACTTTGCCATCTATGGCGGTTCTCCGAAGCAAGTTCGGATGTTGTAGGGACATGATTTATCCGCCCGTGCCTGAGTTAACAGGCTGGGCGGATAAATCCTGCCCTTACATTTCTGTGTACCAAATAATATTCCTTATTAACATGTGAATTTATTTGTTGGCGATACTACACATTGTGAATGATAATCTTCCTTAGTATCTTCTCCTCATGGATCAGAAAATTGCCGCAATTATCCCGGTTTACTTATACTCGCCTCATCTCGAGCCAATGCTTGAGAAAATTACCGGATTCATACCGCGTGAAAGAGTACTGATCGTTGATGATGGCAGCCCGAATGATATATCTGAGAAAGCGGGTAAGAATGGTTTTCTGTCACTGAGGCATCATAAAAACCTCGGTAAGGGAGCCGCTCTAAGGACTGGTTTTAACTATTGGGTTTCCCGCGGAATTGAGTGGGTGATAACATTAGATGGGGACGGACAGCACGATCCTGCTGACATTCCAAAATTCATTGATGCATTAAAGAATCTGAAAGCCGACCTGTTTATCGGTTCACGAATGACAAACATGAAGAACATGCCCTTCGACCGGCAGCTTTCAAATCGTCTGACAAGCCGGGTGTTGTCGCTGATTACACATCAGCATATTGAAGACAGCCAATGCGGTTTCAGGCTCATCAAATTGGAGGCGCTGAAGGGAATTAACTGGAAAGAAAACGGCTTTGCATTTGAAAGCGAGATGATCCTGTCATTTGCGAAAAGAAAGAAGAAAATGCAGTTCGTACCAATTAAAACTATCTACTTCCATGACGAGGTAAGTTCGATGCAACGATTCAAGGACACCTTAAGATTCCTGCGGATGATACTTACCACATCTTTTCGAAATTGAAATATCCTGTGTGCTTATACGTATTACCGCAATTATTCTAATCAGTATATCCTGACAATCCTTGATATCCTTACATCCTGTGAATTAATAATCGTATAGAATTGTCATAGGTCTTGCATAACTATCTATTGACCTAACACATTTAAAATCCTCGGCGTTAAATCCGTAATTTTCTTTGTCTTGTCAAGAATCTGTTCCGCCATCCGTCCAACTGCTACTGCCGGAACGGGGTTCATTGAATGGCTTTTAACTGAAAGGTCTTCGCTGTTGCCGTGGTCGCTGGCGATTATAAGTGTATCTTTGTTCTTATCCATTTTCAGGACAATTCTTCTTAAGAAGCGCATAATTTCATCCACAACGGAGTTCGCCCAGGCTCGGTTTTGAGCATGCCCCGCCATATCCGTTTTTACATACTCGAACACTACCAGGTCGTAATTTGCGGCAATACGAACCACACGGTCACCACCCTCCTCAGGTGTTATCAGCGGCATATCAGACAGTTCAAGCAGGTCTTTGAAATTGTCTTTGTTCCGGTGGAAAACGCGCGCTCCCCTTTTTACAATCGAATCGGGAATTAATAGGCTGTCGTCATTCCCCTGCGCACGGATCAGTTCTCCTGTCAGGTCATGGAATACAGCTCTGCTATTACGATAATCATCCATCATTCGGAACGGAATCCCGGCAGCATGAACGGCATGTGTAGTGGTTGACTGCCGGCTTGGAGGGCGACGAAAATATGCTTCGTTATAAGCATTGGCAAAAGTGGATTTAATACCTCGATTTTTTGCCTGGAGATGGATTGAATGTTTCCCGATTATTTCCAACAGGGTATTATTCGGAAAACCGGAAAGGTGTTTGCCCAAAGCTTTTGAGGCATTTATTCCTGTCAATAAAGAGGTAGTTCCTGTAGCGGATTGCGGGATACCGTCAATTCCAAGACATGCATCAAGGGGACGCCAGACTGAACCGGGAATTCCGGGTGGATTATCCTTGAAAGCAATTAATGTATCGCCATCTACATCTGCCCAGGGATTCCTTTCAGGATCGTTCTCGCCATATCCCACTCCATCAAGAAAAATAAATATTACACTCAATCGCTACGACCGTTTCTTTTCTTTTAGTTTCGCTTTTTCCCAGTAAATGTCCATCTCCTCAAGCTTCATATCCGGCAAACTTTTACTGTCTTTTATAACCATCTGTTCCAATTCGTTGAAACGTGAGATAATTTTGGTTATTGAACGCCTCAAAGCTTCCTCGGCTCCGAATCCCGCCATACGGGCTGCATTTACAACGCTAAAAAGAAGATCGCCAATCTCTTCTTCAGCTTCCTCTTTATTTCCGTTCAGAATTGCCTCGGATGCTTCCTCAACTTCTTCCCTGAGTTTATCCAGCGCGCCATCCGGACTATCCCAGTCGAATCCTACTCCCGCCATTTTTTCCTGCACCCTGAATGCCCTGGTTAATGCCGGCAAAGATCCGGGTACTCCGCCCAGGGTTGTCTTGGGAGTATCATTTGATTTGTCATTCAGTTTAATTCTTTCCCAATTGTCTCGCACCTCTTCGGCAGTTTCAAGCTTTAGGTCTCCAAATATATGAGGATGCCTGTTTATCAGTTTTTCTTTGATGGCGCAAATGCTGTCAACAATAGTAAAGTTTCCACTCTCTGAGGCAATCTGTGCATGAAATACGACTTGCAGCATCAAGTCGCCTAATTCCTCGCGGAGGCTGTCTATATCCCCACGATCAAGACAGTCGAGTACCTCATAGGTCTCTTCCAGCAGGTATGGACGCAGGCTTTCATGGGTCTGTTTCCGATCCCAGGGGCAGCCTCCTTCAGCACGGAGACGTCCCATAATAGCAACCAAAGCCGCCATCTCACCCGCAAGAGTACCATCACCTCTGAATTGTTCAGGAATGGTTTTTTTATTTTTTATTTCCAAATCTATATGTGCCTTTCAATCAAAATCACTATCGCGCAAAGTCGCCAAGACGCAGTGAAAAAAATCTTCATTCTTAATTCATAATTCTTAATTAATCCTTATCGGCCCTTCGCCCTTCAAATGATCGCCTTCCGGTTCAACATGAATCAACACATCCGCAACATGCTCAAAGCTTGTAAGAATCAGTTTTTGAACACTGTGCGCCAGTTCATGCGCCTCAACAACTTTCATACCCGGATCAACCTCAATGTCCAGGTCGATAAATGTCAATGGTCCATACCGTCGTGACCGGATACGGTGTGCGTTAAGGACGCCATTAATGGTACCGGCAAGCATTCCAACTTTTTCCACCATCTCGGGATCCTGTGCTTTGTCAAGCAGATCATTGGCAGAATTTCTTGCGATACTGAAACCGGCTCTGAAAATAAACAGCACCACCACCAGGCTTGCCCAGGCATCCAGGGATTTAGCGCCGGGAATCATGATCGCTCCCGCTATTCCTATGAAGACTGCAATAGATGAGAAAGCATCTCCACGATGGTTCCAGGCATTTGCTACAAGCACACGGGAGTTTAATTTCTTCGCTACTTTCATCGTCCAGCGGAACATATACTCTTTAACAATGAGGGAAATAACTGCGAATATCAAAGCGGGCCAGGCTGGAACGACGATTTCACCACGCATCAAGGTATGAATCGCCTGATAAGCTATTAATCCCGCGGCAAACATCAGGACACCTGAAACAAGCATCGCAGCAAGCGATTCCATACGTCCGTGCCCGTAAGGATGATCTATATCTACCGGTTTACGGGACAGGGGATAGGCGATTAAAGTAATACCATCGGTAACAAGGTCGGTGGTTGAATCGACAGCATCAGCCATCAACGCCCGGCTATGAAAATGCCATCCGGCAGTGAATTTCATCGCCGCAAGAAGCGCATTTATTATTGCCCCGGTGACAGTAACATTTTTCGCAGGATTTTTGCTGCCTTTGCCTCTTGAAAATTCCTTATTCAATAACATATCCGAAAGAGAATTATACCTGTATAGTTTGTTCTATTTGTAGGGGCAGGATTTATCCGCCCGTTCTGCAGTGTTCAATTATATTTGCATAGATACTAATATCTTCATCAGCCAGCGGGCGGATAAATCCTGCCCCTACGAAAGTTGTTATATTTGAAGGTTAACAGACAACTGTAGGTTCTTGAGAACTGTAGCTGGTTTTAAATATATCATACTCATCAAGGTCTTAAAGATTTCCTGATTAATTCTTCGACGCTAATCTCATCGTCAGCATTTTTCGCGGCTTTCGTGACCAGTTTCTCGGCTTGAATTTGCGAATAACCTAATGTAGTTAATCCCTGCACTGCTTCATAGATTGCGCCTGCCGTGTCGGTATATCCTTCAGCAGATACCTGTCCGGTATCGCTTATTTCTTCTTTACCAAAAACACCCCTTAATTCTATTATCAATCTTTCAGCTATTTTACGTCCTACTCCGGGTGCGGCGGTCAGACGTTTCCAGTCCCCTGCCCGGACAGCATCACGCAGGGTTTTCACATTCAAGGATGAAAGCATAGCTTGACCGACTTTCGGACCAATCCCGCTGACCGATATCAAACGAATAAAAGCTTCTCTTTCACCTTTTTCAGCGAAACCGTATAATTGGAGGATATCTTCACGAACATGCAGGTAGGTGAAAAACCTGAAAGTTTTATTTCTGCCTATAGCTTCAAAGGTATTAAGAGTAATTGCCAGGTAGAAACCGATTCCACCAACTTCAACTACCGCATAAGTCGGTTCCAGTTCAACAATCTTTCCTTCAATCCGGTCTATCATATCGAACCTGATCTTTCAATCATTTTTGATGGATACAATCGAGTAAAGTGGGAAGATAGATATTAATCTCACGTATAGCTATCCTGTGATATCATTTTCTTTTTTCCTGGTATAGCCCGGGAATGACGTAATTTACTGGTTCTTGAAAATATTACATCATGTTTATTTATAAAAATCTGGTAATTCATCTGTTATTGATACAGTAGAATTATCAGAAACTTAGAGTCATTCAGCCAAGAAGAAAACAACAAACCGCAGAGAACACAAAGTATGCACTAAGATCACATAGACAATCTCCGTGCTCTTTGCGAATTCTTTGAGTACTTTGTGGTTTTTCTTATAGTGCTGTTGGACCAGAGATCGTTCAGGTACATGTTATATATTAACGAGGTAAAACTTTCAAGAAATGGTATAACTGTCCAACAATGCGGCGGCACAAGGGAGAGGAAGAAGTTCGATTACCGGGAGATGTGATGAAAGGCTACAATGCGGACGATATTCCACGCCGGGAGAGCGGGGAGGAGGCAATCCGTCAACATTTCAGGAATATTTCCAACAGGTTTTCCGAGCATAATAAAATAGACAGGAAGGCATTAAAACAACTTTCCGCGTTACCTGACAAGTAAAACTTTCTTATGAAGCTTTACCTCACCCGCTTCAAATTGCACAAAATAAATTCCGGAAGATTGGTTTGATGCATCCCAATGCTTTAAATGCCTGCCGGGATTTAATGACGGGTATATACTTTTATGTACTTCTCTCCCAAGAATATTGAATACTTTTATACTGACATCAGAGGTTTTTGGGAGCGCAAAAGGAATAATTTGCATATTGTTAAAAGGATTAGGATAAGGCTGACCCAGGGAAAAGTTCTGTGGAACTAGATGCTCTAACAATGACCTTATTGCATCTTCTTGCGGTTGTTCACAATATGGTCCACCCCATATACCAATATCGTTTCTACTGCTGTCGAGGTCGTTATATTCTTCTGATGGATGCCCGGCATCAATCAAGAGTGAATTTTCCGACAGACGAAAATCAATTGTATCTTCGAAAAGAGGATCAGCGGATAAATTCAAACCGCTTATTTCACAATTGACTAACAAGGTGTCATTGTTATAAAAACTATTATAACTTGAAGAATCCAGCTCAAGATACCGGTCAGATGCATATATCGCATGTCTATTGTTCAGGAATACATTGTTTCTTAGAATTGGCAATTCATCATCTTCATTATATGACCAGATAACAACAGCTTTATTGTTATCTAAAAAAATGTTATTAAACACCTGGATTTCCATTGGATTCAAAATCATTCCATAAAAACTGATCGAGTCTGGACAACTGATTAAATTATTCGCAACAATTCCGGTTGAATTATTGTTGAATGCTATGCCAATAAACATATCTATAAATCTGGACCGTACTATTTCGCCATAGCTTTCGACATTGATTCTAACATTAGTACTGTTAAAAAATGAACAACCATCAATAAGGACATTGGAACGTCCGGCAGTAATTGGATATAAATCCACATCATCGGAAGTTTCTACAAATGTGCATCCTGTTATTTCCGCTTCTGAATCTTGCACACGAATAAAACGCATAGTCCGGCTTCCACCGTAAAAGTTACATGTATCTATGGTCCCTCTTGCCCCTTCAAGACTATTTGGAGACAATTGTATCGAAAGCCTATTGTTCAAAAACCGTGAATGACGTGATTGTATATGAGTTCCTGGCTTTGCCAGGATTCCTCCATACGAATTCTGAACTACGCAATAATTGAATGTATAGGTCGTTGAATCCCGGTGAAGAAATATTCCCTTCCATTGCGTATATATGGAATCGCCCTGCGAACCTGTGAATCTGACGCTATCGGCAATGCTTCCATCAACACTCAAATTGCCGTAAATGTCAAACCGGTGCTGGTATTCTTCATTTTCTTTATATCGAAACATAACCGTTACACCGGGATTAATCGTCAAGGTGTCTCCATTGGGTACAAATATGTTGTCAACTACCAAGTAGGGAGAATCTTCTTGCGAGAGTTCCCCTGTTACCTCACCTCGCAGCAGGTTATATGGAAGGACAATACAGTGCACAGTTGAAGAATCTGTTTGCTCCAGACCATCTTCGATCCAAACGCTGAATTCAAACTCATCAATATCCTCGGGGATCGTCCCGGAAACGACCGCGCTGTCCGCGACCCAGGCAAGATTGTTCTCGTCTTCCTCAAGCCAGTCGGGCAGGTTCTCGAAGTGGAATGTGAATGGACCATTGTCATCTATACCGAGGGCGGTGTAACTGAACTCCGTTCCAGCCTGCTCAAACAGGTTGATGGGTGAAGCAATAGTTGGAGGATTATCGATGCTTTGATCGTAGAAAAAAGCTCCAATGTCAGCCCTGGTTTCATCCGGATCATCAGGACTGTCCGGATCACCCGCATCTATGCAGGGCGAGTTTGCCTGGAGAAAATAATCAAAAGGTTCCCCGCCATTGAAACGTGGATTTGTGAAGAGGTTCGATTCATCAAGATCACCATAATCATCCGCGGAGTAGATTTCACTGATGTTGTGAACAACATTGTATTCAAACCGGCTTATTTCAACATCATTTCCGTCAATAGAGAAAATTAACGGACAGTCAACTCCATCACCGTTTAAGATATTATTAACCACGTCAAGCTGTGAACCTCTATTTAAATAGAATGCTTCATCTCCGTAGAAAACGGTATTATTCCTCAGTTCGACAGACGACCTTGAATGAATAAAAGTTTCAAGGGAAACTACCAGGTTGGATTCAAAAAGGACTTCGCAGTCTCTGTAAATAGCAAATGATCTATAATCCGAAGAAACATAGTTTGGTTTGGGCGTAATGGTGTTATTACGAAAAACAACATCGCAGCCCTCGCGAATGGTGGTTTCACGGTTTGAATGAATCCGGTTGTTTTCGAAAATACCGTTGCTCCTTGAGACAGAGGCGCTCCTGAATTCATTGTCATGAACATCAAAGTCACAGCTGTCTATGCTAAAGTTAGCGGCAACATAATTGTCATAGAACTCAAGCTGGGTCCTACTAATAGAAGCCGTCCTGATCCTGTTGCCGTAACAGGATTCCAACTGCGTCTCCCAGGATTGAAAACCGACGCTTTCCGCCTCGTTATTCCGGAATATGGATGATGCGCAACTACTGAATCGAACGTCTGTACCACCACGAGCTGAACAGGTAAACCGGTTGTTTTCGATAGTACTCCTTGAATAACTTGACCGAAATAGTATTCCCTCGGTATTAATTACACGGGAATGCCGTAAGGTGAATTCTTCCCCGAAGAAT
>JAVCCM010000045.1 GCA_030765455.1 Candidatus Electryonea clarkiae | reverse complement strand
CGATTCTACTATACTGGTTCTTGAAAGTATTGTGTCTTGTTTATTGTTAAAAGTCTGGTTGTTCCATGTGTTATTGATATAGTAAAACTATCAGAAACTTAGAGTCGATCAGCCAAAAAGAAAACAGCAAACCGCAGAGAACACAAAGTATGCACTAAGATCACAAAGACAGTCTCCGCGCTCTTTACGAATTCTTTGAGTACTTTGTGGTTTTTCTTTTTAGCCCCGCTGAACCGGCGGGTGGCAATGTTTGATTTCAAACATGGTTTGTTCTACAAATCTGGATTAAAACTATTGAATAAGAATGTAAACACTTTGGCTTGTCTGACCTGTGGCGGATTTATCCGACCTTTAACGGATTCATCCAATGTGTAATCCCAGTATCTTAGAGTAAATCAGCCAAAAAGAAAACAACAAACCGCAGAGAACACAAAGTATGCACTAAGATCACAAAGACAATCTCCGTGCTCTTTGCGAATTCTTTGAGTACTTTGTGGTTTTTCTTTTTTGTGCTGCTGAAGCAGAGATCGTTCAAGTATGTGTTTTATATTAACAAGGCAAAACTTTCAAGAAATAATTTACAGCGAAAAAACGATGGACCACCCGATCAGGTCGGGTAACGACACAGCCGGACACATGACGTTGACCATTTTCTGTAAATAGAAACTGTCCGGTCATTATCACTGACCGGACAGTTTATTGATTCAACCTCATTGGAGGTAAACCATCTTAAGAAGAGCAATTCTCCTATCTACTCAAAAGCTATTTTCTCAATTTCATCCCATTCCATATATTTTGGTTCTTTATCATCTTCGTTCTTGAATATGAGTACTCCGTCATTATCACCGCTCACATCTTTGCTGCTGTCCAGGCGAAGTTTTTCGCCATTACGCAGCACTATCATACTTGCGCTCCTGCTGCGTGGACTAATCGTTGCGATGCGATCAAAAGGAATGAAGAATTCAACATCAAAACGGTCACCATTCAACATTTCCCAGCTTTCAGATTCATCAATATCAAAAACGATTATTCCGGAAAACTCTTTTGTGTCTATATCGGTGATAGTGCCTCTCAATTTTGTCTGTGCTTTATACGAATCATAATCCCGTCCGCTGTCTGATTTGTCATGGAAATCGACTTTTTCGAAAGACTCCCATGATACTTTCACCCGCCCGAATTTGGGATCTTCGACATAAATTCCACGAATTGATCCGTCAACATCATTAGTGCCATCGAGCACCATTTTGCGTCCGTCTTTCAACTCCACACGGCAACTGTTCTGACTGCGTCTTTCTATGGATCTTATAGTTCCCATTTCGATTGCCAGTCTTCCATCTTCTGAGTCACCATCCAGCTTATCCGTAGATAAACATTCCTCGCTGTCCCATTGGATGAAACCTTCGAATTCTCCGGCGTCACTAAGCAGGAAACCACGCATTCTATAACCATCAGGCTTAACATTCCCCGGTGTTTGCATAAATTCGATAGTATCAATCTTCTTCCAGGGAACATCTATTTCACCGAGGCTCGCGTCCTTTATTGTTATTTCTCCGCCAACATCATTGGCGTAGCCACTCACGACATAGAGCGAGCCGTTTTTCATTGTGACTTTAGCGTCTTCGCTGCCAATAACTTCAATCTTAGCAATATCTCCGAATCGTGCTATGAATTGCCGGGATCCACCCCAGCTGTTGAGATTCACAACAATGGATCCTCCGAGAATTCCAATGCTTTTTCGTCTATATTTATGTGTTTGTTTCGCCATTTTTTTTGCTTCACGTTGCATTTTCTCTGCTTCTTTTGCCATCATTCGCGCTTCCCGACGCATATCCCTGACATCGCTTCTCTCAGCAAGCCCCTCCTCTTCAAGTTCAGCAGCTCTATGTTCAAGTTCTACTGATTCTTCATTTAATTCTTCAGCTTCTTCGAAATATTCATCGTATTCATCTTGAAATTCGGCTTTTTCAACATATTTAGTGTAGGGCAAATCTTCTTTTGATGAATTGAACAGGTCATCCCAGAATGCTTCTTCCGTGCCCCAGCGCAGCAGACCGATATAGCTGTTTCCTGATCGTGTTGTAACTTTCCCATATAGAAAACCGTCTGTGTCGCTTTTCGCAATTGAAACGGAAGGCATTACCTGTAGCAGGCAAAAACCTGCCAGGATAATAATGGGTATTAGTTTAATGTTGCGTTTCATGATGTATCTCCTTTAAAAATATCCGGCAATAACAATTGTTAATGATGTTTACCACATTGACAGCCCGATCTTGAACGGTGAAGCTTCGCCTACCGTTCGTGGCGTCCTTCGTTCTTTTGGTCTGTTTTCGACTGATTGACTCAGACGAGGTTTGCTTTCTTCCAGAGAGCCCTCTTGAATAAATGCCCTACTGTCCACAGCTTCCATAACATCTAACATTTTTCGATGGTATCGTTTGTCAGCTTTAAGAAGCTCGGCTGTCAGCTCGACAAAGCGCTCCTCATCCATTTTACCCTCATTCTCTCCAAGTGTAAGTGAGATTGTCCGGTCCCCGAACTGGGGTATCTTAAACTCCAGCACGCCTCCAGCCCACAAGCTGAACACAAAAAAGATAGTGGCGGCTGCCGCCCAGACCGGGCTGGTTTTCCCAAATAATTTTACAATTAATGGTCGATTCAATCCGCTTTTTCGTTCTATTTTATTCCACAAATCCTGGGGCAGCTTAGAATCACTATGCGGAAAATCACCGGCTCCCAGTCTTTGCTGCATTTTTCGTGTATCTTCATAGAATTCAATGCACTGATTATCATCGACCAGTTTGTCGAGAGTAATAAGCAATGCTTCCGGTTCGAGTTCGCCATCAATAAGGGCTGAAATATTAGATTCACACTCAGTTTTACTCATGCCCGAAGCATTTTCGCTGTGGTCAGTCGATCCATTCATCACGAAGCTCCTCTATAGCTTTTTTTCTTGCACGATAAACATTGATTTTTACTTGTGATTGTGTCCAACCTGTCAACCTTGCAACTTCACTGTAAGGCTTTTGACCCAACACCCCCAGTTCAAACGCTTTCTTATGCGAAGGCGACATCTCATTCATTATTTCAATAATATTCTCTTCAAGGTCACGAAGCGTGACATCTGCTTCTGGAGAAATACCGGCGTCATCTTCAACGCTGTCCATCGGGTTAGCACCTGTTTCATCTGAAATAGGCATATTAACTTCACGTTTTTTCCTGACATGATTAACCATCAGGTTATGAGCGATACTGAACAGGTATGGGCGTACCTTGCTTTTTTCACGCAGAGCATTGGTCGCCTTGATAGCGCGTATGAAAGTTTCCTGTAAAATGTCCTCAGCATCTTCACGATTCCTCAGACGACTTACCAGAAAATTCATTATAGAAACACCATGTTCCTCATATGCTGCCTGCCAGATAATTCTCGCCTCGCTCCTTCCGTCAGTCACTAAAAATCCTCTTGTTGCTTCCTACAGTTAAGACATATTGAATGGTTCACAGTTACATTTTCTGCGTCAGGATGACTCTATTGGAGAAAATCCAATAAAATTGATGACAAGTCCCGCTTAGTTTTTCGCGAGAATGTTGAAATCTATTCCCTGTTAAATCAAGCACCTATTACAATGTTGCGATTATCTATGAATGAGTAATATCGGCACCATGTGCCTTGTCGGTGCTGAATCACAAGATAGATCTATTATCAAACTTCTTTTATAAAGAATCAAGTTTATCTTTTTTTCTTTGCACCTTTGTGCGAGACAAGATCACAGAGAAATTTTAGTAGTCGTACTTGCAGGATTTGAATGAAGATTTTTGGATTAATTATCTTTCTTTGTCAGTGAAATCAACCCGTTGTTAAGAAAAGACAAGAGTTGATCAGAAAATACACGATAGAAGAATCGAGCATTTTTGTTAATTTGGAATTAGAGTAAGCATGAAGGTAGTTCTAATGGTTTAGAGAAGAGAGAATACTCTCAGAGATATCTTAGTGTTGTTAATCTATTGTATTGATATATAATAAGTACGCCAGTTGAGACTCGAACCCAAAACCCCCGGCTTAGAAGGCCGATGCATTTGATAAACAGCAACACTCAACAGAAGATAACCACTATATAGTTAAATGCTTATAGAAATTCCTTTATCGTTGGCAACTGTAACATTTTGCCTGTTATTGCCTCCGAGTGTGCCACCATGTACATATTTTTCACAAAGCAAATTTTCTGTTAGAGGGATTTGCATATGCAAAGTGGTTCAAGGGTGGATCACACACAATGAATAAGGCTGAGAACACTACATCCCTTTTGTTAATTAAGTACGCCTGTAGGGATTCGAACCCCGAGCCTTCTGGTCCGTAGCTTTAGCAAGATCAAAAAACACAATTATATACAACAGATTACAACATGTATAATTGACACTTACAAGAGGAGGGATTTTGTAGATTATTGCTGAATTTGGTGGCTTTTTGCCTCCGAGTGTGTCAGGAGTGTGTCACGCATGGTAATAAAAAACAATCTGAGATTATTATTTGCCAAACCTTTGACAATATTCATTCAGTAGTTAGATAAGGAGTCCAGCGATAACCTATCGGGATTGGTAAGATAGGTCTGTTGGGGAAATGAGTTTTTCTTATCAATGCCGGTGAATCAGGTAATTCTAAATCAGTAAGTTGTTTCAAATTATACTGGATTTTCTTTTTACTGAATGTTTCCGCCAACCATTCTTCCATGATATCATCCTGCCGGGAAAGTCGTGTCGAGTCAACCAATTGATCTATTCCATCAGCAGACATCGTGATTCCACGGTCAGCCATTAAGGCTTCCAAGCCAAATTGTGCTCTGACATGTTGCTGCCATATCTCAATCTCCTCAACCACTTCAGGCTCATTATCTATCCCCTGTTCTAATCCCTGTTCTGCAAGTGCTGAGAATTCTACAAGCCAGAGTAACGCCTGGTATAAGTTTTGAGCAAATATTTTTCGATCCGCAGGATTCAAAGTTCTCGGCATGGAATAAAGCTTCTCCAATACTTCTCGGCGGGACCAGGATTCTTTCTTTGAGCCATCCAGTGTGATTAAAGGCAAATCCAATTTGTCTTTCTCGTTCATTTCTACCAGTTCCGGGTCAAATTGTACCTGGGGAGTCGCTATTAAAGGCAGAGATATTCCTTCATCGTTCTGTTCTCCTGGCAGGATTTGCAGAAGATGATCCACCAACCAGTCAAAACCCCCGGGATCAATTTTAATGGAACGTCCTTTCATTACCTCCGCGATATATGTTTTCTGTTTAGAATAGCTCTTTCTCTTATAAATAACATTGCGCAAATATTCAGATTTTGCATGAAAATTCTGTTCGTTTTTCATTTCTGTTGTTTCAGAGGAGTTAAGTTTCAGAAGCCACCATTCGTTGTTAACCTGAACCGGTTCTCCAGCTTGATCAGGCAAAAGATTATATGCCGTTTTTTCCAGATTTTCTTCTGTTTGATTATAAATAAGATTTTGATTTTCATAGTACTTGGTATTACTATTTCCTGTTTCAGATAAACTCAAATCACGAAAATTCTGCCCTCCATTATATCTTTCAAATGCTTTATATGCAGTAATCGAATCACTGAACACCCAGGCATTGATGTTCAACCGCCTTGAATACCTGGAATAATGCTCACGTATTTCAGCATCGCTGATCGATACTCTTGCCTTTATCGCATTAGTTAATAAACCTTCAACTACAGCTTCGTCAGCAAATTGTTGAAGTAGTATTTTACAATTGGTTTTTTTATCTGTTTTTGATTCGCTTGCATATTGTGCTAACAGACGTTCGATAACCAGGGCTTTGAGAAATAATATTTTTGCTTCTGATCCTTTACCAATATGAGGAGTAAATGAATAACGGTTTTTAAACTCTTCAACAGTTATAGTATCTGATTCGGCAATTGCGATCCAAAGGCATGGGTCAGTAGAAGTGATATTTTGTTTAGAGCAGCCAAAGAAGAAAGCGATCATCATAGAAATGATTGAAATTACACCAAGGAGTTTGAAGTGACCGCTTTGAGACATGCCAAATCTGCCGGTTAAATAAAGAAAAATATATAATAACAAAGATAGAATTGAAACTAATTCGTAATCAACCTATTTTAAAGATGACCTCAAATTAAGGAGAATATGATGTCACAACATGGTATCGGTATAATCGGTTATGGAGGATTTGGAGCCTTCCTGCACAAATCATGGTCAAATCTTAAGGGAGCGTCTGTCATTGGAATTGCGGATCAGAATGTATCCAATATCCCTGCCGGTGAATTCAATATCTATGATGATTGGCGAAAAATGATTCGTGATCCATTGATATCAATAATTTCAATTGTGACCCCCCCTTCCACACATGCGGAACTGGCAATAGCCTCCATGAAAGCTGGGAAACACGTACTTATTGAAAAGCCTCTTGCAACAAATCTTACAGATGCCAGGGAGATTATTAATGTCAGCGAATTTACTGGAATGAAAGCAACTGTAAATTACATGTTGAGATTCAATCCGATTGTTCAACAGGTAGTTAAATGGAGTGAATCCGGTGTCTTTGGACAATTGAGAAGAGCCGTAGTTGAAAACTATGCACAAGATGAATCCCTTCCACAGGACCACTGGTTTTGGGATGAAAGTGTTTCAGGAGGAATCGCTGTTGAACATGCCGTTCACTTTCTCGACCTAGTTGATTTATTCGCAATGTATCCGATTAAACACGTTAAGGGAGCTTCTCATAATCGAAATGAGGGTCAGGAAGACCAAGTTTATATAAACGTTTTATATGAAAACGGATTGATCGCGAGTCACTATCATGATTTTGCCCGTCCTGATATTTTCGAGAGTACAACGATTCGTCTGTTATTTGATCTGCTGGAATTAGAGTTGTATGGTTGGATTCCAATACAGGGGAGAGTGAGAGCAATGGTCAATCCTGAAATTGAAAAAGAAATCTATAAACTACCTGGATTCAAAGTGGATCAAAGATATCCCTACAATAATGGGAATATTCAGGATTCTAATTTTCAAAAAACGGCTCAGACCATTTATTGCGGTGGTAAACCATATAAATCATATGGAATGATCACTGGAACATTCGCATTACCGGACAAGAAGTTGGATGTTTACAGATTTTGTGTAAGATCAATGATAGAAAATCTAATAACTTCCATCGATAATCCACACATCAAACTGAATGTTAGCCTGGAAGATGGATTTGACACTTTGAAGACCGCGTTAACCTCGAGAGAATCCGCAAGAGCGAAATACTAATGATCATTTCCGGTGAGGTGACTCCGGAGCCATTATCCCTTGGGAAAATATAAAATTTACATTTTTCTCTTGACAAGCCAACCTAAAGTTTTCATCTTATAATGTCGAACCGGTTCGAGAATAAATGTCTCACATGTTTTATATAGTAACACATTGTTATTCAATCTTTAATGAATAGATTCGTTTTCTTCGATATTTGGTATTCTTACTAAATGTCGAAACGTTTCGAGGTTTCATGGCTTATACAATTCGTGATGTTGCCAAGTTGGCTAAAGTATCTCCCTCCACTGTCTCCGCCGTTATTAACGAAAAGGGGTATGTCAGTTTCGACACTCGAAACAGGGTAAATTCTGCAATTCGAAAACTTGATTATACGCCGGTACGTTTGGCGAGATACCTTGCAACTCGTACAAGTGGCAATGTTGGATTCATAGTATCGGAATCACATTTCAATCGTGCGGAGCCATTCTATACGAGGGTATTCCTGGGCGCTGAAATCGAAGCGCGAAAACACGATCTGTATGTCCTTCTTACTTCCATTTCATTCAATGGTAATGGAAATTCACACCAACTTCCCAGGTTTTTGCAAGAAAGCAATGTTGACGGAGTAATGATCGCCGGTCGAGTTTCGCAAAAGCTGATTAATGCTGTGCTTGATCGAAACGTTCCTACCGTAATGATTGACTATGGCAATGACACTCACAATTGCTCAAAAGTATTAATCGATAATCGAAGAGGAATCCGGATGGCAGTTCGGCATCTTCTAAAAATGGGTCATCGAAAGATAGCTTTTGTCGGTGGAGAAATCGATCATCCCAGCGTTAAAGACAGGCTGAATGGTTTTTACGAAGGACTTGAAGAGGGTGGAATTAAAAATAAAAGCGAGTGGGTAATATTTGCAAAAGGGGAGATGAGTCCTTCAAAAGGCAACTCTGCCTTCAAGGATTTATGGAGCGTCGATGAGAAGCCAACTGCAATAATATGTGCAAATGATGCAATGGCAAGTGGTGTGATAAATGCAGCGAAAGAGCAGAAAATATCTATCCCGGAAGATTTATCTATTGTTGGTTTTGATGACGTTGCGATCTGCACCCTTATTGATCCACAGCTTACAACAATTCGTGTAAATAAAGAGGATCTTGGAGCGATTGCAATTCGAACCCTTGCAGATCTGATTCATAAACGATTCACACAAAATAAAATAATACGTGAAGGTGTTGAATTCATAGAACGGCAATCAACGAGTCCGGTGAAGCGAGAGGAAGAAATCCATTGTTAGCTAAACCAGAAGTATTTAATCGAAGGTTATTCCTGCAACCAAGTGACAATTATTTTGACCGTAGAGCTGTCCTTAATCCATGCATTATCAAAAATAATGAAGATTATCATATTTTGTATAGGGCTGTTGCCCAGGATTTCAAATCGACAATCGGATACCTTCGTGCTCGTTATCAGGCTGGTAATCCTGTAGTCATTGATCGTCTGTCAAAACCCTTAATGGAACCGGAAAATGATTTTGAAAAGGAAGGTGTAGAAGATCCAAGGCTGGTTTGGTTTGAAGGCGAATATCACCTGTTTTACACTGCATGGGATGGATACCATGCCCGGTTAGGCTATGCATCAGGCGGCAGTGTGGATTCAATGGAAAACCGTCGTTTGATTGGGCCACTTTTTGAGACAGGTGAAGCACTCAAAATCATTCGCGAAAATAGTAAACTCGGCGACTATGTCAAAAGATGGTCAGAAGATCCAGCGGATATGTTCCTTTGGGAAAAAGATGCAACAATACTTCCTGAGCGTGTAAATAATAAGATAGTAATGATCCATCGTTTGAGGCCTGATATCCAGGTAGCATATCTGGATAGTCTTGAACAATTAGATGATCGTGGATTTTGGGAAGATTATCTCAGACATATGGATCAATATAGAATGATGCTCAGGAAGGAACCCTGGGAAGAAAGCCATATCGGGATGGGTCCAGTTCCAATCAAGACTGACGCCGGCTGGCTGATGATTTATCACGGTGTAACCAATAGACCAAGATTAACCTATCGGGCTGGAGCGGCTCTTTTTGATTTGAATGATCCTCAACGACTGATCGGCAAGACGAAAGAACCTCTTTTTGAACCGGTCGAAGACTGGGAAAAATCGGGTGACGTCAACAATGTCGTTTTCCCGGAAGGCCTGGTAGTTCATGACGGCATTCTGGACATTTTTTATGGAGGAGCTGATACTGTAATTGGAGTAATATCGGTTCGTCTTGATCAGCTTCTTGATTATTTACAATCAGTATAATTAGATGTTATTAAAAAAGATATAGATTCAATTGTAGTTTATCTGAAAGGAAATCAGGATCAAATTGTTTAGCAAATATTATAGACAATTCTTAACAATCATAATACTCTGCATGATTTTTGTGTCGGGTTGCGGACGAAAAAAAGAGGATTCTGATGGCGTCCATCTTTTGTATTGGTCTTCCTCGAATCCTTTTGAAATTCAACTTGGTCGTGAACTCGTAGCGAAATGGAATATCCTGCACCCTGAAACCCTGGTTACGATTCAGCCTCTACCCGAGGGTCGGTCTGGCGAGGAAGTACTGATAATAGCAGCCGCCGGTGGTACTGCACCGGATATATGCTCAAATGTTCCCCCGGTTGTGGTTCCGTTGCTTGCAAGGGCAAAGGCGCTGGTTCCGATTGATCAATTTGATGGTGGAAGGGATTATTTGTCACAGAGGATTCCTTCTCAATTGGAATCTAATTTCATTGCTTCAGATGGTAAGCTGTATCAGGTCCCATGGAAAGGAAATCCTATTCTTGTTCAATATAATATGGGTATCCTTCGTGAAGTGGGGGTTGAGAAATTACCTGAAACTTGGAGTGAATGGAATAATTTAGCGGAAAAAGTATCTTCAGATCTGGATGGAGATGGTCAATATGACCGTTGGATGGCAGATTTGAATATTATTTCGGAATGGCGTCAACGGCTTTTCGATTTTTACACCTTTTATATAGCTGCTTCTGGTGGAATGACGTTATTAAAAAACGGTAAAATTGACTACGACAACAAGCATTCGCTGGAAGTTTTCGAGTTTTTTGCTCATGGATTCAATAAACAGTATTATGCTAAATCTATTTTTGTTGGTGATATGTTCATGAAAAGCAAAATCGCTGCTCATATCACAGGTCCGTGGAATATCTCTCATGTGGAACGTTTTAAACCAGAAGGATTTGAATATGCTTTTGGTCCGATTCCGGTACCGGACGATTATAAAGGTGATAAATATACATTTGGTGATCCCAAGAGTATTGGGATATTTTCCACATCAAAGCATCCCGAAGCAGCATGGGATTTTGTTAAATATATTATTTCCGAAGAATCCGATCTTCGATTGCTGGAGATATGCAACCAACTTCCCCTAAGAAAGAATCTGACAACAGACAGCCTTTTTGCTGATTATTTCGCGGGAAACCCAAACATGGAGCTGTTTGCAGAACAAGTGCCTCTGACGCGCGGATTCGATCAGAATCCAGTTTTACAGGAAGTGTTCGACTCGATCAATGAACAATTTGACGCCTGTTGTATTCATGGAAAGCGTGAGCCTGCTGAAGCTTTACGTCTCGCCGTGAAAAGAAGCCGTAATGTTCTAAAGGCGAGGGGAATTTAGAATGCCAGGCATCACGGTAAACAATAAGATTGGATCCGGCAGGTCAGGCTACATGCTGGTCTCGCCCTACATAATCTTTTTTGCACTATTCGTGGCTTATCCCCTGATTTTTTCATTTGTACTTGTTTTTCATCATTGGTCGATTGTCGGTCCAATGGAGTTTGTAGGACTCGGGAATTTCGCGGAAATGTTTAGTGATTCCGTTTACTGGAAATCGATAATCAATACCCTTGTATTTCTTTTAATTCATGTTCCATTGCAGGTGGTATCAGCCTTGGTACTGGCTGAGATACTCAACCGTAAAATCCCGGCACGAGCTTTTTTCAGGGCAGCTTTTTTCCTTCCAGTTGTAGTTTCAGGTGTGGCTGTTACAGTCATGTGGAAGCAGTTGTTCAGCACTGATATCGGGATTCTTAATCAGATGCTTGGTATGATCGGAATCAACCGTGTTCCTTGGATTACCGATCCCGCATGGGCGATGCCTTCAATTGCAATAATGGCGACATGGAAAAATATCGGACTATACGTAGTATTGTTCCTTGCCGGATTACAGAGTGTTCCAAGACAGCTATATGAAGCTGCTGAAATTGATGGAGCTAACACAGTCCAGAAATTCCTGTTTATTACTGTTCCAGCTATCAATCCGGTACTGGTAATGGTGTTGATCTTATCAACATTAGGTGGATTCAGCCTGTTTATTGAACCATACGTCTTAACAGGCGGTGGTCCCATGAATTCTACATTATCAGGCGTATTGTACATTTATCGGCAGGCTTTTTCGTTCTTCAGAATGGGATATGCTGCTGCCATCGGTTTCACCCTCGCATTAATTGTATTAACTGTTGTCATGCTGCAACGTAAATATGTAGAACAGGAGATTTGAAATTGAGCGGTAAATTCGGGAAATTGATACTCTATTTAGTACTGATTGCTGCCGCATGCACGTTTCTCTATCCCTTTGTCTGGATGTTAGCAGGGACATTAAAACCAGAAGCAGAGATTATGACATTCAGCCCCCTGGGCTCCAGGTATAGCCTTGACAGTTATAAGTTGATGATATCCAAGATTCCAATCTTCAGAAGTTTGTTCAACAGTCTTCTTGTATCAATCATTTCAACAGTTTGTGTACTATTCTTGTGTTCAATGACTGGATTTGCATTAGCACGTCTGAAATTCAAAGGCAGAAGTGCTATCTTTGCAGTAATACTGTTCACGATGGTTCTCCCTTTCCAGTTAACGCTTATTCCGTTGTATGTCCTGATGGTCAAACTCGGTTGGGTCGATACATATGCCGCCCTGATCGTGCCATACACAATGAGTCCATTTGCTATCCTGTTGTTCCGTCAATTTTTCATGGCAATTCCAGAAGAGTTGATCGACGCGGCGAGGATTGATGGTTTGAGCGATATGGGTATCCTGTTCCGGCTATTCTGGCCCCTGTCCAAACCTGCATTAATTACAGTTGGGATCGTTCATTTCATGGGAATCTGGAATGAGGCATTATGGCCACTGATAGTAGTACGCAAGGAAGAGATAATGACTATGCCGCAAATGGTTACTCTGTTCGCGGTCAGTGGACAGGCGGAAGCACAGATTGGATTACAACTTGCTGCCGCGGCTGTCATGATTCTACCAATAATAATCGTATATCTCTTTCTGCAAAGATATTTCATTGAAAGTATGGCAACAAGTGGATTGAAGGGATGAGACAACAAATTAGATCAAAGAAGATATATTTGTTTATAATATGGTTATTTGTATTATTACTTGGCTTGATCGGCTGTACTGCTGATAAACAGAAAGCAGAAAATGATACTTCAGAGGATGTATTGATCAACCTGGATCATCTTGAATATTTACAGGAAGAGGTAGAGATAGAAGGAGAGAAATGCAGGCTTGTTCATATTTACGCTGAAGCACCGGACTATCATAGAGTTGAAGCAACAGGTGAAGGGATCAGTTGTGTAGATGACGTGGCGAGAACTGCAAGGGTGTATCTGCAACTTTATGAATCGTCTAATGATACGTCACTTCTTATGCCTCTGAAGGATTTGCTTAGATTTGTACTTGTATTGCAAGCTGAAGATGGGGATTTCTATAATTTTGTCAATAAAGATTTGAGTATAAATAAAGAACATAAGAATAGCACAAAGTCATTCGGATGGTGGGCAGCCAGGGGATACCGTTCGATTGCATTAGCTTTGCCGGTGTTCGATAAGCGTGATCCGGAATTTCATAATCAACTTACTGATGCCTGCGTCAAATCCGAATCAAGAATGAAGGAACTTTTTCTTGATTCAAGAGAAAGTCCGGAAATTGGTCAGGACGTGGCTGCGATCCTGGTATTGGGGCTGCTTGCACGGCGTACGGATGGGTTAAATGAAAATATAGACAATCTTGTCAGCCATTTTGCGGAGCAGATATATCGAGCTGCCTGGATTGGTAATAGTGGATTCAATTACCGGATTCACAAAAGTTGGCGGAATATCTGGCATGCTTACGGAGCGTTGCAATCTGAAGCATTGGCGAGGGCAGGCAAAGCATTGAATCACCCGGCTTGGATTTCTTCAGCCCAGGAAGAAATTGATGGATTTCAGAGATGGTTGATTGCAGAAGGAATGCTGGCACATATCGAATTCGAAGATGGGGATACAGTTCGAGTCAAAGAGTTTTCACAAATTGCATACGATGTTTCTTCGATTATCGCATGTCAAAAATCAATGTATGACATCACAGGAGATACAACTTACGCAACCTGGGCTGGATTAGCCGCTTCCTGGTTTTTTGGAAATAACCCGGCAGGTAAAGTGATGTATGACAAAAATACAGGTAGATGTTACGACGGTATTATCAGTTCCGGGGAAATTAACTTCAATTCCGGAGCGGAATCCACAATTGAAGCCCTGCTGGCATTGAACATAATCAACGCATTGCCACACGCTGCTGAAGCCATGGACGTGCGAAGGGTTGAGAACTATTCAGGGGATGGGATCGCATTTGAATCAGCAAATTGCACTATTGTTATTAACAAAGAAAAGAACATTTTAAACTTAACCGTTAAACATAAACAAACAGAGGAGAATTTATAACTTAGCAGGAGCCGAAAAACAACATAGTTAACCGAATTAGTAAAGAACAAAAAGTAAGGTAAAACTCACGAGAGGAAGTAAGATGAAAAAGAAACATTTCTTAACAATGATTACTTGTCTTGCGATGGTATTGTTCGTTTTTAACGGGATTACCCTGGCACAAGTAACAAACAAGATCACTAACGGAGATCTTGAAACAGTCGCACCGTTCTGGTGGACAACCGGAGCGGCAGGCGGTACGATGACCTGGGCAAATGATCAGGCTTCAGACGGTATGATGTCACTGAAGATTGAAAAAGATGCTACAGGTACTGCCGCAAGCTGGGTCAGTGGAAACCAGGCGCAAACATATTGGAACCATATGGAAGCTGTATTGTACACAGTTAGTTTCAATGCAAAAACTATGGGTGCAAATACAGAGCCATCAACTGACGATGAGCGCATCGGTGCATATTTCTATTTTGAAGCTGAAGGCGAATCAATCGGAGAAGTTTTTGTTGCAGCGGATCAAACGGCCGGGGATGTCGATTGGACTGAATACACCGGTGAAATTTTGCTGGCGGACGTTCCTGACAACGCTTGGATCGAATTAGTAATGGGTTCAGGCGCAACAGGTACTGTATGGTTTGATCAAATGAATTATGCCTCCGATCCCTGGACATCCGGATGTTTCGGATGGAGTGCAGAAAACCCTATCGGTTGGATGAGTTGGTCAGCCGGTGGAGACGCAGGTTTCGCAGCTGTTGTTGAAGATGAGAATGCTCATTCAGGTACCCATGTGGCAAAGCTTATGGAAACTGATGATGAAGGTGATGAGATGGTATTTTATACAGCACCTCATCAAGCAACAGGTGGATCAGATTACCTGGTGAGTGTCTGGATTAAAACTGAAACATCTAACACCGACATTAACTATTATCCCACAGGTGTTATCGGTGAAAACATTTCTGACCGTTTTAACCTGTGCTTCTTCTTCCATTCTGGTGACATTGCGCATGATTGGGCTGTGACCGGAGGTGATCGTTTCTTATATGCTAACCAGATGGAAGCTGTTGAAGGGTGGGTACAATACAAAACAATCGTAACCGCTCCTGAAGATGCCACCGGTTTTTCAATGCGTGCGAGATTTAATCCAACGGTTACCGGAACTGTTTACTTTGACGATTTTTCATTTGAGCTGGTAACAGGCGACAATCTTGTAGAAAATTGTGATCTTGAAACAAGGGATCCCTACTGGTGGGGAACCGGCGCTGAGGGCGGTACCCTGACATGGGCAGACGACGATGCATCCGATGGCGAAATGTCGCTGAAAATTGAGAAAGATGCTACCGGGACTGCAGCGAGCTGGGTGAGTGATAATCAGGCGCAAACATTCTGGAATCACATGGAAGCTGTGCTCTACACATGCAGTTTCTATGCGAAAACCAGCGGTGCTAATACTGAGCCTGCCAATAATGATGCTGAAATTGGAGCCTGGTTCTATTTCGAAGCCGATGGAGAATCAATCGGTGAAGTTTTCGTTGCTGCAGATCAGACAGCAGGTGACGTTGATTGGACACAATATACAGGTGAGATCCTGCTCGCAGATGTACCTGATAACGCCTGGATCGAATTAGTGATGGGATCGGACGCTACCGGCACAGTCTGGTTTGATCAGATGAATTACGCTTCAGATCCATGGACATCCGGTTGCTTTGGCTGGAGTGCAGAAAATCCAGTTGGTTGGATGAGTTGGTCGGCAGGTGCAGGCGCCGGATATGCCGCCGTAGTTGCTGACGAAAACGCTCATTCAGGTGACTATTCTGTGTTATTGGAAGAAGCAGATGAAGAAGGCGATGAAATGGTTTTCTACTCTGTACCCGTAGCGGCAATGGCTGGCGAACTATACGAGTTCAGTGTTTGGATCAGGACGGTTTCAATTTCTCCCACTGATGCAGGTTATTTTCCGTCTGCTGTGCTTGGCGAAAATATTTCCGAAAGAGCAAATCTCTGTTTCTTCTTCCATGCCGGTGATATTGAGCATGAATGGTCAACTACCGGTGGCGATCAATTTATTTATGTCCAACAGATTAATGCGGAAGAAGGTTGGATGCAATATCGTGCTATAGTTGAAGCACCGGAAGATGCGACTGGTGCATCATTGCGTGCACGGTTCAACCCAACCGTACAGGGTGAAATCTATTTCGACGATTTCATGATTCGTGAACTGACTATTCATGAAAATGCGGTCGGAGAAAACCTGAACCGTTATGAGGTAGCAATTCCACGTACCTTGATGCTTGATCAAAATTATCCGAATCCATTCAACTCGGCAACCTCTATTCGTTATGGTCTGCCGACAACCGGAAATGTAAACCTGACGGTTTTTGACATTCTTGGAAGACAGGTTGTCACGTTGGTTGATGGTATTCAGGTGGCCGGTCATCATACAGTCAGCTTTGATTTGACAAATAGCACAAACTTGGGTTCCGGATTCTACTTCTATCGCATTAACACCCAGGATCAGTCTGCTGTTCGCAAGATGATCTATCTGAAATAATCCTCCGCATTCAATCAGGTTGTGGGAGTAAACAACTGATCTGGATGCGTTTCACCAAGGACTGGAGTTGTAGTTTTTACAACTGCAACTCCAGTCCAAGATTTTTGTTATAATTATGTATTTTAATGGCTTAAAGTTAAATTGTGGGTAGAATTGTTCTCGTTTCTTACGGAATTAGTTTTCTGACTTTTCATATTTAACATTGTCGTTATATCACGTATATCCACAATTTTATTAATGGGATATCATTTGCCTGCATAGATTTCAGATTGTCTTTCATAACTGTATCAGGCGAACCATTAAATGCAAAAAGCACAGCCAAAAAATGATTGAAGGAAGTAATCCTTTTCTCAATTTTCGAATAAGAAAATTATTCTCAGTGCTGGAGGTTTCATGATCAAGATTATTCGATTTGTAACTGTTCTCTACCTGTTTTTCTTGATATTCGGCTTACCATCTATTTTCGCAGGTATCACCGGGAAAATAACCGGTAGAGTCTCTGATGCTGAATCAGGTGAACCGTTGGTAGGAGCGAACGTTGTGGTTGAGGGCACATACCGGGGATCCGCAACAGACCTTGACGGCGAGTTCCTGATTCTCAACGTGACGCCCGGTATATATTCAGTAACTTTTTCAATAATGGGTTATCAATCCATAACTTTTGATAGAGTTGGAGTAAGCATTGACCGTACAACCTCTCTTAACGCCGAACTTAACCCCACTCTACTTGAGGCTGCGCCAGCCGTAACCCTCGTAATGAAAAAACCGGTTGTAAAACAAGACCTGACAAGCAGTGAAGCAATGGTTGGAGCTGAACAAATTGAGATGATGCCGGTCGAAAACTTCGGTGATATTGTAAACCTTCAAGCCGGTGTGGTTGACGGACATTTCAGAGGTGGTCGTTCTTCAGAAGTTACTTATATGATAGACGGGGTAATGGTCTCTGATCCTTATTCTGATTCAGACCCTTTTGATCGTACAACATCCAATCAGGTCGAGAATAACGCCATCCAGGAAATCCAGGTAATCAGCGGTACTTTCAACGCTGAATATGGTCAGGCAATGAGTGGAATTGTAAATATTGTCACGAAAGAGGGTTCATCCGAAAAATATTCCGGTAAAGCATCCATAGGAGTTGGAGATTATGTCTCCGACAGGTCTATTGCAGTTGGTTTATATGACGATCCCCCTGATGAGAAAACATTTATGGATGATCTGAATCCCGGTCATCTTCAGGATTATCAGCTAAGCTTATCAGGACCAGTATATCCTGCAATGGACAATCTGACATTTTTTGCTTCTGGAAGGTTCCTGAACGACCATGGACGTATTTATGGTCAGCGGATATTTACCCCAAGTGATTCGAATGATTTCTCACATTCAAATCAGGAAGACTGGTACATTGAAAATTCTGGTGATAATGAATTGGTCACAATGGACTCATTTGAAAAAATATCGGGACAGATGAAATTAACATACCGGCTGACGCCATCACAGAAAATATCATACTCGGTAATTGCAGATCAGATGGAATATAAAGAGTTATCAACACGAGACGATGATCCTGAAGAAGAAATGAGGTTATTTAAATACAATCCTGACGGTCAATACATAAATTATAGCACGGGCATGAACCATCAATTAACATGGGACGAAATATTAAACAAAACAACATTTTACACAGTAAATCTCTCCTATACAAGAAATGACCATAATTACTACGTCAACGAAAATGTCGCCGATAATGAGAAGATTGACAGGCTTAATGATGCCCTAAATCGAGCGTTTTACACAGGCGGTCAAGGGATGTGGCATCAATACAGATCGACTCAGAAGGCAGGAATTAAATCGGATGTAACTCACCAGGCGACTAAACTTCACGAGATGAAAGCAGGAGTTGACCTTAACCAGTACCTGCTTACTCTGGAGGAGTATCAACTGGTCTGGGATGAACATCTAAATAATAATCAGGGTGGATTCAAAATAAATCCAATAACTTCCTGGAATAATAATCAATACCCTGAAAAGGAAGCGGAGAGCTTGCTGGGTGGATTTCCATTTTCAGGACCCGGTCATCGACCATTAATTTTTGCTGGATATGTTCAGGACAAAATGGAATACGACTTTATGGTGGTTAATTTTGGAATACGCTATGATTTCTTCCAGCCTGACGGATTAGTTCCTGACGATCCCGCCGATCCACATAATGATGTATTTACAACTTTTGATGAGAACGGACTGGAAATAACAGGCCTCGATCCTGTTAATCCACAAAATCCCGATGGTACTTATAATAGTTGGCGTTACAAATATCATGAGGCTGAAAGTCATCAGCAGCTAAGTCCCAGGATCGGTTTGGCGTTTCCCCTGTCTGCTCAGGGTGTAGTCCATTTCTCGTATGGACATTTCTTTCAGACTCCACCTTTTCAATTTCTCTATTTCAATCCTGAATTTGAAGTATTGCCCGGTTTGATGAGCAGTAAGATCGGGAATGCTGAGTTAAAACCTGAAAAAACTGTTATGTATGAAGTTGGAATGCAAATGGAAATTGCTGATGGTATTGGGCTCAATGTGACAGGCTTTTATAAGGATATACGTAATCTCCTTGGTGTTGAAATTCAAAAGACTTATGATCAACGAAAGTACGCCCGTTATGTGAACCGTGACTATGGCAATGTCAGGGGGGTGACTACTGCTCTCGACAAACGAATGGCGAACATGGTGGGGCTATCGCTGGATTACACCTTCCAGGTTGCAGAGGGCAACACTTCAGATCCTGAAAATGTTTTTAAAGACAACAAAGCGGATCCTCCAAGAGAGAGTGCGAAAAAGGTGCTTCCACTGGACTGGGATCAGTCACACACATTTAATGCAGGTGTAAATATTGGTGTTCCTGGCGACTGGAGCGTTGGTCTAATAGGCACAATTGGTACTGGATTGCCATATACCTCCCAGCCTTTCCTGCAGCCACGAGGTGAAACAAATGCTGAACGAAGACCGATGAAATACAACATGGATCTGAAAGCATATAAAATGTTTAATGTTTCAGGATACAAACCTACTGTGTCTCTGTCAATTTACAACTTGTTCGATATTCAGAATGAGAAAGATGTATTTGTGGATACCGGCAGGGCAACCTATACGCTGGATCAACTTCAGGCATTCAGTGTTCAAGGGTACAACACCCTTGAAGATTTCTATACTCGCCCGGAATATTTTGAAGCGCCGCGACAGGTCAAACTGACTCTATCCGTTGGCTTTTAGTGAACAGGAATAGCAATGAGGAAAAAGATGCATTATAAAAAAATATTCGTTTTCATCTTGGCTCTCATAATTGCTGCTAATGCATTGGCAGTAGGTCCATACGGAAGCCGTCAGCATCGAAAACTCGGAATTATGGATGGTAATCAAGTTGTAACGGAATTCTATAATTATGGAATGATCGCTAATTGGCCCGATCAACCGGCAGGAATTTGGCCCAAGGGTACAAACCATTCTTATGTCGATGGTGTGGCGCTGATTGTATCAGCCTCTACTCATGATTCCCAGGGAAATTTAATCCATCCGATGTCAACCCAATACAGGGAGTTCATGGATAGAAGCGAAGTTACAGGAAATCCAATCGGTTGGGAGCCTTTACCGGGATATGCTAACCCAAGCCAGGATGAGCCGGCAATGAGCGATAATCCGGAATCATGGCCCCTTACCTGGCCCGGTAAACCTCATGCATGGGATGGATTCTGGAATGGTTATTTCGGAAAGGGAGTTACCAACGCTGACCTGGAAACGCTTTTCGCTATGGACGACGCTACTGATGATGAGTATGACTTCTACCCCGACAGCACAGATTCTTATCGCCGTGGTTTGGGGATGAGGGTCAAGGCTCGCGCATTTCAATGGAACCATGTACTTGCCGAGGACTGCATTTTCTGGCACTACGCTATCGAGAATATAGGCACTACCGAGTACGACTCGACTGTGTTTGGGATGTATATAGATTGGGGGGTCGGTGGAACTAATGATTCGGGTGACGATGCAGGAAGTTACGATACAGGGATTGACCTGGCGTATTCATGGGACGGTAATGGGCGTGGTACACCCGGTGGTTGGGGACCGGTCGGTTATGCTGGCTTCGCTTTCCTTGAAAGCCCCGGTATCGGGTACGACAATATAGATAATGACGAAGATGGAATGATCGACGAAAGACGTGATGACGGAATCGATAATGACGGAGACTGGGATCCATACACTGATTTAAATGAAAACGATGTTTGGGATGATGGTGAGCCTCTGAATGATGATCTTGGTGAAGATGGTGTTGGACCTTATGATCCAAGTTACAGGGGACCTGACAGGGGTGAAGGGGATGGTTTTGCCACTGCTGGTGAACCTGATTTTGACCAGACTGATAAGGATGAATCCGACCAAATCGGTTTAACTGCATTTACAATTTTCCCGGTTCATTACTATGAATTGACTAATGAAGAACACAATTGGTCGGTAATGAGTCAGTTAGTACCACCCACTGAAGAACAGCTACTTGGTTCCAATCTAGGAATGTATTTCTTTGCAGGTATTTTCCCGATGGCTCCTGAACAGATCGAACGGTTCAGTATGGCATTACTTTTCGGGAATGACAAAGATGATTTATTCAGGAATAAAAATACTGTACAGGCTATTTACAATGCCAATTACAATTTTGCGCAACCACCTAATAAACCTGCACTTGTCGCTGTACCCAGCGATAAAAAGGTAACTCTTTATTGGGATGACAACGCAGAACAATCATATGACAGGTTCCTGCAGGAATATGATTTTGAGGGATACAAGGTATATCGATCCACTGATCCCAGTTTCATTGATTCAAAGCTGGTTACCGATTCCTACGGTAATCCCACTTACCGCAAACCACTTGCTCAATACGATCTTGTTGACGGTAAATTTGGACCTCATCTTGTGGGGGTACACGGCGCTCATTTCGATCTTGGTGAAGAAATCGGACTTAGACACAGCTTGATAGATACATCAGTTATTAATGGTGTTACATACTATTACGGAGTTGTTTCTTATGATTATGGTTTTATCGCAACGGAAACAATTATTGATTCATTGATTGGTTCTGATGATTCTGACAGTGTCGTTACAATAACATTTCCGTTACTTGACGATGAAGGGCAGGTCATGGGGATCGCTCCAACCGAGTGTACCAGCACTATAATCGGAGAGGTTGGGTTAGCGGCAAAACTGGATATCAATACAGCGATGGTTACCCCTGATGCACCTGCTGCTGGATATGTCTCACCCAAACTGATAAACGGCATAAATCACATTGAAGGTAATTCGTCCGGAAATGTATCGGTGAATATTGTGCTGAATGACAGCCTGGAAGATGGCCACACCTATCATGTAAAATTCAAAACAGCAGATACTTACGGTGATTTTCTCAGGTTCACAGAAAGTTTCATTATCGTGGACTCGACAAGCGGTGATACTGTTTTAGAGGGAGGGTCACCTTATTTCGGTGAATTTGCACCCTATGGCGAGGGTGATCCAGTTTTTTTTATTGAACAGACAGGCGCAAAGCGGCGATGGAAATACTTTACAATCGATCCCACAGATTCAAACTTGGTCTTCTGGAATATTAAAGATTCCGAGGTTGAATCAAATCTTGTTGATGGATTTACAGTTGTAATGGATAATCCTTTCATAGATTATATTGATGACGATGAGCTTGGACTTGATTCGATTGATGCTGATATCATCTCCGGTACTAATTACGCCGGCGAAGTTCTTTTTTATCCAGCTCTGAAACATTTTAGTCTTAAAGTTCCGTACAGCTACGAAATTCGATGGGCTGATGTGATAATTGATACTTCAATCTCCAAACTGGCGAACCCGGCTATCCCGGTTAAATTTACAGTATGGAACTTGACATTGGATGAACCAACGGATTTCATCTATATAGAAGAGAGTGGAGAATGGATTGATCCTGAGGGAGAAACCAAAGAATGGGTAGAGGACGCCTGGATAATACCAAGCTTAATGCTGCCAAATCCAGATGACTACCCGGAGGAGAGAAACTTTTCTGTCTTTACCTGGGGCATTCATCTCACCGCACCTCCCTTTGATGTAGATACTACTATCACTGGAATAGACACCACTTATGACAGCACCTGGGTTGAGAAAATACCGATGGGAGCAGGAGATATTGTACGAATTGTCGCACCTGTTCCGTTTAGTGAAGACGATGTTTTCAGCTTTACGGTTTCCAGGGGACATTTGGACAATGAGCTGGAGAAAAGTGATTTTGACCGTATTGCAGTTGTTCCAAATCCATACGTAGCGACTGTAGCCTGGGAACCACGTGTTAGCTTCTCAACCGGTCGCGGGCAGCGGAAAATCGACTTTATCCATCTCCCCAGGGAATGCACAATTCGAATATATACCTTAAGCGGTTTCCTGGTTAAAAAAATAGATCACCGGGCGCCGGAAATTGATGGGTCGGAATCCTGGGACCTGGTTTCAAAGGACGGAATGGATATTGCGTACGGTTTATACATATTCCATGTGAACGCACCGGGAGTTGGTGAGAAAATTGGCAAATTCGCAGTGGTCAAGTGAGGAGTTAAATGATGAAATATTTTAGAAATAGAATTGGTGATCATCCACGCCTCTTGATTTTTGGGATTGTTTTATTGATCACTTCAGTTACTTCAATCAGGGCGCAATATATCGCAGATGTTTCAAAAGTTGGAACAGTTGCTGCGACATTCCTTGAAATAGGTGTCGGCGCTCGAGCAACAGCGATGGGTGAAGCTTTCACTGCAGTATCCGACGACATCAGCGCAATCTACTGGAATCCGGCTGGACTTGCCATGATGAATCGCGGTGAAGCAGGATTTGTACACTCTCAATGGTTGGCGGGAATCAATTTTGATCATGTTTCAGCGGTATATCCGGTTGCACCTGGAATAATGCTGGGAGGATTTGTTTCCTCAGTCTCTATGGATGAGATGAAGGTTCGAACAATCGAATATCCGGAAGGAACCGGAGAATTATTCGAAACATCAGATATGGCGCTTGGGCTTACATTTGCTGCCAGGTTGACGGACAAATTAGCAATGGGAGCTAACGGAAAATATATCCGTCAGAACATCTGGCATATGAGCGCCTCATCTCTCGCAGCAGATCTTGGTCTTTTGTTTCACACACCGTTCAAAGGACTCCGACTTGGTATGTCAGTTTCTAATTTTGGCTCTGATATGCAGATGGAAGGTCGCGACACAGAGTTTCTCCATGACATCGATCCGAACAATCCGGGAAATAATGAAGAGATTCCGGCTACTCTGAAAACGGAGGAATGGTCATTACCCCTCACCTTCAGGGTTGGACTGGCGATGGAAATTCCAAATTCCTCACGACATGGATTTACCGTTGCTGTAGATGCTGTGCACCCGAATGATAACCATGAATATGTCAACCTTGGATTGGAATACGATTGGAACAAATGGGTGTTTCTCCGAACCGGTTGGAAGACACTCTTTCTTGCAGATACTGAGCAGGGTTTCACCTCCGGAGGCGGGTTGAAATACAACTTGAATGGTAACGTCGCATTTGTTGCGGATGTAGCCTATGCAGATTTCGGACGTCTTGAAAACGTGATAAAGTATTCACTTGGAATGCAGTTTTAAATTATGAAAACCATTAGTTGTTTTATTAGAAATGTAATAATTCTATTCGCAGTTCTTATTGTTTTTCCCAATCTATTATTTGGGGGGAACAGCCGCGGTGATGAGCTTGACGATGTTGTTGTTGTTGAGGCTGACGAAAGTCATTTTATCATTAGAAGCGGTGATTATCTAATAGAATATGATATGAACTCTACCGAGGGATACGTTTTATTTTATACGGATACCAATCCTCCCGGGGCGCTGGGAACAAAGCTCTCTCCAGGCAGCGATATTTCACCAACCATGCCTGACATTGTCGATTCGATGACCGTTGAAGAAGAAAATGATGAAATCATAGTCGCCTGGTATTCACAAAATGACTGGGCTGAATTTGTTTCCGAATTACATTTTCCCATGGCTTCACCAGGATTTGTTTATTGGGATGTGATCGCTGAAGTAATTGAAAATCATGAAATACGCAGCAGTCCGCTCCCAATTATACATCTCAACAGGAGCACATTAAATCCTGAGGTGGCGCAGGCTGTCCGATTTACAGATCAGGCTCCATTTGGTGTCGCGGCAACAATCGTATTTGAAACAAGTCATATCAACGGATCGGTTTTCTATCTTGAAGATTTGACTCGTTGGAATCCCTGGTTCGCATTAATGGAGAATTCGCCTGAACAAACTACTTCTGGAGGTTCTTCGGGAATAGGATTTCGACGACCTCGAACTGAAGACCGGGAGTTGCAATCTGGTGAATTCTACGTTTTAGCTGCTTCATATTTGAAACTGCAATCCGGTATCCCCCAGTCTGAGGAAGCTAAGGCGAAACGATATGTAGAAGGGATAGGAACATGCTGGCGGTTTCTTCAGAAGCCACAAGTTGATCTGATAGATTGGGAGGCGATAGCTGAACAAGAGATTGAAGATCTTTTCGATTCCGATTGCTGGGTGAGGGTAAACGGTCACGATATGCTCCGGGCTTATGTCGGTATTGATCGTCCCAATTCTGCGGAAGCTATAGCCCAATTGGATGTGCTCGTTGCGTTAAGGAATTGGATGGAATATCACGAATCCAACGATCAGGCTGAAAGGCTGGACTCACTATTATATGCTTCATTGCCATATTTTTTTAACCTGGATCATGCAACTTTTGTGAACAATTATCCTAACCAGGGTATTGGTCGAGGGGATAGTTGGTACACAGTACAATTGCACCTTGACCTTGCAAGGCTTGCAAAGGCTGGTGATGAATACGCCGGGGATATACTTGCATCTTCTTTGCATGCCGTTATAGACCTCGCTCATAATTGTGATTACTATTTCCCAGTATTTTTTACATATGATGATAATCAGCCTACCACGGGTGATGAGTTTGACGTATGTGGTGCTTATGCAAATTTGATGGCAATGTGCTACGAGATTTTCGACGATGAAACATATCTCGAGGAAGCAGAGAGATCAGTTGAGCGTCTGCGAGGAAATGGATTGGACCTTGCCTATGAACTTCACATCACCGCTTCCGCAGCAGTGGGATGCGCCAGGTTGTACGAAATAACCGGTGATGAAGAGTATCTACTGCTATCGTTTCTCCCCCTGGCAGCGGTTTTCAGGAATGTCTGGATGTGGGAAAGTGATTACGGATACGCAGAGGATTATGTCACTTTCTGTGGAGTTTCTGCTATGCCCTGGGCAAGATATGCTGCATCAAAAGAGCAGCACGAAGTCTGGAGATATATCTTTGAATATCTTGAAATCCTGAGGGATGATCTTGATCCTGTGGTAATTGATCTGCTTGAAGGTTTTCTTGAGTATGGAGGATATGCTGTGTATTCCTCTTTACCTCCTTTCCTTCCTGAAGAAACAATTGCAACTGCAGATTGGGGAATCAACCGTCTTGACCTGCATTTACCCCTGGAAGATTTGCGTGATGGATGGGATCAATTAGGACAAATCGGGCAGGAGATTTATGGTGCCGGCGCACCCTTGACACTGGCGGCGGGTCAGGCAGCATCAGTTCATGATCCACGGGAACGGATATCCGGAATTCCGGATAGAATGGTCGTAATAGAGTCTGTTTATCCCAATCCGGCGAATCCATCTCAAATGATTTTGATTGACGCAAGAAGTTTTAAGCCTGTAAGTAATATTAGCCTGGGAATCTATAATCTATTAGGACAGCGGGTAGCTCAAATCAATCGACAGGATTTGTTGCCGGGGAGACATAGCTTCTACTGGAATGGAAAGTTCAATGCAGGATTCCCGGTGGCATCAGGTTCATATTTCATTCGCATTGATGAAATAGAAAACACAGTATCTAAGAAAATTGTAATTGAAAAATAAATTCTGATATAACAACTAATTAGAAATCGATCATGCCATTTACTTCATTCTTACACGATAGTCATCAAAGAGCAGAACTTCCGGCGCAATGGCGGTTGTCATTAGTTTCCGGAAATCCACCGGCGCAAATTAAGGATAAATTTAAAAATATTCCTGCTCAAGTTCCCGGTTGTGTTCATCTTGATCTCTTAAGACATAATTTAATGCCGGATCCATTTTTTGGATTGAATGAAAAAGATGTGGCATGGATAGCTGAGTGTGATTGGGAATACAAATGCAATTTCTCCCTGCCAACCGAGCCTGTCCAAACCGATGGGCAGATAAGAAAACAATTTGTTTTTGAGGGTCTGGATACGTTTGCCGAGATTCAGATTGATGGCAAAGTTTTGGGCGATTCAGCCAACATGTTTGTTCCCCATAGATTTGAGCTTCCGGAGAACCTTGCTGAGGGTGAACATGAATTAAGAATTGTATTCAGATCGCCGGTAAATGAGGTCGAGCATCTTACAAAAATGAGGGGAAGAGTTCCAGATGCCTTCGGTGGGAATCGGGGTTGGGCAAGAAAAGCAGGGTACTCTTTTGGATGGGACTGGGGCCCAATCCTTCCAACATCCGGAATATGGCGACCGGCATATATACAGAGTTGGGATTTAGGTAGAATAGCATGGTTTTCCTCGCATTTTGAGTTGGTAGAAAAGGGTGGTCAGCTAAGCCTCAGGATTGGAGTAAACACAGAGATAAAAGGTGAATTTCAATTAGAGATTAAACTGAATGATGAAGAAAAATCCATTGAAAAAACAATTAATTTCGAATCCGGAGCCGATAAGGCTGAGACCATAGTTGAGAGTAAAATAGATATTTCAAATCCGAATTTATGGTGGGCAAATGGAACAGGAAAACCAAACTTATATAATCTATCAATTGTGCTATTGCATGAAGGTAAAGAGACTCACAAAATATCTGAACAGATAGGTCTAAGAACCGTTGAGTGGGTGCAGGAGGATGATAAGTGGGGGAAGAGCTTTTATGTGCGCCTGAACGGAAAAAATATATTTGCCAAAGGCGCAAACTGGATACCTGCGGATTCATTCCTTCCGCGTGTAAAATCACATCATTATGAAATCCTGTTGAATGCTGCAGTAAAAGCCAACATGAATATGGTCCGTGTCTGGGGTGGCGGCATCTATGAGGATCAGGAATTCTATCGAATTGCTGACAAGCTTGGCATAATGATTTGGCAGGATTTTCCTTATGCCTGCGCGCTATATCCGGATGATGAGGAATTCTATTCAAATGCCCGCGAAGAAGCGATCAGCGCTGTTGCAGAATTAGCTCGGCATCCTTCCATAGTTTTATGGTGTGGAAACAATGAAATTGAACGCGATACAGATTCTCTAAAAAGTGAGAATCAAGTTTCTTTGTCTTGTGAATCACTTTGGAATGATATTTTACCTGTCGCACTGGCAAATATTGATCCTTATGCAGCATATATCCCCTCAAGTCCAACTGGAGGTGATATAGCAAATGCGTCTGAAATAGGCGACCGACATGTCTGGAGTGTCTGGAGTGGATGGAAACATGAGAAAGAGTACCTGAATGAAAACGGACGTTTCATCTCCGAATTCGGCTTTCAGGCGATACCTGATTTTGAGACTATCAGCAGTGTTCTGTCACCGGATTCTTTTCACCCGCAAAGTCAGGAGATGGAGTGGCACAATAAACAGATTGAGGGACCGGAACGCATTATCAAGTTCCTTGCCTCAAATCATAAATTGACAGATGATTTTAAACGGTTCATACGCCTTAGCCAGGATGTCCAGGGAAGAGCATTGTCTCTTGCGCTGGAGCATTGGAGAGCATCAATGCCTGAGACAATGGGAACGCTTATCTGGCAGCTAAATGATTGCTGGCAGGTAGTTTCATGGAGTCTTATCGATTATTACATGCGACCCAAAGCCTCCTATTACCATGTGAAACGGGCTTTCTCGTCAAGGTGTGTTACTCTTTTAGAAAACGGAAATTCAGTGGAATTATTTCTTATCAATGATGAAGATGAATCTTGGTCTGGCGAGATAAAACTCCAGGCACTGGATTTGATTGAAACTGATGTAGTCAAGAGTGAAAATATCATTTTTAAAGCAGCGCCCAACAGTTCGCATCTCCTTAAGAGCTTTAATCACGAGGAATGGTTAAATAAACCTTATCGACAGTTTCTTGTTGCAAAAGTACTTGAACATGATATTGATAACCATCCCCTGAATAGTTTCTGGTTTGCGAAACCATTCAAACATCTTTCTCTTCCTGAACCAGATATAACAGTCATTCCAGATGAGCGGGACGGGCAACCCGGTCTTCGAATCAAAACCAAAACAGCAGCGTTTGGAGTTTGGCTATGGGATGAGGAGAATCCTGATCTGATGATGAGCGATAATGCATTTGATTTGGTAGATGGAGAAGAACGTTGGGTTGCAACAACCTCGTCATTGGATGGACGACCGCTAATCGCGAGCAAACCTTGTGTATGGAATATTTGACAGGTGAAGATATGGCTGAAGTAATATTAGAAAATGTATCTAAAATCTTTCCGGGAAACGTGGAAGCTGTTAAGGATGTCTCAATAGAAATCCTTGATAAAGAATTTGTTGTCCTGGTTGGTTCGTCTGGATGCGGAAAGTCAACGACTCTGCGGATGGTAGCTGGATTGGAGGAAGTAACCAGTGGTGAGATACAAATCGACGGTAAGGTAGTTAATGATGTGCCGCCAAAGGATCGTGATATAGCAATGGTTTTCCAGAATTACGCTCTCTATCCTCACATGAGTGTTCGACAAAATATGGCTTTTGGCTTAAAACTGAGACGGTATGATAAGAAGGAGATAGAGCAGAGGGTACAGGAGGCAGCCAAAATCTTGGAACTTGAAGAACTGTTGGATCGAAAACCAAAAGCATTGTCCGGTGGTCAACGACAACGAGTTGCGGTCGGAAGGGCAATTGTCAGGAAGCCAAAAGTGTTTCTCTTCGACGAACCATTATCCAATCTTGATGCCAAACTGCGAAACCAGATGCGAGCCGAATTAGCATTACTACATAGAAAACTTGAAAGTACTATTATTTACGTAACTCACGACCAGGTCGAGGCTATGACTCTTGGTTCAAAAATAGTTGTCATGAATAAAGGCAGGATTCAACAGGTTGACTCGCCATTGTCAATTTATGAAAAGCCTAAAAATCAGTTTGTTGCAGGATTTATCGGATCGCCAAAAATGAACTTTGTCAAAGGGGAAATTGAGAACGGTCTTTTCAAAGGCAATCAGGTTACTTGCCCACTGACGGATGATCAAAAAAACCAAATTACTTCGACTTCATGTATGCTTGGCATACGCCCTGAGCATCTTCGCGTGGAGGATCAAGGTATAGACAATGGAAGCATAAAGGGAGAAGTGAGATTTGTTGAGTCTTATGGTTACGAGACCTTTATCCATATAAATGTAAATGATACGCTACTAATTGCACGATCGGAATCGGGTAATCAAGTCAAAATTAACAGTTCAATCTCAGTTGGTTTTAAGCCATCCAAAGCCCATTTCTTTGATCAAAATACGGAACAGACATTAACCTCTTGAGATATATACCTTAATGTACTATCCGGCAATAATTTAGCGGTATTAATAGGACGTGAACAGGTATTAGGTGAACCTCAATCGACAGAACTTGTACACAGAAGCCGTAGATATTCTGCGGAAAAACGACCGGGGATCATATACTGTACCCTCGCCTCTGCTCTACCCGCATCAATGGGCTTGGGACAGCGCTTTCGCCGCTATCGGATGGAGCCATGTAGATCCCAAACGTGCTTTGATTGAAATGCAAACCCTGTTCGGTGCGCAATGGGAAGACGGTCGTGTACCTCATATCCGGTTTGATCCTAATTCTTCAGGATATTCGCCTGGTCCTGAATTGTGGCGCTGTAGTGGGACCAGTTCTATCACCCAACCCCCTGTGTTTGCATTTGCCTTGCGACGAATTATCGAAGCAGGGATTTCAGTAGATGATATTCGCCCTCTTGTTATTGCCACCGAAAAAGCGCATCTTTTTTTCAAGACGCAACGTGATCCAAACCGACTGAATTTAGTTGCGGTTGCACATCCATGGGAGAGTGGACTCGATAATAGCCCCGCATGGGATGAACCACTAAAATCTATTGACCCTCGTAAGGCGCCACATTTTGAACGCACCGACCAAAAGATTGTTACTGATCCGAAGCAACGTCCCACTAATGATCAATACCGTCGCTATCTCGCGCTTGTCAGTGAGATCGCCGATAAAGAATACGGTTTGGGATCATTTGTTGTATATGATCCCATGATGACTGCAATTCTTGCTCGTGCTGAACAAGAGTTAGCAGAACTCGCTATTATCTGTCAAGTCGAGTCGAAGGCAAATGAAAGGGCAAAATCACTGCGCAAGGGATTGATAGAAAAGCTTTGGAATTCACGTCTTGGCAGATTTGAATATCTTGATACCATTTCGAACAAAAGAATTTCTTCCAATATTCTTGCAGCTTATGTACCGTTGATAATTGACGATCTTCCGGAAGATATTGTTCAATCCCTGAAGACAAACCTGCAGGTTTATTTTAACACGAATTTTCCGTTTCCCACAACTTCCACTGAATCTACTCTTTACGATCCATTTTGCTATTGGCGGGGTCCAGTATGGATAAACATGAATTGGTTACTCGCGAAGGCGTTGGGAAATCAGTTAGTTGAATCAACCCTGGCGTTGGTTGAACAGTCCGGATTCAGAGAATACTTCAATCCGGAAACCGGGGAAGGTTTGGGTGCTGAGAATTTTACATGGACAGCAGCGCTGGTGATAGATTGGCTGGATCAATTAAAATAGAGAAATAAGCCAATGCTCTCCTCAAAGTAATAGTGAACGACCTCGCAGCAAGCTACGAGGCATCAATTGGACTTGCCGGGACTTCCTTCAAACCCAAATCCCGACTATCTGATTGCAACGAAGCAAGCTTCGGGGAATTAAACCCGAACGAGATTAACCATCAGGTTATGAGCGATACTGAACAGGTAAGGGCGTACCTTGCTTTTTTCACGCAGCGCATTGGTTGCCTTGATAGCAGGGATGAAAGTTTCCTGTAAAATGTCTTCAGCATCTTCACGATTCCTCAGACGACTTACCAGGAAATTCATTATAGAAACACCATGTTCCTCATATGCTGCCTGCCAGATAATTCTCGCCTCGCTCCTTCCGTCAGTCACTAAAAATCCTCTTGTTGCTTCTTACAGTTAAGACATATTGAATGGTTCACAGTTACATTTTATACATTGGGATGACTCTAATAGAGAAAATCCAATAAAATTGATGACAAGTCCCGCTTAGTTTTCCGCGAGAATGTTGAAATCTATTCCCTGTTAAATCAAGCACCTATTACAATGTTGCGATTATCTATGAATTAGTAATATCGGCACCATGTGCCTTGTCGGTGCTGAATCACAAGATAGATCTATTATCAAACTTCTTTTATAAAGAATCAAGTTTTTCTTTTTTTCTTTGCACCTTTGTGCGAGACAAGATCTACCAGAAACTTGCCAACAATCGTAAGTGCTGGTTAAAGGTCGAAGGTTTGTTTATATTTTGTATGCTCCAAGAGGCTCTTATGCCTGTATTTGCCAACTTATTCCAATTCTAAGGCTTTATCGCTTTCATGCGAGCAAATTAATTGTTATTCTCCCTTAATATTCTAATATACTTTCAGGGGAGACGAAAAGATGCGAATCAGAAATCTCTTTTTCACTATCGTTTGTATAACGTTAAGTATAAATGAAGATAATCTCGCCCAGGACAGCCTGAATGTTACTCTTGTTGGTTACTGCAATATTCCAAGTTCAGCAAGAGATGTAGCAGTATCAGGGGATTTTGCTTATGTAATAGCTTATTCTCACGGGCTTAGAATAATTAACATAAGCGATCCAGCAAATCCCGAGGAGGTTGGATTTTATGATACTACAGATTACCCAGTTCAATTAGAGTTATCAGATCGATATGTATATTTAGCTGATAATCTAGGTAGTTTACGAATTATAGATATCAATAATGCCAATAACCCGCAAGAGATCGGATATTTCGACGGTAATGGACAAATGCACAACGCTGAAGATTTAGGAATAAATGGCTCATACGTTTACTTAATAGTTTCCAGCAATTATCAAAATTATGAGTTAGGATTACATGTCATTGATATTAACGATCCAAGTACTCCTTTCGAAGTGGGGCACTATAGACCTGATGGACGAGGTGTTGATAGCATAGTTTTAACAGAAGACTATGCATATGTCGGTAGTGGAGGTGTTGCAGTAGTAGATATCACTGATCCTGCCAATCCTTTTGAAACTGGTTTCACGAACGAAGCACCAAGTGCTATTCGGTTAGCATATTCTGAAGGATTAGTGTTTGTAGCTGACGGTGGAGGAGGAATGAAAATCATTGATGTTTCTGATCCGACAGATCCTTATCAAATTGGACATTACTTATATGAAGGTGATTCTAATTGTTATGATGTTACTATAAGTGGAGATTACGCTTTTTTAGCGTATGGCTCTGCCGGTGTTAGAGTAATCGACATATCAGATCCTTTAGAACCTGCAGAGGTTGGATATCACACGAATGACTCCAGTGCTGCAATAGGGATATTTGTCAATGATGACTATCTTTTCGTAACTGGTCCAGGACTTACGATCTACGATTGTTCTGAAGCCATCCAACAAAATCCTGATATTTCAATTAGAGAGATTAATCATAACTTCGGTGCAATATCACTTGGTGATTCAGCGCAGTGGGAATTGGTAATTGATAATGTTGGTGTAGGCGATTTGATTCTTGATTCCGTGCTTTGTGATAATGAAGCATTTCGTTTTGAGGAAATAGTAAATTTAACCATCTCATCGGATTCCTCTGATTCAATCCTGATCACCTTCGTTCCGGAAGAAGAAATTCACTACGAAGGCACTTTGACCATTTATAGTAATGATCCGAACGAGCAGGAAAGAATTGTACGATTAGAGGGTTGGGGTGGAGAATATGATGTTGGTGAGGGAAATGATCTATTAATTCCTACATCGTTCGGAATTGAATCTGTTTATCCCAATCCGTTCAACTCTTCTGTGGAAATTCATTTTGCTTTGCCTGAACCAGCGACTATTAACCTCACTGTTTATAATATCACCGGACAAGCTGTTGAAACATTAATTAATAATAAGCAAAATCCAGGTGAATACAGTGTAATCTGGAAAGCTCAGGATTTCCCAAGTGGTATATATTTTATTCGTTTGAGTAACGGTATTTCAACCGATATAAAGAAAACAATATTATTGAAATAATCGTTCCTGCAATAATTTTTCTGTTAAACAGGAGGGGTAATTTTGCGCAGGATTATCTTCACATTACTGATTCTGCTGGTAGCGTCCAGTTTGGTGACTGCTCAATTTGTCGGGCAAAGCTACATTGCTGTCATTGATCTTGACATAACCGGTGGAATCTCGCATACCTATCAACGTCCACTTTCTGACAGATTAAGACAGGAACTTGTCAACACAGGTCGTTTTACTGTAGTCGAACGGAATAACATGGAAAGTGTTCTGGGTGAACAGGGTTTTCAGCTTTCCGGTTGTACTTCCGATGAATGTGCGATTGAAGTAGGGCGAGTACTTGGTGTTGAAAAAATCCTTGCTGGGTCGTTAGCCAAAGTAGGTGATACACATACAATAAATCTCAGGCTTATTGACGTTGAATCCGGAAAGATCATGCGCGCCAAAAGCACTGATTGTCAATGTACAATCGATGAGATTCTAACAACAAAGATACGTGATGCAGCATTATTGATGGCTGGTTACCAGACAGATGGAGAGCTTGAAGCTAATGAACCCATAGTATTGATTGGTGAGGGCGATTTATTTATTAAATCAGATCCTGCCGGTGCAGAGATCTTCCTCGATGGAAGAAAACTATCCGAAGTCACTCCTCACGCAGTTGAAAAGTTAAAAGCAGGAGAACACCTTGTAAGACTGAAGAAATTCGATCTTGTTGGTCATTCAATGATAATGGTTCAGCCGGACGATATCACTAAGATTGAAATACCTCTTGAAAAGGGAAGAGCTTCTTTAAAAGTCTATTCCAACCCTCTGGAAGCAACCTTGATACTTGACGGAGAAACTATTGGATTAACCCCTCAAATGATTGGTGATCTTCCTGCAGGTGATCATACTCTTCGATTTATAAAAGCTGGTTATGTGACTCATGAAGAACAAGTAAGCATTGCATCCGCTGACAAAAAACGAGTCGAGGTTGACCTTATCAAAACAGGTTCGATCCTGATCAATTCTAATCCCAAATCAGCAAGAATTTCGTTGAATGGTGAATCTGTTGGTGTTGCTCCTTTAGCGCTCAATGATCTTAATCCGGACTACTACGATATTCGGGCGGAAATGGGTGGCTATAGGACATGGAGCCAGGGTTTCAAAATTGATCCTGGTGAGATAGAAGAGGTTCAGATAGACTTGGTCAGGAAGAAAGGAAGTATCAAGATAAGTTCATCAATCGAAGATGCGCTGATCAAACTTAATGACGATACCCTGTTGACCGTTCCGGCATTAGTAGAGGATTTAACTCTTGGTGAATACACAGTTGAGATTTCGGCACCTGACAGGGAAACATTTATAGAGGTCGTAAAAGTCAATGCTGAAAAAACCTATAATGTTTTTGCAGAATTGATTATGCTTCAGGGAACTCTCTCATTTTCAGAGCTTCCGGTTGGAACAATTGTAGTATTGGAAGACAGTGGATTGGGGACAGCACCTCTTGATGATATCAAAATTGATATTGGTATTTATAGACTGTTCCAAAGTCGTCCAGGATATGAAGAGGGTGCAATACATCATGTAGAAGTCAAGCACAACGAGGTAACTGAAGTACCCCTGACATTAACACCAAAAACAAACACAAAAGCATTAATCAGATCAGCATTATGTCCAGGACTTGGTCAGTTATATGCTGAACGCAGTTCTATAGGATATACTTATGCAGCATCTGAAGCTCTGGCACTTGGTTATGTTGTTTATTCTATCGTCAATTATAATTCAAAAGTAAATGATTATAATGATGCTGATGAAGCGTATCACTGGGCTGTATTTCCAGATGACATAGCAGCGAAATATGAAGAGAAGAAAAATAGATTTGATGAAATTAGTCCAGCGAAAACACAGATTATCATTTCATCAGTGATAGCCGGTGGAGTGTATTTATGGAATCTTATCGATGCGAGGTATATCGGTATCAGACAATACTCAGAAAATGAAATAAACTTCGAGAATGAAGAATCTTCTGCATTAGGTATTCACTTCTATCAAGACTCAAATAATAAGACTTACATAGGAATAAAATATAGTGTTCCGTTAGATAATGTATGGAGGGCATCGAAATGAAGTATTCACAGCTCCTGCCAGCAATTCTGATTCTTTTAATAGCCTTTAGCTTATCATGTGAAAAAGAACCGTCATCTTCAGGTCATTCAAATCCGCTTGATCCTGATAATCCAAATACTGAAGGAAATCCATACAACCTTCAAGCTGAAATTGCTGGGGGTGGTATTCTATTAACTTGGGATGAAGTAGATAACCCTGCATTGATTGGGATACAGATTTATAGAAGCATCAATGAAGAACCGTTTTCTTTATTGATAGAACTTACGCAGAATTTTATGGAGGTTAGGCGTGCTGAGGATACTGCGGTCAATGGCAATCAATATGCTTACTATCTTATAGGACTTATTGAATCTGGCAAAGCTGATACCTCAAATATCGCAACAATAACAATAAATACTGATCCTATTCTCGTTATTGAGGGCGGAACAGTTGAATCAACTCCCACCAGGAATGTATCGCTAACCATATTGGCGTTTGGCGCGGGTACAATGATTATATCAAACGAGTCATATTTCAGCGATGCAGCATGGGAAGATTATGTAAATTTAAAAACCTGGCAACTTAATACAGGATCAGAAACCAAAACAGTTTTTCTTCAAATAGCTTATGATAATGGTGATACGTCAGATGTAATCTCCGATAGCATTGAACCATTAATGCCTTCCGAATTGGCAATTGAAATTGAAGGCGGTGATACTTCAAATACGTATGTCGTCACATTGAATATTCAAGCACAGTATGCAAATAGCATGAAGATTTCAAATAGCGAAGCTTTTTCAAATGCTGTTTGGATTCCTTTTTCGGAAACATACGAGAATTGGGATTTATATAGTAGTGGAAACGGTCTGACTGGTAATAACGGCGATGTTCCAAATATAAGGTCTGATGTAAGAAAACTCCGGGAATCTACAAAAACAAAAATTGTAGCAGGTCGTTATTCAAATGTTTCCTCTGAATCTAATTCACACACTACCGGTCGAAAATCCAGACTAATAGATACTGATCCTTTGTCTAATTATGGTTTGGATGAAAGCATCTCAGAAGTATTTGTACAATTCAAGAATGATTTTGAAGTACCATCAGAAGTTGTATCTGACGATATAATTCTTGATATCATACCAAGCGTATTGATTAACAGTGATAATCCCTTCACAACATCCCGATTTGTGACCATATCGCTATCGATGCCTGAGCCTCATGAGATGGCAATAGATACAAATCTTCAAAACTTGGAGTCCGATCCGGATTGGCAGCAATTTGCCGCCTTGATCGAAGGTTTTGAATTACCAACTGGAGCTGGGATTAAGAACGTCTATGCACGATTCCGCTTTTCAAATGACGAGACAACTGATATCGTAAGTGATGATATCGAAGCAAAAATGGTAGAGCATGCGGGTATTATTATAATCAGCCCAACGGATGATGATACTGTTACTTCTGTAACTGTAGATGTTGCATTATTTGCTGATTATGCTGACAGTGTAAAGATCAGCAATTTAAGTAATTTATCAGATGCAAACTGGATTGCAATGACCGACACAATTTTTGACTGGGAATTATCAGGAGATAATGGTTTAAATATTTACGGAAATGAAGGCTTAGGTCGATTGAAGAGGAAAGTTTTCTATCCATTCGAAGAATTGGATGAAATAGAGTTTTCAGTATATGCGCAGTTTAAAAATAGCTTTGAAGTACCCTCGGAAGTTGTATGGGACGATATTATTGCAGATTTGGGGATTTCTATCAGTATCAACGATGGTGATGAAACAACTCCCTCAAGGTTTGTAATATTGAATCTGACTGGTGAAGGAGTCGATGAGGTAGCTTTAGATACAAGCAGCGAAAACATTCAATCTGATCCCACCTGGCAACCGTTTTCAACTACTATTGAGAATTTTGAGTTATCAGGTATTCCCGGTATTCATAAAGTATATGCAAAGTTCAAATTTTCCAATGGTGATGAATCAATAGTTATCCATGATGACATTGAAGCAGCCTCATTTCAAACAGCAATATCCATTTTGCCGGAAGGTGTTTTCTATACCAATCAAACAACAGTGACAATTGGACTTCCGAATGCAAATATACTCGAAATGAAAATTTCTGATAATCCTGATTCTTCCCTGACGGAATGGATCGAACACGAAGAGTTTATAAATTGGGATATAGATGATGAAGATGGATGGACGACCATATATGCATGGTTCAGGAATGATTTCTATACAGAAGGTTCAGCCTCTGATTCTGTTGGATTAGACACACAGGTGGAAGTTGACACTTTCTATTGGACAGCAACAAGAGAGGGAATGCTTCAATCAGGTGATGAAGTAACAATTATTCTGGAATTGCAGAATGATTTTTTCGGAAGCGAGATAGGTGGATTTGCTGAGGTACAAATTGGCGAATGGGATGAATTTACATTAGAAGATCAAAATGATGGGAGTTATCAGTACTCATTTACCATCGAGGAAAATGATGACTGGGTGATGAATGCGCCTGTAACAGCATCGTTCAGAGATAAAGCAAATAATGCCATTCAACAGATCGAGAGTGATAAGGGTTTTTCAATTGAACCGGAAGCCGGACAGGAATGGGAATTTCAGCTTGGTGACACTGAGGAGATGGTTGAAATGGTTTGGATTCCACCAGGTAATTTCACGATGGGTTCTGGGGATGCACGTCCCCGGCATGTTGTTACTCTAAGTTATGGATTTTGGATGGGTAAATATGAGGTTACACAGAGTGAATGGCAAGCAGTTTTGGGATATAATCCATCTATCTTTCGTGGAGGAATTCGTCCTGTTGAAAGTGTCTCTTGGAATGATGTACAAGAATTTACAAATGCACTAAATATGAACCTCCCAAGTTCTATTTGGCGTCTTCCATCGGAATCTGAATGGGAATATGCTTGTCGTGCAGGATCTGAAACGCAGTTTCATTGGGGGGATGATTTGGAATACGAGAATGTAGAAGACTATGCTTGGTATACCGACAATAGTGATGGTGCTACTCATGATGTAGGTCAGTTAGATCCTAATCTATGGGGATTGTATGATATACAGGGTAATGTAAAAGAGTTCTGTTTCGACTGGATGCATGATAATTACGAAGATGCACCATCAGACGGTAGGGCATGGTTAGTACCTCCAGGAACGCAAAGAGTAGCTCGTGGAGGGAGTTTTGGTGATGGGTGGGGAGGTTGCCGATCAGGGGCTAGATTTTCATATCATCCACTGTCCCACACATATCAACTTGGGCTCCGTCTTGTAAGATCAGCTGATGCATATTGATAAATTGTCAACCCAACTTTCACGCTCTTGATTTCTTCAGTGTTTTAGCTTTATGACAATGATATATAATAAGTACGCCCGTTGGGACTCGAACCCAAAACCCCCGGCTTAGAAGGCCGATGCTCTATCCGGTTGAGCTACGAGCGCAAAAACAAACTACCAGTATTTGTCGGGGCGGTCGGATTCGAACCGACGACCCCCGGCTCCCAAAGCCGGTGCGCTGCCGGGCTGCGCTACGCCCCGATAGGTTAAGTCAATGAATATAAATATTTATACTTCTAAATAACAAGCATCCAAATTAGAAGGAACCACTTATTCAGTCAAGTGCTATATTTAACCCACGAGGCACTACCGGATCAAATCACAAAGATGATGATTTGTCACCTAAACAAATCGTATCATGTGAGTAAATTCATTTCCATATCGTCTTTAAAGTGCAAACGATGCAGACTCGTCACTAATATTGCACAGTATCTCTCCACTATCAATCGTTGAACTTCGCAATTTAAACAGCAGGATTAGAAGTCCAGATATCTAATGCGTAGTTACAACCTTGAATATTAATTCTTTAAAACATTGATTCAATTGGTCGTTTGATGAATAAAAAAATAATTTTTTATTACCTCCAGGGAATGATTTTTGCATATCTTTGAAGGTTATCCCGAAACTAAACAACCCAGGAGACATCGTAGTGCATTACAGTAAACCCGCAGTTTTTTTTCTTGTCTTACTATTGGTCACCTCTTCACATGCTGTCACATTTGTAAGTGATTTCGACGTTGACGAAACAGCCAGTGGTATTGCGCATGACGGCGAATCGATTTGGATGGGACATCTTGGAGACGATGGAGATGCTATATCCCGAATAGCTGACGATGACGGTACAGTTCTTGGAACTATCGATTCACCGGCTCGCGGCTGTTATGGAATTGATTGGTTTGCCAATATGTTATGGTATGTAAATGATTCGCCGGAATCGGCAATTTACGGTATTACTCCCGCCGGAAGAGTTGTCCAGGAGTGGGATCTTCCGGGAGAATTTATGACTGGCATCACGGCTGGTGACGGCGATCTTTGGGTTGGAAGTTATCATCAACCTACCGGTTATTTGTACCGTTTAGATACTGTATCCGGAGACAGTCTTGGAATACTCATGGTTCCCGGCACTCAGCCTCGCGCCCTGGCATGGCAGAATGGAAACATCTGGGTTGCGGATGAAGACGATGGATATGTCCGCATGTTGAATCCTGACAATGCTGCGGTACTTGATTCATTCGAAGCTCCTTATGGCAGCCCCAAGGGTCTAGCCTATGATGGCAGATGGCTATGGTTATTGGACGAGGGCCCAGATGATGATGCAGACCGAATTTATAGAATAGATTCGCGCCCCGCTGTCCCCGTTGCATCAGTAGAACCGCTGGAACTGGACTATGGCGCTGTAACAGTCGATTATGATTCGACAATTGAAGTAACAATTTTGAATTCCGGTAGGGCCCCTCTTAATGTTATACAGGTTCGGTTCGCCGGCAATCCAACAGGATTTGAAATCGATGTACCGACTCTACCGGCATGGCTTCAGGAATATCAAAGCCTGACATTTTCTCTCAATTTTGATCCACCGGGAATAGGTAATTTCAGCCAGCCCTATGTTTACATGACAACCAATGACCCAAATTTCTCGTACCATGAATTTGATATCTTTGCAATTGGTGGATATTCTAGCCAGACCTTCAATACTATCACGAGGGAAGATCCACTAAATTTTGGAACTATCAGGATGCAGCATGAACTTGATGCGATGCAGGTTAAATATTTTGTTTTTTCAAATCTTGGCTCTCCAATATTAGTTATAGAATCATTCGAATCTACTACTGAAGACTTCTTCATTTCAGAAGATCTGCCTAAGCACATAAGCGGCGGCCGAGTTGACAGCCTGGCAATCTGGTGGAGACCATTGTTATCCGGTCTGGCAGAAGAATCTTTTACAATCACAACGAACGATGAAATACATCCATCAATAACCGTAGGTCTTCGGGGTAATGCAGCAGAGGAATACCCGCCGGGCGGCACGGTACTTTGGGAACATGAAAACGGGGACGAAATTCTTGAAGGTTTCTCGTTTGTTGGCGAAATTTCTGATATCGCCGGTATTGGCCATACCGCTATTGTGGGAATAACTCTTGATGGCAACGTGATTGCTTATAACTCAAATGCCAATGATAATGCGCAGATATTGTATCAGGCAAAAGTTACTCTTCCAGGGGCTGAAGAACCAGGATTGAATGACGATACTGGCTACCTGACACGAAATGAAATGGCTACCACTATCGAAGACATCGATGACGATGGGTATATCGATTTAGTTTATGGCTCAGATGGAGATCGTTCCGGCACCAGCGGTTTGGGAGTTGTGGTAGCGGTAAGCGGTTACGATGGAAGCATGATCTGGACTCTTGATTCCGAAGCCCTGGGCGGCTCACCTGTTACGGACGTCAGGGCTGTTCCGGATCTGGATGATGATGATCTGCCGGATGTGATGATTGTCTTTGGAACTAATGAAGATGGAGGCGGTCCGCAAAGAGTTCAAATTCATAATGGTGCGACCGGCTTCCCAATCTGGATTAGTTCACAACAGGGTGATTTTTACACGGCAATCCTGGGACCTGACACAAATGGAGATGGAATCAGGGAGATTATCGCGGGCACATCGGACAATATGCTTTACGCTATTGATGGTACTACAGGTTATCCGATCTGGGGTAACAATATAGGTGGTGGTGTTTACAAAATCCTGAACATACAAGATGTTGGTGGTTCTGATATTGATGATATCGTTGTTTCATTTACTAATGGTCTTGTGGCAATCGATCCTGAAAACGGTGAAGAAATCTGGGCAGCAGAGGATGTAGGAAATGGATCACAAGCTGTAAACCTTGGCAATTTCATTGATATTGAAGATGAGCTTGTAGTCATCGGACAATCAAATGGTGCTATAGTTGGAGTTCTTACTGATAACGGCGAGACATATTATACAAGAAATGTTGGAAATTCTGCGCTTGATATTAAAAAAATTCATGATCTCAATGGAGATGGAATTCCCGAGTTTGCTGTTGGAACAGCAGGCAACAGGATTTCTATTTTTGAGGGTGATGGCAGCGATGTATTATGGTCATACACTGAGGGGGGCGATGGTAGATATGTGCAGAGCATTTGCCAGGTCGAAGATGTAGAATGGAATTATTCTGTTGAAATTGCCTGTTGTACCAGGAATGGCATTGTCCGCTTCTTCACAGGCGGAACAGAGGCAACCGGAGTATCAGAGAACACGGGAATAAATATTCTCCCCAACAACTACTCAATCAAGTCTGCTTATCCTAATCCTTTCAACAGTTCTGTTCGTCTTGAATTCAATCTGCCGACTCATTCCCTGATCCCACTGGGAATCTATAATTCGTTGGGACAACTCGTAGATATAATGACAATAGCCCCCGGCGGTGGGAGTGCTGTTGCTGTATGGCAGCCCTCAAGCCAGTTATCGTCAGGAATGTATTTTATTCGCATGGATAACAAAGCAAAGGTTTCAACCAGAGTGATGTATGTCAAGTAAATACACAATCTTGAGTATTGTTGCCGCACTTGTTCTATTTCAAGTAGGCTATTCAGCTGTTTTTGAGGGTTATGCTGTCAAATTTTCCGTTGAATCTGATGAAGATGTCATCAGGTTAGCTGAGGAAGGCTTTAATCTGATTGATGTTGAAACAGGTATTTACCCCGTTGCCTGGGGCAACCGAATGCTTGTGGAATGGAACAGGGAGAATTCATACGTAACCGCCCTGGTCGATGAGAAAAACCTGGGCAGATTAGAAAACCTGAACTTCCCGCAAGCTTCAGCTCCCATTAGGTTAATGAGTGACCAAAATAGTGGAATTTTCAACGAGCTGGATGATCCGGAAGAATTTGAGTTTTCCTGGGGCTGGCCCGAACAAATGAACGGTTTCCCAGCTATCAGCCATCAAGTTCCAACCTTGTCTGATCTTGACGGCAATGGCGACCTCGAGGTTGTGATAAATACTATTGAAGGCTATTTATATGCCTGGCAGCACAGCGGGGGAGGTGTGCCGGGATATCCTCTGGATCCATTTGCACCAAACCGACAGGAAACCTGGATATCCACCCGGTCCTGGGAAACCGGAGCGTCAATAGATATAGATAGTGATGGTGACGAAGAAGTTATAATGGGAACAAGTTCCGGAATAATGTTCGCATTCGATTATTCACCGTATGAAGTAGAGGATTTGCACTGGCTCGACGTTGGTGTTGGTATGTTTGCCGGGATTCCTGCAGTGCATGATATAGACGGTAATGGAACTGAAGAATTGATTGTACATATTTATGATCCTTTTGCACCTGCACCGAGGGAAGGATTCCTACACGCTTTTGACGGTGATGGTTATGATATTGAGGGCTGGCCTAAGATATATTCCAATCCTTCATCATCCTCCCCGGTTGTGGGAGATATTGATGGTGACGGCGAGCCTGAAATCGTTATTGGCACCGGTCAAAATATGGAAGATACCGGTAGAATCCTGGCGTGGAATGCTGATGGAACTGAATTGGATGGATGGCAAGTCGATGGCTTTTATTCTATTGGAGGATCACCAACCCTGGCAGACATTGATGGTGAGGACGGTCTGGAAGTAATCATCAGGTGTAAAGAAATTGGTGGTACCAACGGGATTTATGCCTGGAACAGTAATGGCGAACTGGTGGATGGCTTCCCCATTGAAGTCCCTGCCGGTCATCCTTATGGTTCTGTTGCGATTGCGGATATGGACGATAACGGTGTACTCGATTTTGCTGTAGGAACCGTGGAAGCTGAAGGATGGGCTCGTGTTTTGGTCTTCGAGCAGGGCTCAGGTTTACGAGAAGGATTTCCGCGTTGGCCCGGCGGTCCCTGGATTGGCGGATCACCTGTTTTTGCCGATGTTACAGGAGATGGGCTGCCCGAAGTAATAGTGTCCCAGCGTTATTCGTTGGAGGATAATCCTGCCGGATTGATTGCCTACGACGCTGATGGTGTGGAAGTGGGCGCCGCTTATGGGAACGAAGAAGATATTCAGTTTGCATCCTCCCCGACAGCCTATGACCTTGACGGTGATGGCACAATTGAATTAATGGCATCCTCAGTAGATGGTCGTATATATGTTTGGGACACAGATGGAATTGCCGGAGAATCGATGTTTCCCTGTGAGAAAGGTAATTTTAAAAGAACAGGTACATATATTGAAAATCAAATTGACTTCCAAGGTATAGAAGATAAACAATCAAACGGTATTCCTTCGCAATTCAGTATAAAGAGCATATACCCCAGTCCTTTCAATTCATCTACAAAAATAATATTCCATCTCCCCGCCGAAGGGAAAGTAATTATTAAAGTTTATAACCTGCTTGGTCATGAAGTAACAACGTTGGCATCCGGTCAATATGAGACCGGTACTCACAACGTTAATTGGACAGCCAACGAATCACTGCATAGCGGAATGTATTTTATCAAGGCTTCATATAAAGGCACGAACTTTATTCAGAAAATAGTTTACCTGAAATAAGGACACCTGTTCTGACAAGATCTAAAACGCATAAGATTCTAACAAAAATCACGGGTAAAATTGCCCGTGTTTTATATTTTATTAAAGCTGTATGTTTAAATACTATTTCCTGAAAGCTTTACCTCGTTAATATATAACATGTACTTGAACGATCTCTAGTTCAGCAGCGCTAAAAAGAAAAACCACAAAGTACTCAAAGAATTCGCAAAGAGCGCGGAGATTGTCTTTGTGATCTTAGTGCATACTTTGTGTTCTCTGCGGTTTGTTGTTCTATTTCTGACTGATCGACTCTAAGTTTCTGATAATTTTACTTTATCAATAACAGATGAACAACCAGATTTGTATAAACATACATGATCTAAAATTTTCAAAACCATATAAGTAAAATCCCAAACGATTTACCCGTATTGCCGACATTTTGCCATAATTTGACTCTCAGAGACTATTTATTTTTGTTCAGGCTGATTTGTTTACTAATTCTGAGTATATGTTAAGAACATATTTATTCTGTGATAGTATATCTACTAAAAATGTTTATATCAGGATGGAATAAATGATTGCTGCATTTCAAGATAAAATTACTTCCCTGAACCACATCCAATGTGTTGTTGTTATCTTTATCCTTATACCCTTTTTATCCCTCAATATCAATGTGAACCTGTACGCCCAGACCGAGGTCGAGGGCGACGTCTATGGAGTCTGGGACGAAGAGGGCAGCCCTTACCTCGTAATGGACACTCTGATCATCCCCGAAGACAGCACTCTAACCATCGAGCCCGGCGTAACAGTCGAGTTCCAGGATCAGGATGAGGATCAGTATCCGTTTTATATCCATGGTACGCTTGAAGCAATCGGAGAAGAGGGTGATTCTGTCTATTTTACTTCTCCTGATTCTCCGTTTCCCGGTTTTGGTATGGAGACCGGACATATTGAAGGAATTATCAATCTTGAATATTGTGTCATTGATTCAGCTCGAAGTGTGTTGTATAACACCGGTATTCATTCATTTGTTGCACGTCATTCGAGCTTTTTTCTCAATGATACGTCGTATGCTTACAGAAATTATTTCGGTGCGGATACGATTGAGTTCTGCGATTTCTATATCTCTAATGAAGATCCTTTACAAATATCCATGCATTTCGGTGGTCCATATTTATTTCAGAACAACAGCGGTGGTGTGAATTTTAATGTCGAAGAGGGAGTGGTTGCGCCTGTTTACGGTAACAGGGTAAACAGGATATACGTTGGCGATACAAACGCGGAAATCTATGATAATAATGTCTATCGCATCACCGGTCGAGGGAGTAATGTAAATATTCATGATAACACAATGTCCGGCCCATGTATTGCAAATGGTTCCATTGGTTCCATAGAAAATAATATTATGGCATGGTTGCAGTTAGATGGCTCCCGTCAATTTGAGGTGTGCAATAATTATATCACCGGTCCCAGCTATCATGCTATTTGGCTGGAAAACAGCGATGTAATAATAGAAAATAACATTGTAATCTCAAACTCTGATATCCTTGACGACCGAGGTAATGATCGCAGACAAATAATTATCAGGAATAACACTTTCGTTTTCGACGAGGGTGGCATAGAGTGGTCAGAAGATTTCACTATTGTAAATAATATTTTTGTCGGCGATGGCGTTAATTGTCCCGCGATTGATGCTGGTCATAATCCCGAATTTTTACAAAATGTTCACTATAACGTTTTCTATAATGTCAGCGAAGTTTTAAAGTATGGAGACGAGGACGATCTCGATACGACTAATTATTATACAAATCCTCGCTTCAACGGTGGTGAACCATTCGATTACCATTTACAGGCAAACTCGCCCTGTATAGATACCGGTGATCCGGACAGCCCTGATGATCCCGATGATACGAGAGCCGATATTGGAGCTTTCTTCTATGATCAGAGTATAGACAACCCTCCAGCTCTGATCTCTCCGTTTCGATTGATTGAACAGGCGGGAACTGAATTCAGTTATACCGCATTAGCCATAGATGATGATGGTCCCCTCACCTTCCATTTTGAAAACCTCCCTGACTGGCTTGAGGAGGATGAAAACATCCTCGCCTGGGTAGCGGACAGCGCGGTCGTTTCAGGAACAATTCCTGATGATATCGAAGAGTTTGAGTTTGATGTTATCGTTGAAGATGGCTTGGGTCAGATTGATTCTACACATGTCTATTGTGAAGTAATTCAATACTCTATACTCAGGGGAATTACAAACGGCGTTATAACAACGGAGAATTCGCCATACTTGGTTGTTGAGGATGTGATTGTTCCTGCGGGCGACACCTTATCAGTAGAGCCTGGATGTGCTATTTATTTCAATTTTATTGAACAAATCGATCAAAGATTAAAATTTAAAGTATATGGCATATTGCACGCGGAGGGAACTGAAGAGGACAGTATCATCTTTACATCGGAATCCGACAATGACCGTGGATGGCTCGGTATTTGGTTGCTTGGCTCAGAGAATGACAGCACCATTTTAGCTTTTACTAAAATTGAGTTCAGCGAATTTGGCATACTTGGGGACTCAAACACAGTTTTCTATATAGATAATTCCAATTTTATAAATAATAGATATTCACTGGTATTAAATAACGGCGCTTCCGGAATAATTGAGCGCTGCAATTTTCTCCGCGATTCGCAGTATTTCGGCAAATTTATAGAATTACTTCGAGCTGAAGTTGTTTTACGAAGTTGTCATTTTGAGGTTTCTCCAGAAGAGGGAAATTCTACCCAGATGACAGATCAAAACGAGCCTTCCACAATAATTATTGACAGTTGCACTTTTGTGTCTGCGGGTACAATTCAATTAACTGATTCCAGCCGTATTGAAATAACAAGAAGTAAATTTATCTCTAATACATTCAATAACGGAATATATATGGCTAATCCTTTTGTGAATGGAACAAGTGCAAGTGGACTGATCGCAAATAACATCTTCACGAGGATAAGTAGAATAATAATAGGCAATGTCAATAATATGATATTTTCTAATAATATTATCCGAGAATCTTTGATTGGTCTTAGATTTGTTGATACTCCGATTAACCTGTCTGTAGTAAACAATATATTTGTCGATAATGTAACTGCAATCAAAGTTCATGACGTAATACCAGAATATAATGAAATACAGTACAATTCTTTCTATAATAATGATACAACTGGCCACAGATGTGAAATTGATAGCACAAACATCCTTATTGATCCACTATTCATTGATACATTAGAATTCCGTCTTCAAGATTATTCATTGTGTAATGACCGTGGTCATCCGGATTCTCTATTCAATGATCATGATGGTTCAAGAAATGATATGGGTATTTGGGGTGGACCTTTTGCTCCAACGGTACCCGATACTGGAAATGTTGTTTTATCAAATTATATTCTTCCACCAGAATATAAGTTTTATCAACCATACCCAAATCCTTTTAATGGTATTCAGATAATGATGTTTGATATTCCAGTAAGCAGTGATGCTGAGATAAAGATTTTCAATATTCTTGGAAGAGAAGTTTTTTCAAGCACCTACCTTCTTCTACAACCTGGACGACATGAGAAGTCGTGGAATGCAACTAAACTCCCTTCCGGTCTTTATTTTATCCGGTTTAAATCTGGAGCGTTTAAATCAATTAAAAAAGTAATATTGATAAAGTAACATTGACATCTGAAAGGAGGTGTAAATTGTGGGAATAAATAAACAGGCGTTATAGATATTGACCTATCTATAACGCCTTATGAAGGGATAGGACGACTTGAAAAGCCGTTGAGAAACCCCAGCAATTGAATAATAATGTAAAATACATAGCTTTTCAATTCAATCTATCTCTCCAAGCTCAGTCTAAAATTTTCGGGGTTTCTCTCAAATTTCTCTGTTGATCAATAATCAGCTATATAGCTGGTGAATAGAAAGGAAACATGACATGAGTAAAATATTGTTTATTATTATGTTTAGTGTTTTAGCATATTTTTTCGTTCCAGCAGTATTCTCGGTAGATCTTGATGGTGACTACACAGAGAACTTCTCAATTACTCAAGCTGCTTTTGTACGAGAGGGTGATGAAGCAACTATTCATGCTGGAGTAACAGTCACATTTACAGGTCCTTATTCAATCACTGTTGAGGCTAGTGCGACACTAACCGCTGAAGGTGAGGTGGATAACTCGGTCACTTTCACTAGAACCAATGGTGGAAATTGGAGTCAAATACTATTCGATGGTGACGATGAAGACGGTGATGCTACCGGCGAATTCGATTATTGTCTATTCAAAAATGGCGGAACAACTGAAGCAAGTCTTTGGGACATAAGCGGCGTTCTTGAGTGTTTGCCGTATTCCACTCTTGATGTACAGAACTGCACTTTCGAGAATAACGATGGAAGCGCTACAGGTATGGCAGCATTAGGAGATATGGCAATTATATTCAACAACAATACCGTCTATAATTGCCAAAACGGAGTAAAACTATATAATCAGGAAAATTATGCCGGGATGGTTCCGGAGATTAAAAATAATGTATTTATCGGCTGCGATTATGGCATCGCTTTCCTGAGTGATTCAACGGATATCGAGATAAAAAACAATCTTATCATCAATAGCGGAATAAATGGCGTGCGTTTATATTGGCCTTGTATTTTCATGAATAATACAATTGTCCATTCGCAGGAAACGGCTGTTTATGCCAGCAGCCCAATTGGGGTGTTCAAAAACAACATCATATACGGTTATTCTGAAGGTGTTGGTGACTGGTATGGACTTGATGCAGGAGACACAATTAGTCATTGCCTGATATACGACCCGGTTCTCGATGGAACTCGCGATGTTACTGCCTTTGTTACAGCCTCAGATACTTTAGACAGACTCCCTTACTTCGCCTGGGACAACTCCGCCGCTGACGAACCGGGTGAATATAATTATCACCTCGCTTTCTATTCACCCAGCCTTCATGCGGGCGATTCAGCCGGAGTGGGTAACAACTGGAACGGAACAGATACTGATATGGGAGCCTTCGGTGGAGAAGAGATTGATTCGTTGGATTATTACGTTGCGATTTCGGATACGATACATACCAGTGTGGATTTCGATGCAGATGATGGTCCATTCAGACTTATCGGTACAGCGAAAGTGTTAGCCGATAGTTCGCTCTTAATCGAACCGGACGATGAAAATCTGATAATTCTTGCTCATGAGGATGCACAATTATCAGCCGTAGGTAACTTGACCATCATAGGAACCAGTCAAGATTCGGTGATTTTTACTCGGCTTGATGGTGATACCGAATGGAGCGGTATCGTTGCAACCGGACTTGCTATTACTTCTGATTCTCTTTTCTTGGAGTATGTTGATATAAAGTTCGCCGACGTTTGCTTGACGATAAAGGATAACGCTGAGGCAGAAGTTAAAAAATCGACTATTTCAAAAGCTTCCATCATGGGAGTCCTGCTTGATGACAATACTGATCAAATAAATTTTACGGATGTGACTATTTCGGATTGTGGTGATTACGGAATCCAGGTTATAGAGACAAACCTTGATTGGGAAGGTGGAAGTGTCACCGGGTGCGATTTGGGTGGATTTGATTTTCTTGATTGCACAAACGGTACTGTGGAAGATTGTGATATAGATTTCAATCATGTTGGAATTCACCTGCTGACAAGTTCTGTATTAATACGCGATTGTCATATCGATAGCAATGATGAAAACGGAATTGTAAGTTTGAGCAGCAATACATTGATTGGAGTTGCCAATGCAAGAAACGGAAACACAATCAGGGATAATGGAAGCGATGGTGATTACAATTACGAGTGTGCAGAGCTTCTAATTCATATGGGCAGTCCCTCATTCGCAGATCGTTATAACGATTTTATTGATAATAATGATGATATCACTGATGATACCCTCTTGATATATGTCGGTAATGGGACTTCAGGTACTTTTGCCTGTTCACTTAACTATTTTGATGGTCCCGGTAATTTTGCCTATAATGCAAAATGGTTCGAACCACTGGCAAAATTTGATACTACCTACGCAAGATGGCAGGGATTAGCAGACTCAGCCGGAACAAGATTCACTGCGTCTTTCGATGCTCTGGCAAGAGCTGAAATGCTGGAGATTAGCGGCAATTATGAAGATGCGGCTGATATCTATCTTGAATTAGTTGAATATGACCAGGTGCCACTTGCATTATCCGGATGGGTACGCTGCCAATCTGCGTTAGGGACTGATGAGGAAACAATCATTGAAGAACTTGAAGAATGGCTTGATGATGAAAGCCTGGGCGAGACAGCTTTCTGGTCGAGAATTACTGTCCAGAATCGAGTTCATGATTTTGATATTTCCATCGCACAATTAGATACTTTCATTACAGAAGCCGACATCCCTGCTGATTCTGCAATTGGACTGTTAGTGCAGCTCAATACTTACTATCAGATGTATCTTGCCGGATACGGAGGGGAGGAATATTTGAAAGCTCCTCCCGGAGGTGTTGAACGTGATGATATGGATATTTTCGCCCTGCCTCAATTGGGATTGTTCGAAGATGTAGTTCCTATAAGCCGAAACGATTATACAGAGAAGAGATCAAGCTATATGCACCTTTTGAATACAGGAAGTTCAGAATTAGCGAAAGACAAGGATTTGCCTGTTGATTTTGCTCTTGAATCTCCATATCCAAATCCGTTTAATCCAACCGTCGTTGTCCCGTTCACGGTTCCGGCGGTATCTGACATCCGCCTTACAGTCCATGACATTCTTGGACGCGAAGTTATAAGGCTTATTGACGGAAAATCAGAAGTAGGCAGACACAAAGTTGTCTGGAATGGTACTGATTCAAACGGTATTCAGGTTTCTTCTGGTGTATATCTGATCAATATGAAAGCCGGTGACTATTCAGCCACACGAAAAGCGGTACTGGTGAAATAGCATTCGCTGATTTTCGGATTTACCAGTTGAAATTTAATATTTGATCATTACATTACCCGGGATATATTTATTCCGGGTTTGTTGCTGATACAAATACCGTGTATTATTTGCCTGATAAAGACCATAAACAGGATCAAAACATGGAAGACAATCGCGGTGCGGGAGTTCTGCTCCACCCTACTTCATTCCCCGGATCAAACGGGATCGGTGAACTGGGAGAGGAGGCATTACTGATACTGGACTGGATTCATGACGCCGGGCTTAGTCTCTGGCAAATACTTCCCCTGGGACCGACAGGATATGGCGACAGCCCTTATGCCTGCTTTTCCGCCTTTGCCGGTAATCCCCTGTTAATAAGCCTCGATTCCCTGGTTCAGGATGGATGGTTAACCGGAGACGACCTTGATGCTCTCAAAAAACTTCCGCATGAATGTGTTGATTACGGCGCTGTCATAACTGGAAAAAACCGCCTGCTCGATAAGGCTTATCACAACTGGCAGATGAAAGTAAGTAGCGATGCGAAGGAGGAGTTTTACTCATTCTGCCAAAATCAGTCGTCCTGGTTGACCGATTTTGCACTCTTTATGGCTTTGAAAAAATTCAATGACGGAAAAGTTTGGAGCCAGTGGATCCCGGAACATCGTGACCATAATCCGGATTCAATGAACACTGTCCGACGGGAATTGCGTGAGAAAGTCGAACGTGAACAGTGGCTGCAATATACTTTCTTTCAACAGTGGGAAAAAATTCGCAGTTATGCAAACGGTTTGAACATACAGATCATTGGCGATATGCCGATATTTGTTGCCTATGACAGCGCGGACGTCTGGGCGAACCGTCATCTTTTCAATCTTGACGAAAAAGGTAATTCCACAGTAGTAGCCGGAGTTCCGCCTGATTATTTCAGCAAAACAGGGCAGCTCTGGGGTAATCCATTATACAACTGGAAAGCACATGAACAGGAGGGATTCTACTGGTGGAAAGACCGTATCCGCTCTACCCTCAAACTGGTTGACCAGGTACGCATAGACCATTTTCGCGGTTTTGACAGTTACTGGGAGATTCCTGCAGAAGAAGAAACTGCTGTCAACGGCAAGTGGATTGATAACGAGTATGGAGCAAAACTGTTCGAGACTCTTCATCTTGAGATGGGTGATCTCCCACTGATAGCGGAAGACCTGGGTGATTTGAGTTACGGTCACACTCAAGAACTGCGAAAAAAGTTCGATCTTCCCGGAATGAAAATCCTGCAATTTGCATTCGGAGGCGACGCCACAAATCCATATTTGCCTCATAATATCGAAACGGATTGCGTGATTTATACCGGCACTCACGACAACAACACTACCGCCGGATGGTGGAAAGAGACCACCGACAGTAAGATCAGGAAACATTTAACAGATTACATCGGGCATAAAGTATCAGATCCCAACGAAGAATTGCTGCGAATAGCATATTCATCTACAGCGGTTTTTGCCATTACGCCCATGCAGGATCTGTTAGGTCTTGGCTCAGAAGGAATGATGAACCAGCCCGGAAAAGCTTACGGCAACTGGAGCTGGCGGCTCGATCAGAATTTACTCACCGAAGAATTAGCTGAACAAATGAAGAACCTTGCTGTGCTGTATGGAAGAATGCCAGGCGTTGATAAACAGGGATAAAAAAATCGTAAGTGACCGGTGTAAAGAAAACACCAAAGATCTCTCTCCAATTGGGGGACAACCTACGGTTTTTCCCCAAGCCCCTTTTCCCTTTAGTTTATTATTCGAGTGAAGAATCTCAAGTGTTGAGTTCATATTCTGCTCAGATATAAGCCGAGATTCTTCACTTCGTTCAGAATGACTAAGTATCAAGAGTTTACATAATGAACTAACAGCTACAAAAAATCACTGCTTTACACGAACATCTCAATGATAAACAACTCCGAAAGAGTTGAATTTGAATAGCCATGGGTAGAACCCATGAGACTGTTATCCAATAGAAACGAACCCTGAAAGGGTTCAACTATGCAACTTACTCGGAATTCAACTCCTGAGGTTTGATACAGTCCAACTCCTTCAGAGTTGATTTGTTCAAGACTTTGTCCCACAGGTTGAAACCTGTGGCTATTCATATTAAACCCCTTCGGGGAAACCTGAGTCTTTCTGCCCCTGCCCATTTCAGCAACAGTGTAGCAAGCCAACTTCAAGGTTACCGATGGTTCGTTTTTTATCGAACTAAACCATATCAACTTTAAATCTTCCGGTTTCATCAGTTCTTTGTTGTCAAGCAATACCATTCATTATGAGAAGTAACTATTATAGTTTTCCTGTCGAGGAGTCTCTCTTCTACCCAAACACTTGTCTCAACATTCAGAATTTCATATAATGGGTTAGTGAACGCTAACTAACTTGATGGCGACAGGGTGAGCAACAGCTTAGAGAGATAAGAAAAATGGAAGAATTCACCGAAAGACAACAACAGATCATTCACGAATCGATTGAATTGATTGCAGACAAGGGCATCCAGGGGTTGACGATCAAAAACCTGTCCGGGGCAGTAGGGATATCCGAACCGGCGATTTACAGGCATTTTAAGAACAAGAACGAGATCGTCCTTGGAGTCATGTCGGTATTGAAGAACGTATCCATTCATGGGATCGTTCAAAAAATTGATGGATTGGACGCTTTCAGTAGAGTAAAACTCCTTTTCGAGGAACTCACCATACGTTTCTGCGAAACGCCTTCTCTCACCGCGATAATCTTCTCCGAGGAGATATTCAATAATGAAGATCTCTTCAAGGCTGTGAGGGAGAGGATGGAGAAAAGTCAGAAAATGCTCATAAGTATTCTTAAAGCTGGCCAGGGTGACGGGAGTGTCCGTAAGAACATCAATGCCGAACAGCTCTCGATAATGATAATCGGAAGCTTTCGTTTCCTCGTCACTCGCTGGCGAATTAAAAACTACGAATTCGACCTCAAGGCAAATGTAAAACAGTTACTCTCAACTTTAGAACGGGTCGTAAAACCATAATTTTTGCTAACAATCGTTAGTTAGCGTTAACTACACAAGGATTGATGATGAATAATCTATTAGAATTTCCAATTAAAAAACCGTGGATCGTGATGGCGGTTATCCTTGCGATAACGGTTTTCTTCTTCATGCAGATGAAATCCAGATCACGTATGGAAACCGATCTTGATAAATACATGCCTCATGAACATCCTGCGTTCGTTTACAGCGATCAGGCGGAGGAGTGGTTTGACATCAAGGATGGGATCATCATCGCAATAGAAAATCGCGACGGTATCTATAATCCCGAAACGCTGACCAAGATCAAGCAGATCACCAAGGAGCTGCAGAAGATGGAGGAAATAGAAAAAAGCGATGTGACCTCCCTCTACACTGCGGACAACATCATAGGAACCGAAGACGGTATGGATGTTAAGCCCTTCTATAAGAAGGTTCCTAAATCACAAGAAGACCTCGACGAGCTCCGTGAAAGAGTCCGCACCAACGAGATGGTCTTCGGGCGTATCGTCTCCGAGGGCGAGACTGTTTCGGTAATCATCGCCCGGATCGGGGACGATGTATTCTCACAAAAATTTTACAGGCAAATCCTCGAGTTGGGTCATTCCTACGAGGGTCCCGAGAAGGTTTATGTAGCTGGTCGTCCGATTGTTGAAGGAACTATGGCGCTGCTCGGTCCTGCTGATATGAAGAAGATGGTGCCTATCGTTCTCGTGGTAATCCTTCTTGTTTTGTTTGCTATGCTTCGAAGTGTCGGTCACACGCTACTGACAATGATGGTAGTGTTTATCAGCACTGTCTGGACCTTTGGGTTGATGGCGCTGGTTGGCATTCCCATATACGCAGTATCGACTATGATCCCGGTGATGTTGATTGCTATTGGGGTGGCTGACGGGATACATCTCTTCAGTCACCTGGACATCTACCTGGCAAAGAATCCCGGCGAGAGTAAGCTGGAGGCTATGCGTGACATGTTGCGCGAAATGTGGGCTCCGGTTGTAATGACATCTGTTACTACAGCCGTAGGGTTCATTTCACTCTTGACCTCTCAGGTTTATCCGATCAAGTATTTCGGGCTCTTCACCGCCTTTGGTGTTCTGGCGGCAATGATACTCTCGCTGTACCTGATTCCAGCCTGGATATCAATCTTTGGACTTTCAAAACTGCGATTGTTCAAGGGAAAAAGCAGCGACGGTCAAATAGGCAGGATATCCGCTTGGAGTTCGGCGAATCTGCTGAAACATTGGAAACTCGTTCTCGGTTTGGCTGTAGTGATCATCGCCCTTTCGATCTACGGCACTACGCAGGTTTGGATCAACTCCAGCTTCCTTGACAAATTCGAGAAGGACAGCGACATCGTACTGACAGATCAGTTCATCAACGAACATTTCGGTGGTACATCGACCCTGAACCTGATTCTCGAGTCGCCGGAGGCAGGCACATTCAAATCGCCGGAGATCATGGAGCTGGTGGATGAACTCCAGGAAGAAGTTGAATCAATCGAGGTCGTCGGCAGCAGTTTCGGTCTCGCCGATTACCTGAAACGAATGAATAAAGTGATGCATGCCGATGCGGAAGAATTCAACACCATTCCGGAATCATCCGACCTGAACGCACAATACCTGTTGCTCTATGAGATGTCCGGTGATCCGGAGAACCTGTGGCAGGTGACAGACTTCGAATATAGGAAACTCAACCTGACTTTCCAGCTTAAAGGCGACAATTCCAAGGCAACCAACGAGGCAATCTCCAGTATCGAGAGCTTTCGTGAACGATTCGAAAGTCGTGGCATAAAAATGAATTATGCAGGTTCCGGCTACACTGCGCTGGTATTCACCGACCTGATCCTGAAGGGGCAGGTAACCAGTCTTCTGCTTTCGCTGGTCATCATCATACTGCTGTTGAGCCTGATGTTTAAGAACTTCCGGGCTGGCTTGATTGGCGCAATCCCGATCACGATAACCGCCATGATCAGTTTCGGGGTCATGGGGCTGCTGGGAATACCGCTTAGTTCCACCACTGCTCTTCTTTCGAGTATTTCGATTGGAATCGGGATCGATTATGCAGTCCACTTCCTCGACAGATACAGGGTCAACCTGCGGAGCAACGGTGATATCGAACAGTCACTCACCAAGACAATGTCACACAGCGGACGAGCGATTACATTTAACGCCGTTGTCGTAATTGCGGGATTCATGGTGCTGTTGTTCTCGGTGTTCCCGCCAAACCGTGAATTGGGCGGACTCGTCTCGATGAACATGTTCACCAGTTTTTCCGGAACACTGACTGTGATGGCGTTGATCATTGTGAGGGCTAAACTGTTTTCCAAAAACAGAAAATAACTCTAATAGCATAGCAATTATTGAAACTCTGACTGGTTATATTCATTTTTCAGGAGCGCGGGCGTCCCTGCTCGCCGTTGATTATAATCGTTTTAGTTTGAAGGCGGGCAGGGACGCCCGCGCTCCTAATGTCGGAGGATTTTCGATAACAGCTATAAACGGTACAAAGGAGTATAAAGATGAAGCGAATAGTGATAGCAGTTGTGGCGATTGCCATGCTTTCCGGTCAGTTGTTGGCTGGTGACCTTACAGGCTTACAGGTGATTGAAAGTGTTTATAACCGTCCCACAGGCGATG
>JAVCCM010000052.1 GCA_030765455.1 Candidatus Electryonea clarkiae | reverse complement strand
TGGAACAATTCTTCATACAGAAGATGCAGGCGAAACTTGGGAAAGTCAGAGGCATAATGCAGGACGTTGGTCTTTCGAGACTTCAATTGCCTTCGTTGATGATTCCACTGGTTGGGGTCTCTGTACCTATGGCCTCATAAAAACCACAAACGGCGGAAGGACATGGGAATATCAGGAGTCCCTTCGAGTATCGGCATATGACATCGCTATTATTAACGCTGACACTATCATAGTAACTGTTTCGAGTGGTAGGATTTTCAGGACATTCGATGCTGGTGAAAATTGGGCACCGTTAGAAGGTTTGTCAACTGCCTTGTCGATACATTTTCGGAACCAGGATGGTTGGGCGGTCGGGAATAACGGCAAGATGTACGAGATATTTAATTCCGGGGAAACCTGGAATCAGCATTCCCGTGAGTATAAGGGATATATATTTTCTTCTTGTTTTATCGACAGTCTTACCGGATGGATGGTCGGAGAATTTAATCACGTGTACAAAACTGATGATGGTGGAAATACCTGGAATATCCAAGAGGTTCCGGAGAATTTATTTCCCAGGATTTATGACGTTTTTTTCATTGATGAATCTTATGGCTGGGCGGTGGGAAATATAATCATTGCTACTGTTGATGGCGGTGAAAATTGGTTTGAGCAGGACGTTGATTCGGTTGGTCACCAACGTGGATTCGGTGATGTTTGGTTTGTAAACCGGGATACCGGTTGGATTACAGGGAACATTAGCGGTCTTCTGGTCACCACAAACGGGGGTGATGATTGGGAAGTTCAAGAAATAGAGGATGTCAGGTTGATTCATCCGATCTTTTTTCTAAATAATAATGAAGGATGGCTTTCAAATGGCCGTGATATGATTAAGACAACTGATGGTGGTGAATCATGGGAAGTTTTTGATCAAGTTGTTGATCGATGGGACATTTCAGATATCTTTTTCATTAATTCAGATACGGGTTATGCTGTTGGTGGTGATGAAGTATTTGCTGATGCTCCTATGTTTGGCACTGGAATAATCTGGAGAACTGAAGATGGGGGTGAAAACTGGGAGATGCTTGACGTAAGAGCCGGTCACCAGTTCAATTCGATAACTTTTGCTGATTCTCTAATCGGCTGGGCTGTTGGATATTCTGGTGTTAGCTATTTCACCATAGATGGTGGGAACCATTGGCAAAATTATGAAATAACCGGTGAATACTCTTATTCCGATGTCGATTTCATAAATTCGACAACCGGATGGATTACAGGAGGACATAATTATTTTTACAATGATCATTCTTGTGTATTGAAAACCATGAATGGAGGATTTATTCAGCCGGTCGAAGATTTCGGTGACAAAATTTTGCCTGTGAACGTAACCCTGCTAACAAATTATCCAAACCCCTTCAACCAACAGACAAACATCTTGTTCAATATAGAGAAGAATTCTTTTATTGAACTATCAATATATAATATTGTGGGCCAAAGATTGGCAGTGTTGCAAAATGTATATTATCAAAAAGGTATGCATCAGATTCCATGGAATGGTAAAGATAACTTCGGACAGAACATAGCAAGTGGAACATATATATGCAGAATAACCGGGGACAATTTTAACCGGTCGAAGAAGATTCTGTTAATAAGATAGCAACTGTAGCTCGGATGGACTTGTACGCCTCTGGTGTATTGCATCCGGGAATGATTTTATCACAGTTGTTATTTTTTTATGGATTCTGGATGCAAGTCATCCAGGCTACAATCACAAGAATTGAAAGGGGACAAGGATGTCGCGAGGATTATTAAACCTGTTGAAGATAGGGCTCTTGATTGCAACATTGCTATTAGCAATTTTTGTAGTGACAATCTCAGCACTCGAGGAAGGGGATGAGGTACCTGGAATATTAGTTATTAAATTTGAACCGGGAATAGTCTCATTTTCTGAAGGAGATTCAATTGCCGTAATAGATAGCAGCACTATTAAAGATGCTGAAGTATTGGATTCATTAATCGTGATAAATGCTGATACAATAGAAAAGTTATTTCCTTTCTTCGAATTGGGAGATACTCTTGTCTGGTCAAGAGTAAAAGGAGAATACGTTACAATTCCCGATATGTCCCAGTGGTATACTATTTACTTTGATACTACTAGTTTGGATGATGCGATTTCTGTGATCGAGCCATTAGATGATGTAATAATGGTCCTAAAAGATTTTTTCGCTTATAAAAGTAGCCCTCCCAACGATTCGTTTTTTGTGAATGGTGTTCAATGGCACCTAAACAATACAAACAATCAATTATATGACATCAATGCTTCAGAAGCCTGGGAGATTTCACACGCCGATAGTATAATCGTTGGCGTAATAGATTTTGGATTTAATTTTCCACATGAAGATTTTACTGGAAGATTAATAGAAAATGGATCTGAAACTGGGGGTAATAACCCAGAGCATGGAAACCCTGTTGCTGGAATTATCTGTGCTAACATAAATAATGACATAACTGATACAGTTAGAAGCGTTGCCGGCGTTGCATGGGGGGCGAGAGTTAAGGTAAGGATAGGAAATGCAAGAGTTGATACAGCGAATGTGAGACATCTAGCACAGGAGTTAGCATATCTGGCTGGAGACCTAACAGTTGATGTAATCAATTGCAGCTGGCATTTCGTTTATCCAGAATGGGGTCCTGACAGTTCTGGCAATCCTATGGAAGATGCGCTTATAACTGCATATAATAGAGGTGCAGTAGTCGTGGGTGGCCTTAGTAACGCTGAGGAGAATTCGCAAATGCCACTTTATGATACATTAATAGTCGCAGTCAGTTCTGTTGGATATGATTCAGTTAATGATGAGTTATATCGCCCGGTTCAAAGTCCTGATACAAGTGAATTCGTAGATATCGCAGCTCCGGGTGATTCTATTTATACTATTTCCTATTATCCGCACCGATATCTTTATTTTCGTGGAGTTTCAGCCGCTGCACCGATTGTTGCTGGTGTTGTCGCATTGATTAAACAAGTAGATATATCGCTTAGTGTAAGTGAAATTCAAGAAATCTTATATGAATCAGCTGTATGGCATGAAGACTGTTTCGGAGTAGAGAATGATTTTACCAGGAATATGTATGGTAATGGCATGGTGGACGCATTTAGAGCGCTCGCCCTGGCAAATGGTCCGCCACTTGAACCAACAAATCTAACCGCCACAGGAATTGAAGATCCTGAAGATGCAGACTATATTATTCCAAGACTTGAATGGGACAACAGTGAATCAGCAGATGTAGAATGGAATAAGATTGAGTCAAAGTTATATAAAAATCGCAGACGATGGCTTCTCACTACCGGCGCCGTAGTCAGTGATTCTACTGGATATACTGATGATATTTTTTCAGTTTACGCTCCTGGTTATCCTACAAATTATCCTGAGGGTACATGGGCAAGATATGTGGTCTTTGCAGAAGACATAATGGAATTAGAGGGTGAAGGAGATACATGTTATTTTGGTGATTCTCCTATTATTATCGACCCGTTAATTACTCAAAATACCACTTGGAATGAAGGTTATTATTACATTACGGATTCCATGATTGTGAATGAAGGAGTTACATTAACAATCAGCAATGATACTTATGTTATGATCGATCCTGATGTTTACATAGATGTTTACGGCGGACTTGTTGTTAATGGTACTGAAGGCAATGAAGTTATATTTTACTGTGAAGATTCAACTGAAACCTGGGAGGGTATAAGACAGAAGGTTGATACTGAAAAAGGTGAGATAACAATAGACTATTGTCAGATTGAAAATGCCGAAGTTGGGCTTCACGCAATTGATTCATTGAATGACGATAACAGGATTTCCCATGTCACTTTCACAGATTGTGATTGGGGGGTTTACCAGGACAGTACTGAGCTGGATGTTGATTCCTGCGAATTCACCGGCGGTGAGAAGGGGATATATGTCAATGACGTCGCGACTGCTTCTGATATAAGTGAATACCATGGAAACACGTTTGACGATGTGGATATTGGTATCCACGGCGATAATTCGGTCGTCTATATCTATGACTGCGATATTTCGAATACGACTGATGAAGGCATCTACCTGGATGATTGTGACAATTCGTTGATCAGTAATGTGACGGTTGACAGTGCCGGGAGCTATGGCATCTATATCAAGTACTCCAACAATGTCACCATCGATTCCACAGAATCTACATACAACGATGAAAGCGGGTTATACTTCTATGAATCTGGTGGAACGGTTTATTGGAGCGACTTTACCGATAACCTCAAATCGGGAGTTCGATGCAATAATTCATCTCCAACCATCTCAAGCTGCATCATCAGCGATAACGGCACTCATGGCTTGAGCTGTACCAGCAGCGCCCAACCATCGCTTTACCAGCGCAACACACTTGAGGATAACGCCGGTTACCAGTTCGCCACTACTTACATGTACTTCCCGGTTACTAATAACGGTTTAAATAATATCTTCTGTGCCGGGAATAACAGTATTCTCAACTACACCGCCGCCTCGAAGCCGCACTTTGACTACCCCTGTACCAATAACTACTGGGGAGGCCCGTCAATTGATCCATATAAACTGTTTTACAGTTACAATCCTGCTGATACTATCATGTACGTTTACTATCCCCCTGCTG